>JAIOJS010000599.1 GCA_019911795.1 Thermoanaerobaculia bacterium | reverse complement strand
AACTGATAGAGGGGGGGCAGTAGCGGCCACTCGCTCCGGGTTGGGTCGCTGGGCTTTTCGTGACGGTAGGACAACCGACCCAGCGCCGAGGCGTCGACTTCAATTCGGGTCGCCTGCGGCGTGGTCCTTCGGTTGTCGATCCGTAGTTGGAGTTTGTCGATCGTCTCTCCGAAGTCGAGACCGTCGTTCATCGGTACCGTGACACTAAGAGGACCGGCGTAGCTCGAACCGCCGTTTGTCTCGATCCAGAATGCCTCGCCCGGTCGCATGGTCGAGGAGGCAGGAATCGTTTGCCAGGTACCGCTGGGGTCGAGTCGGCGGATGGCGCTACCGGCGTGGGCCGGCGACTGGGCGAAGTACGACGCAAAGCTGATCGGAGCGGTGTTGTCGACCGGCATGCCGACCAGATTGAAGGAGTCCGGAGCCCAACGGGGTGGGCGGACGGCTGGTCGGCCGGTGACACTCCAACTCGCCGCGCTGGTGAGTTTGAGGAGGTAGGGGCGATTGCTCTTGATGCGCTGCAGATTGTTGACGAAGGACTCGGGCCGATCGGGAGGAAAGTAGCCGAGAAAGTTCGAGGCCTTTAACCTGGGCTCCGTAGGGTTCTGGACATACTCGACGCGCCCGAGCTGGGGATCCCAGCTCCATGCACTATCGAGGGGTAGTCCCTGCAGGACGGTCTCGGAGTCGTCGGGTTCGGGCTGAACCTCCAACCAGACGGCATTCCACCCGGCGGAAAGAGTGAAGGTCTGCGTGCAGAGTCCGGCCGTGCAGCTTTCGGCGTACCCCTGGCCCATTGTCGGCGCAGCGCAGAATCCGAGTAGGACGATGAGTCCGACCTGGGCTCGCCGCAGGAGCGACCCTCCTGGGTTGTACAGAGACGCTCCTGGGTTGCACAAAGAAACGGGACAATCTCTCGACGCGTGACGGTAGACCATTCGACCACTCCTCTCGTCCCAGGCATCCTGGTTCTGCGCCGGGACGCATTTTCTAGTTGCTGTCCGAGCTTCAGAGACTAGACCTGGTAGCTATGCGATGGCTTAGCTGGAGGTTGCCGGATGTTGTCTGCATGTTGCAGATCTCCGGCGCATCGGGGCCAGTTTCTAGGGAATCACTAGTTGGGAGGGCCCGGGTATGCGTCGCTTCCGTAGAGGGATGGGGGGACGCCGAAGCGCTTGCGGAAGCGGTGCGAGAAGTGCTGAACGCTCTTGAAGCCGACGGCATAGGCGATTCCCGAGACCTTCATCTCGGAGCTCTCGAGCAGCTCGACCGCAGCTTCGAGCCGGCGTTCGATCAGCAGACTCGAAGGGGATACGCCGCGGAGGTCGCGTAGGCGTCGGAAGAGGTGCGACCGATCCATCGCCATCGCCGCGGCCAGCTGTTCCACCCCGAAGTCGGGATCCGGATGTCCCTGGTCCATCGCCTTCTCGAGTCGGGCTAGGAAGACGCGTTCATCGGGAGTCAGGGCATGGTCTCGATCGGGTTCCGGGATCGGTGCTGCGGGCTGGACGCCCGGATCGAGGAGGCTACGTACGCGCGCCAGCAGGTCCGTGGCGTGGAAGGGTTTGGTGACGTAGTCAGAGGCGCCGAGCCCAAGAGCGGCGAGTCGATCGGTCTTGAGAGCCCGTGAAGTGAGGAAGACGAAGGGTATCGTCGAGGTCGCCAGGTTGGTGCGCAGGCTCTTGAACAGAGCAAAGCCGTCCATGACGGGCATCATGACGTCGGAGAGAATGAGGTCCGGGGGAGTGTCCCGCGAGGCGATGGCGTCGAGCGCTTCTCCTCCGTGGCTCGCCTCGATGATCTTGTAGTGGTGGGCGAGGGCTTCCCGAACCATGCGACGGAGGTCCGGATGGTCTTCGACCACCAGGATCGTGGCGGGAGTTGTGGGTCTCTCGCTGCGCTTCGGCTGAGCGCTAGACCGCAAGGGAGCCGGAGTTGAATCCGCGATCGCGTCAGCCGGGATATCGGAGTGTGGAGTTGTCCAGACGAAGGTGGCGCCTCGGGTCTGGGCTTCTCGGTTCGTCTCGATTGTCAGAGTGCCGCCCAGGTTCTCGGCGAGAGACCGAGCCAGGTGGAGTCCGACTCCCAGGCCGGAGCGCTCTCCGAGGCTGACAAAGCGCTCAAAGACCCGTTCCCGGTCTGCTTCGGGGACGCCCGATCCTTCGTCGCGAACCGCGACCTGAAGGGAGTTGCCGAGCCGGCGGGCCGTGAACTGCACCACTCCTGCAGGAGGCGAGAACTTGAAGGCGTTGGAGAGGAGATTGCCGACGATCTTGTGGACCGAGTCCCGGTCGAACCGTGCCCCGAGCCGCTCGCCCCCGAGATCGACCGTCAGCTTCACCGCCTGTTCGCCGGCCATCGAGAGATAGGACTGAGCGATCTCCTCGAGAACCGGTCGCAGGTCGCCCACGGTGGCTTCGAGCCGGGGCCGTTCGCCGTCCTCGAACGACGCATAGAGCAGTTGGTCGGCGAGGTCGAGAATCCGGCGTGAGTTCATGCGCGCCAGATTCAGCTGTGCCTCGACCTCGGGGCTCCAGGGGCTGGCTGGGTTCTCGAGAAGTTGGTCGAGAGGCTGCAGGGTCAGGGCCAGCGGCGTTCGCAGTTCGTGAGAGATGTTGCCGACCAGTTCGCTCCGCCGGCGGTCCTGCTTCTCCAACTCGAGAGTCTGTGCTGCGATCAGTCGATGATTGGCGATGGCTTGGTCGCGAGCAGTCGATAGCTCGTGGGTTCGCTCCTCGACCTGCCGTTCCAGTTCCCGACGCCGGCTGGCAAGCCGCCGGGCCTGAAGGAGCAGGAGGAGGATCATGGCCACCAGGATGCCGCTGATGCACAGCACGCGAAATGCGAGCGTTTCGCGGAAGTAGGGATCGACGTGAATGTTTAAGTTCTCGTTCGTGCCACGCCATGAACCAGCGGGATACTTCGCCTCGACCCGGAACAGATAGTCGCCGGCCGGGACCTTGGCGTACGAGGCCTCGCGACGCGCACCGGCATCGATCCATGTGGGGTCGTAGCCATCAAGTTGGTAGCGGAACGTGATCCGGTCGGCGTCGACGGGCGATAGCGCCGTAAAGGTCAAGGCGAAGTTGCGCTCTTCGGGGGCTAGCTCGAGCAGTTGGGGGGGAGGTAGGGCGCGGCTTGGTTCCTTGCCGAGCTTCACGGCCTCGATTCGGACCGGAGGACCGAGGACGTCGCCGGCCACGGTGGCGGGATCGAGCACCGCGACGCCTCCCTGGGTTGCGAACCATAGGCGGCCGTCTGAGGCCCTGAGACCACTCGATCCGGTGCCGCCATTGGCCTCGCGGTTCCGCATTCCGTCCCTGTCATCCAGTCCCACCGAATTGACCGAGGACGCCTCGCCAGCGAAGAAGGCGTCCAGTTCGGAAAGGGCCACTGTGAACAAGCCGCGGTTGGAACTCATCCATAGGCGCCCCTCGCCGTCGGGGACGATGCTGTGAATGCTGTTGTCGAAGAGGCCTTGGCTCTCGTCGATCGATTGAATGGCAATCGATTCGGTTCCTCCGAGCCTGAGGCGCGCCAGACCGACGTCCTCGGTACCGATCCAGAGACTTCCATCCGGGCCTTGCCAGAGAGCACGAATACGATTGCTGGGCAGGCCATCGAGGGTCGTAATGCGCAGGATCTGGTCGTCTTGCCATCGAGCGATGCCGCCGGTGGTCGTGCCCATCCATAGGGCATCATCGCGATCGACGAGCAGGGTGCGAACTCCCCCCGGGGGCAATCCGTCCCGTTCGGTCAGGCTTGTCCAGCTGCCGCTGCGCCGTATCCATAGGCCCTGGGCATTGCCTACGAGGAGGCTCCCGTTGCCGAAGCTCGAGGGGCCATCGCTGATGGCGAGAATCCGCGAACGGTCGAGGCCGGCCTCGAGGACAAAGTGATCGCCATCCCAGGAAAAGAGTCGTTCGGTACCAGCCCAGAGTTGATCACCACGATCAACGTGGAGGCCGAGGACGATCTCTTGATCGAGGCCGGCCTCTAGCCCAAACGATTCTACGGTGGAGCCGGTCAGGCGACTGACTCCGCCCCGTCGCATGCCAACCCAGATCGCCCCGTTTGCTTGTTCGGCCAGAGAATAGGCGGAGTCCGAAGCGAGGCCCTCAGCCGTCCCAACGCTCGACACGATTCCGGGACGGAGGGCGAATAGCCCTCTTGGGGTTCCTACCCATGCGGTACCTTCCGAGTCGGTGAGCAGAGCAGAGATCGCACCTCGGAGGCCATCGATACTCAAGGTGTGCCCTCGCCAGTTCAGGAGTTGGCCGTCGCTGAACCAGTCTCCGGTCGCCGCGAGCACATAGTTGAAGAAGGAGCCTGTGGTGAGGTGCACGGCCCGCCGGCCGGAGTCCAGTTCCAGGGTTCCGGTTTCGCCTTTGGCCCAGACTCGATCTTCAGAAGCCACGACCTGCCAGAACTCACCGGCGATCAAGCGGTCCAACTGCTCTGCACTACCGACGTAGAGTCCGGAGTTGGATGCGATCCACAACTCCCCCTCGCGATCCTGGGCGATGTCTCGCAGCCCCTCGGTCGGAACCCCAGCAGGCCTCAGCCACTCGACCTCGCTTCCATCACAACGGCCGATCGAGGTCCAGGTAAGGATCCACAGGACTCCCTCCTCGGCTTCGAGTATCCGCTGAATCGGTCCGTGGGCTGGGTCCGTTGCCGGGTGGGCGATGAGGGATGCGGAATCGATCCGGTAGAGTCCCCGACCAGTCCCCAGCCAGGCACCGGACGTGGTGACGTAGACGGGTCCTATCGGCCGAGGAGGTTCGCCCTCGAACGTCAAGGGTTGAAAAACGCCGTCTCGGAAGAATGCCGTGCCGAAGCCCTCGGTCCGAACCCAGAGGCTACCGTCGGGATTGCCGGTCACATGGAGTATTCGGTTGGATCCGAGTTGCGGCGTATTGCCGGTGTGAAATCGTTCGAATCGATCGCCGTCGAAGCGAAGCAGGCCGTCGGAAGTGGCGACCCAGAGGTATCCATTGGGCTCTCGATAGAGATCGTTGATTCCATCGACCGGCAGTCCGTCCTTGACCGTCCAGTGTTGGATCGCGAGGCCTTGTGGGACGATTGGAGTCCCACTCTCCGACGAGGCGGGCGACTCGGCCGCGGCCGACCGTCCTAGCCCCGGGAGGGCCAGGGAGCAGAGGAGGGCGAGGCAGCCGACCCGCAGTGCGCGAACCCGCTTCCGGATGCCGGCGGAACGAAATCCAGGGCTGGCGAGCGGCGTGCGTCGGCGGATCATTCCCTGGACTACTGGTTGGCGGTCTGGGTTCTCGGAAGCGGACTGTTCTCCGTCTTCAATCTAGTCGACCCCGGCGACCGGGCCCGGTCCCGAGAAATGCAACGCGAACTCCTCGGCCTTGCCGACCCCCTCACCATCCAACTCGTAGGCTCCGGGACGCCGTAGGTCGTAGACGACGATGGCCTGGGCGGCATGATCGGCGGCCGGGTGGGCGGCTCGGTGCCGGGCTATGACCTGATCGCGAGCGTTGTCGTCGGGCTTGTACTTCTGGTAGAGGGCGAGATGCTCGTCGCCCAGTTCCTTGTTGCCGAGTCGCTGGTAGAGACGGGAGAGGTTGTAGTGGGCGGTGACGTTCTCGGGGTCGAGCTCGATTGTCCGCTGGAAGATGGCGAGAGCTTCTTCCAGATATTGGTCCCTTTGGGCCTTGCGCTCGTCGCCGCGCTCGA
>JAIOJS010000598.1 GCA_019911795.1 Thermoanaerobaculia bacterium | reverse complement strand
CGCTGGAGAGTAGGGGCCGGGGCGTAGAAACTCTCGCAGCGCAAGTTCCCTCTCGCCAACGGGCTACCAGCCCCGGGCGCCTTCCAAAGACTCCTGGCGCCTACTCCCGGCCAGAGCCAGTAAGCTCAGGCTTGTCTGGTGCAGTATCCCGAGGACGTCTCTCCGAGACCTACGCTACCCGATCCTACCGCCGGCGTTACCTGGCCTGGCCTCGAGCCATTCGCCGAAGAAGAATCAGCCCCGTCACTGCCACAAGCCACGTGAGTCCGAGCAGGCCGCTGCTATCGGCGGCAGGTACGTCAATGACCGCCCGATCATTCTTGGCTCGAATCACCATGCCACCGTATCCCGGAAAAACATCACCGATAGGGGTCCAATCCGGTACGATTCCTTCAGCCAGAAAGTAGCCGCTGCGCGGTGGTTGATCATGATCCGCGCACACAAAGAAGGCAGCACCTTCCAGAATTGGGTTCCAGTCTAGACCCAAGAAAATGGTCCCGGACTCGGGGAGCGATCCTGGGCGCAAGTCAACAGAGACGGAGAAGACGGCACCGGGCAGCAGAATCGGCATCTCTAGAGCGGTGTCGGGCACAGCCGCCAAAAGGGACCCCGGGGCATTCCCAGGGCCATCGTCATCATAGACAACGATCCTGAAATCCAACTCCCGATCAAGACTAGGAGGAAAGCCCATGTCTGCCTTCAAACAAACACAGACCGTGTCAAGGTGCCCTTCGAGTTCGGCAGCCGGGAATGCTTCAACTATTGCGAAACGCTGGGTTACGGGGTCGACACCATAGGCTGCCTCCACTGTGCCATCATCCTGAACCAATCCATCGGCACACTCGCCCGGATCTACCGGGGATCCAGTACCGTCAGCAACACGCAGTTGGCCTGAGAGTGCTTGCGCAGAAAGGAGGAGCACCAGTCCAAATCGGCCAGCCCAATCCTGTCGTCGCGACATTCGAGGCGGGTTGCAAAAGCCGCGACCGGGGCTATTTCGCAACGTGCACCACCGATGCCTAGCCGTTCCCCAGAACCTCATGGAATCTGACTATAGCTCGGCAAGCCCAACGCCTCGCCCTACCCCAGATGATCAATCTCCCGCAGCAACGCGAAGTCCTTCTCCGTCACCCCACCCGCCGAATGCGTCGACAGCGTCAACGTAACCTTCGAGTAGCGAACGTCGATATCCGGATGATGATCCGCCGCCTCCGCCAGCTCCGCCACGAAATTCACGAAGGCGATCGCCGCCCGAAAGTTCGGGAACTTGTACGTTCTCGTCAGCGCCTTGCCGTCCTTGACAGACTCCCAGTTAGGGTGCGCTGGGTCGAGTTCGATCTGGATTCGCGCTGCTTTCATCATGGCGAGTGCTCCTTCTGCGAGGTCCCTGGCTGCTATCGAACCAAGTGATTGAAACTCCTCCCGGGACACCTCTCCCAGTGCCTTCGGAGGCCCACCTGCTACCCCGCAAGGCCCAGGCCGACCAAAGGGCCACCCCGCCTTGGAACGCCAACGTCCCGTTGGCTCTTCGCCCCGGAGTGAAAGACTCGGCCTCGAACCAACTGGTTGACTGCCTTGCCCCCTCTCGGGCGAAGACTGCGTCTACAGGTCGATCCAGTGATGGCCAGCAAGGACCGTCGTGCCCAGGCTAGAGTTGCGACCATGAAGTGGAGCGAGAGCGAGCCTGGAAGATTGGCACTGAAGGCTGAGACACTGCAGACGAAGGGAGATGAGGCGGCAGCCCTGGAGACCATGGAAAGGGCCCTGGCTCTCTCACCCAACGATGCACTCGTCCATGCTCATGCGGGATGTCTACTCCTCGACCTGAAGCAGACTGAGCCAGCCATCGCCGCGTTCAAGCGATCTGTTGGTCTACGCCCTGATCTGGTTCATGCCTGGAGCGGACTTGGGACCGCGTACATGGTGGCCGGACTAGCGCGAAAAGCAGCTTTCTGTTTCTTGAAATCGATTGAGATCTACGAGTCCATGGACCCGACTGAATGCTCAACGGCAGTAGCGGGGTCAACCGCACCGTTCGTCGCCGTCTTGACGATGCTGGCTGCGGCCCAGTTGACGTTTTCTCCAAAACACGCACTAGAGAGTGCGGAACGCGCTCTGAAGATCGATCCAGCCTGGGATGAAGCGATATCTCTACGCGATCGAGCCTTGCGCCTCGTCGCTGGAGAGTAGGGGCCGGGGCGTAGAAACTCTCGCAGCGCAAGTTCCCTCTCGCCAACGGGCTACCAGCCCCGGGCGCCTTCCAAAGACTCCTGGCGCCTACTCCCGGCCAGAGCCAGTAAGCTCAGGCTTGTCTGGTG
>JAIOJS010000597.1 GCA_019911795.1 Thermoanaerobaculia bacterium | reverse complement strand
GAAGCCCGACGGGTGCTCCGCTGCTCCTGATGGGACTCGATGAGCCGGTAGCCGAGATCCCGACGACGTCGACCTGGGGACTGCTGTTTTTGAGTCTTCTCCTCGGCCTCGCCGGAGCACTCTTGCTGCGTCGACACCCAGGTGCGGGCGCAACGCTGGTGCTCTGGCTAGTGGTTTTCACGGGCGGTAGTGGGGTGCTGTGGGCCCTTGGGACGATCATTCTCGACGGGGATCCGCTGGACTGGACTGGCATCGAGGACACGATCGGTTTGGATCCAGTGGGCGACGCCCTCGATGTGGACATCATTGCCGGCTTCGCTGTCCTCTCGGACGATGGGACGACGATCGCCTTCCGTTTCGATGTTTTCCGCGACGTTCCTCCGACTGCGGTCGATGATGCTTTGACGGTGCTGGAGGACTCGGGCACGACGGCCATCGATGTCTTGATCAACGACATCGACCCCGACGGCGGTCCGATCCTGATCGAGTCCGTGACGCAACCCGCCCAGGGAGTCGTGGCGATCACGGGTGGGGGAGCAGGGTTGAGCTATCAGATCGCCGCCGATGTCTGCAACGATGGCACCCCGACGGACGACTTCACCTACACCTTGAACGGTGGGTCGACGGGAGCGGTGGCGGTGACGGTGACCTGTGTCAACGACGAACCGAGTTTTACCGGCGGAGCTAATCAATCGGTCGACGAGGACGCGGGTCCGCAGTCGGACGTCGGGTGGGCCACCGGAATGGACGACGGCGACGGTGGGACGCAGATTCTCACCTTCGTAGTGACCAACGACAACAATGCTCTGTTCACTTCGCAGCCCGCGGTGGATGCCATCACCGGAACGCTTACCTACGAATCCGCACCCGACGCCTCGGGTCTGGCGACGGTGACGGTTGTACTCATGGACGATGGCGGTATCGCCAGCGGTGGCGACGACAGTTCACCGCCGCAGATGTTCACCATCACCGTGACTGCAATGAACGATGCGCCGGTCTGCTCGGGGGGCGGCAGCGTTGCGGTCTTCATGGAAGATGGCGGCCCGGTCACCATCAACAATGCGTTGCTGGTGTCCGATGCGGACGATGCCAACCTTCAATCCGCTTCGATGACGATCACCAACCTTCTGGATGCTGGTTTGGAGGCCCTCGCCGGGGCTACCGGAGGCACCGCGATCTCTGCTTCCTACGCGGCGCCGGTCCTCACCCTTACCGGCGTGGACACCGTGGCCAACTACCAGCAGGTTCTGCGTTCGGTGACCTACGACAACAGCAGCCAGGGACCCGATCCCACCAACCGAGTAGTGACCTGCGTGGTGAGCGACGGTACAGATTCCAGTCCGGCCGATCCGATGACGGTGCAGGTCGTCTCGGTCAACGACCCACCGACGGTCACCAATTCGATCATCAACTACAGCGCGGTGGGCAACACGCTACTGCGAGTCGATGGACCCGACGCCGACGATCACGACTCCGGTCTACCAGGACGGATCGCCTCGACGGTAGACCTGACCGACGCTTTCGTCGCGGCCGATCCCTCTGATCCCGATTCTGTAAACCTAGGGTTCATTCCGAAGAGTAGCGAGGCGACCGACCAGGGGGGCATCATTACCCTCGATGACGATGGTGACTTCTACTACATCCCTCCGATCGGCTTTACTGGCGTAGATACCGAGACCCTGCAACTCGTCGACGGCGATGGCGGCATGGTGCCCGTGACTCTCCAGATCACCGTGAGCGATGTCGTCTGGTACGTCGAGGACACGATCGATGGCACCAACAATCCAGCCGGCAACGCTGACGGTCGCTCGACCGATGCCTTCCAGACTCTAGCCGCAGCGGAAGCGGCTTCGGGTGAGGACCACTACATCCTGCTCTTCGAGACCGATGCCCCTCTCGACGAGGGGATTACCCTCAAGAGTGGACAGAAGTTCTACGGCCAGCGGGTGGAAGAGGAACCGGTTTCATTGCTGCCGGCCGGCTTGCTCTTGGAGGAGATCATGGACACCGATGCTCGGCCACAGATTCACCGAACGACTGGGGTCGCGGTGGCGGTGGACGCTTCGGCCGCGGCGATGGACAACGTCGAGATCCGCCACCTTGATCTCGAATCGGGAGACGACGACGCGATCCAGATCACCACGGCCAACGCCTTTGCCGCGTCGATCCTGGTCGATGAGAATGTGATCGGAGCGGCGGGAG
>JAIOJS010000596.1 GCA_019911795.1 Thermoanaerobaculia bacterium | reverse complement strand
ACCCCGACCCCGACCTCGGTGACCGATCAGCCCCCCTGAAGGGCGGTGTGGTGGGAGCAATCCCGGCCCGCTACGCATCGACTCGTCTGCCGGGGAAGGCGTTGCTCGAGATCGCTGGTCGGCCGATGATCCAGCACGTCTACGAACGCTGCCTGCGAGTCCCCGAGCTGTCCCGGGTTGTGGTGCTGACCGACGACGACCGGATCGAGCAAGCGGTTCGGGCGTTTGGCGGAGAGTGTCAGAGGACTCCGGAGGATTGCGCCAGTGGAACCGATCGGATCGCCTGGGCCGCCAGGGACTGGACGGCACAGGCCGTGATCAACATCCAAGGCGACGAGCCGTTGATCGATCCCGCGGTGGTCGGTCGGGTGGCCAGGCACTTGCTCGAGTTTCCCGGAGACGAGATCGTGACCCTCGCCAGTAGCGCCGAACCCGAGGAGCTGGGCAATCCGAACGTCGTGAAAGTAGTGCTGGACCGCACCGGTCGCGCGCTCTACTTCAGTCGCGCCGGGATCCCCTTCCCCCGGAGTCCGGGTGCGGCGCCACTGTTGCGGCATGTCGGTCTCTACGGCTACCAGCGGCACTCCCTCTTGCGCCTCGCCGCTTTCGATCCGTCGCCGCTGGAGCGGAGCGAGAGCCTCGAGCAGTTGCGGGCTCTGGAGAATGGAATGGCGCTGCGCGTGCTCCTTACCGAGGGCTCGTCGCCGGGGGTCGATACCGCCGAGGACCTGCTGCGGGTCGAAGAGCTTCTGCGACAACTCGAATGACGGCTTCGGGTTCGATGGCTCCCTGAATCGCCTACTGTGCTTCGAGTGGTTCCGGTGGGGGGCTCGGTTCCGGGCTACTGGGATCCTCGGGGTCCTGCTGCACCTCCGCGGCTGGAACGTCAAACCGAACCCGCCGCAGGCGCACCAGTGCCTCCTGTCCTTCGAACTGTACCCACGCCGAGAGCGGTTCGACGCCCCTCGGCCGTGCCATTCCCAGCCATCGGACCTGGGAAACCTGGCGTCGGCGTTCCTTCGGTATGTCTCGATCATCGTCATCGATCTCGATGTCCGAGCGCGGAAAGGCGAAGCCCCGTACTCGGTGTTCTGGGTCAAGGAAGAGGACACGCCGGACCGGAGGCAGGTCGGTGGCATGCAGCCAACCCTCGATAAGGTAGACATCTGGATGGGTCTCGGTGCGCACGAGTCTACCCTCGAGTCGTTTCTTGGGCAGTATCTCCAGCCGTTCAACGTCGATGAGGGCGGCGTATCGGGTCTCGGGCGGACGGTCGAAAGGGATGTGATGGAGAGTCTCGAGGCGGTTCATCACGCGTTGGAACCCCCAAGGCCACTTGGTCACGGAGGTGTAGAAGTCCTCTTCCGGGAGGTGATGGCGTGCGGCGAGGGCTGCCAGCGGCTGGGCATTGGCGCGCAGTAGGAGGTCTCGGTATTTGGGATCTCCGCGCTCGAAGAGTGCAAGGCCAAGGGACACCAGGAGGACCGTTATCGCTAAAGCAGTCGCGGCCCGAACATAGGGCCGTTCCTGGCGCCATCTCAGGAGGAGAACCACCGCCGGAACCATCCAGCTGAGCCAGAAGAGACAGGAGAGGTTGGCGTAGCGAGACGAGAAGGCCATACCGATCCCGATATCGGCGAATCCTGACCGGCCGATCGCAGTACCCAGGGCATTGCCGAAGGCGTAGATCCACAGCATGAGCCATGGGGTGGCATCGAACTCGATGCTGGTCGTCGGTGGGGATCGGCGGAGGACCAGAATTCCGGTGATGACGCTGGCGAGCAATCCAGCCGCCCCGAGGGTGATGGCCGTCGATTTGTCGATGCTGAGAAGGGAACCGAGATAGGCATAGAAGAAGCGCACGATGGCCGTGACGTCCTTCTCCAGGGGTGGGGAGGAGGAGGCGCGCACGAAGGTCGCAGCGTAGAACCAGTAGACCGCGGCGGTCGTGGCGAGGAGAGCACCCCATTGGCGAACCGGAAGACGACGTCTCAGTGCACCGACGAGGAGCGCCGGCCAGAGGGTGAGATTACTCGAATAGGTGAGAGCGCCGCCGACTCCCAGGAGGATCGCCAGGGTGAGACGACGCGGAGAATCTCGGGAGCTCTTCCACACCAGAGTCATGGCCGAGATCGCTAGAAAGTTGGAGAGCATCCACATCACGCCGGAGAAGCCGAGCACGATGTTGTGGGATTGCACCGGATTGAAGAGAACGATCGAGAGCAATAGGGTGACGGCGAGGTGGGGTAGCCAGCGACGCCGGAGATCCCTGGGAAGCCAACTGTGCAGGAGGAGAAGCGAGCCAAGGATCAAGAGGAGGGTGACCACCGAGTGCCCCCGGTTGTCTCCTCCCGTAAGGAGGTAGTTGCCGAGATAGACCAACGACGGCAGGGTCACATGGTGCTCGTTGGAGCGGATCGTCAGCCAGGTCAGGAGGTCGGTCTGAAAGCCGTCCTCCATGGTCAGGTCGTAGAGAACCTGGTGGTAGTCGTTGTACGGGATGCGACCGAAGTTCGGCAGCTCGACGAGGTAGTACAGCGACGGTGCAAGCGCCAGAATCCAGAGAAGGACCGCACCGATTCGTCGTGTCGCCGGAGGAGTCGTGGTGCGAAGGTCTGAGGTCATGGCGAGTGGGTTGGATCGTAGCAGAGGAGTGGCTGGTAGCCCCGTCGTGGAGCACCTGACGGTACAATGGCGCTCCTATGCGCCAAGACCCTCGCCCTGAGGATTCCACCCACCCAGCTGTGAATTCTGCGTCACCCTTGCTTACGGTATTGATCCCCTTCTACGACGAGGGTGAGAACCTGGCTGAGGTTCTGGCGGAGGTGGTTACCAAGTTGGATCGGCAGGTTTCGTTCGAGGTCCTCCTCGTCGACGACGGGAGCGAGGATATCGGCCTCGAGGAACTCGAACGGCTGACGGCTGGAGATTCCCGACTGCGCTACCTGCGCCACGCGCGGAACCGCGGCAAGAGCGCTGCCTTGGTCACGGGAGCCATGGCGGCCCGCGGAGAGTGGCTGGGAACCATGGATGGAGACGGGCAGAATGATCCTGCCGATCTCCTGGCCTTGCTGCGGGAAGCGGAGCGGCGAGTCGCCGAATCTGGGGGGGTATGGCTGGTGGCCGGTCAACGCCGTCGTCGTCGCGACACTTGGTCGAAGCGATTTCAGTCGCGAATCGCCAACCGGGTCCGGCGTGGCCTCCTGCACGACGACACTCCGGATACGGGCTGCGGTCTAAAGGTCATGCCTCGAAAGACCTTCCTTCAATTGCCTAGGTTCGCCCACATGCATCGTTTCTTGCCGGCCCTCGTGCAGCAGCACGGAGGCCAGACGACCTCGGTGATGGTGGAGGATCGACCGCGAGCCCACGGTGTCTCAAAGTACAGCTTTCACAACCGCTTGTGGGTGGGGATCTTGGACGTCATAGGGGTTATGTGGCTGGCGCGGAGAGCCTTGGTGCCGACCGATCTCGGGGGATCGCAGCGAATGAATGGAGACAGTGTATGAGTGCCGAGACCCTGTGGCTGATCGTCGGATTTACCGGGCAGGCGTGTTTCTTCATGCGCTTCTTGGTGCAGTGGTTGTCGAGTGAGCGGGAAGGTCGAAGTGTGATTCCGGTCGCATTCTGGTACTTCAGCCTGGCGGGCGGAGCGATCGTCCTGGTCTATGCCATCTATCGCAAGGATCCTGTCTTCATCGTGGGTCAGACCACCGGCGTTTTCATCTATCTTCGCAACCTGGCCCTGATTCGTCGGGAACGACAAGCAGCAGAATCGGACCTGGCACCCTCGGATTCGACGAAGGTCGACTCGACCTCGAGCGGAGACGGTGCGTAGTGGAGGCGGCTGGTGAATAGGGCAAGGCGACGCCTCCTTGCCCTAGTGCTATCGATCCCGGTTCTGCTGGTGGTCCTGGCCTTCACCTATATGGGGCTCATGTACTACCTCGAAGGCCAGTCGCGAAACTTCCTCGACAGTTTCGAGTGGGCAGCGGAGACCTTGACCACCACGGGCTACGGCTCCGACATGAACTGGGACCATCCGGTGATGGTGCTCTATGTGGTCTTGGTGCAGTTGGGCGGAGTTTTTCTCGTCTTCCTGGTGTTTCCCATCTACTTGATCCCCTTCCTCGAAGAGCGCTTTGAAGCGAAGTTGCCGCGGAAAGCACCCCGGATCCATGACCACATCCTCATCTATCGCTACGGTCCCGCCGTGGAGAGTTTGCTCGACCAGCTTCGCGCCCGAGGCATTGCCGCGCTCGTCGTCGAGACTGATGAGAAGGTCGCGCGCACCTTGGCTGAACGACAAATACCGGTCGTCTTCTGTCGCACCGAGGATGAGGTGCTAAAGGCGGGGAGGGTCAGCGTGGCGCGCACGATCGTCGCCAACGGACGCGATGAAGAGAACGCTGCCATTACCCTGGGAGCCCGTCAGGCCAACTTCCAGGGCGATATCGTGGCTCTCGTGGAGGAGCCGATGCACCGGCGACCGCTGGCCCTGGCCGGCGCAACGGCCGTCTTCACTCCTCGTCACGCTCTCGCGGCGGCGCTTGCGGCTCGGGCGAGCGAACGCATCAGTCCACGTCTCTCTGGGATCCAGCAGTTGGGAGCCCTGGAGGTCTCCGAAGTGCGCATTCAAACCAGCTGTTCGCTGGTCGGGAAGACCCTCGCCGAGTCAGCCATCGGCGCGCGCACTGGGGCCACGGTGATCGGACAGTGGATCGGCGGCCATCTCATGACCCAGCCGACCGCCGATATGCGCTTGCAAGCACGAGGAGTTCTGGTGGCGGTGGGCAGCAGCGAGAGCCTGAGGCGCATCGGTGATCTCTGTGAGGGGGCTCAGACCCTGCGTCGAACGGGGCCGTTCATCGTGGCCGGGTTCGGTGAGGTCGGCAAGAAGGTTTATCAGCTCCTCGACGATGCCGGAGAGAAGGTGATCGCCATCGATCGGGACCCCCTACCGGGGGTTGACATGGTGGGCAACGTCCTCGATCCCGACGTGCTGGCGAAGGCTGGGGTGGAGGAGGCCCGGGGCGTGATCGTCGCTCTCAATAGTGACGATGTCACCGTGTTCACCACTGTCGTCGTGAGGGATCTAGCTCCGGAGGCTCCGGTCATTGCGCGCGTCAACCAAGCGGCGAACGTCGAGAAGATCCACCGCGCGGGCGCCGACTTCGCGCTCTCGATCTCCCGGGTGTCGGCCCAGATTCTCAGCCGACGCTTACTCGGCGAGGAGGCGGTGGCGCTCGATCCCACCCTCAAGGTCCGCAAGATGACGGGTGCGGCGCTGGCCGGCAGTCATCCGACCGGACTCCAGATTCGTCGCCGCACCGAGGCCTCGGTGGTGGCGGTGACCCGAGGGGATGCCATGCACGTCGAGTTCGACGAGGATTTCCGCTTCCAGTCGGGGGACACGGTGTACGTCTGTGGAAGCGACGAAGCGATACGGAAGTACTCCGAGATGTTTGGCGGCTAGTCTCCCATCTGGCTGAGCCCGTCCACTTTGGACCGCCCGTTTTCGCGCCTGGCCAGGAACAAAACGACCTCGCCCAGAGCACACGGGACTCACCAAACGGGGCACTGACCGGCGGCTTTCTTCGGGCGGGCTCGTCTTTCCGATGCTGCAGGTTCGTCTTCCTGGATGTTGATAGAGTAGGAAGATGAAGACCGCCTACGAACTAGCGCTCGAGCGGATGGAATCCCAAGGGATCGAGCGCCCGGATGCTGACTCGCTGACGCCCGAGACGCGTGAGAAGATGGCCGAGGTTCGCAGCAAGGCGCAGGCGCGTCTGGCCGAAGTAGAAATTTTCCACCGAAAGGCATCCAGTGAGGCTGCAGATCCGTTGACTCGGGAACGGCTGGAGAACGAATACCGGATCGATCGGTCCCGTATCGAGGAGGATCGAGACCAGGCCCTGGAGCGCTTGCGCTCGGGATGAGCCTTTCCAGGTTGCGCCGTAGGAACTCGTTCTCCGGTTTTAGAGAGCCGAGAGTTGGGGGCGCCAAACTGACGGCGGTGGACGTCGCCTTGGCCCGGTTCTGGCTCTGAGGGGCAGCGATTCGTCGGCAGAACAAGCCATTTCGGGGGGTGACGACCCCGGCACTTATCTTGCTGTGTTTTCGGTTTGGAGTTGAGCCTTTGGGCTCCAAGGAAGAGAACTTGCTGAGGGAGACGAAATGCTAGAGGCGAGAAATCTGACCCGGAGGTACGGCGATTTCGTCGCGGTCGACGGGATTTCACTGGAGGTCCAGGAGGGCGAAATCCTGGGCATCCTGGGACCCAATGGAGCCGGCAAGACCACCACTCTGAGGATGTTGACCGGTTTCCTTCCACCCACCCACGGCGAGGTCACGGTGGCGGACTACGATCTTCTGCGCGACCCGATCAAGGCGCGCCGCGAGATCGGGTCGCGCAGAAGATCGTAGTCCGCCACCGTGACCTCGCCGTGGGTGGGTGGAAGGAAACCGGTCAACATCCTCAGAGTGGTGG
>JAIOJS010000595.1 GCA_019911795.1 Thermoanaerobaculia bacterium | reverse complement strand
TCGGCCAATGCCTTCTCCGCGCTGCGCAGCTTCTGCACTATCTCTTCGGCTCCGTGTCGTTTTCTCTTCATCGAGTCCTCCTGCTTCTTGGGCTTGAAGAACTCTCATACTACGTGGACCGGTTTAAGGGGGGAATGCCAGCTGCACTTCATCGACCGCTATCGAGAAGCTGCCGATCGACTACGAAAGGGTGACCTCACCGTTCTCTTGCCAGAAGGCTCGAATTCCACCTCGACTGCCGTCGTTCCGAACCCACGGCCAGCCACGGGCGGCCCCCGGCTAGAGGCGCCGACCCACTGAACAGCGACCCGCCGATCGGCAAGCGCCGATCACGGTGAAAGTTTGCCCGTCGAATCTCTTTAGGGCACTATCCGGTCGCCAGCTCCCGGATTTCTTGATTCCCAGGCCACAAAGTCGACGTTGGCTCCAGTTTCGGCTACCGACACCGACCAACAGCGCTCCAATCTGGCGATTTCGGAGGCTTCGAATACTGACGCTCCAAACCACTACGAGAACGCCCTCGACGACACGTCTCTTTCGGGGCTCGATCACACGGCCTCAGTCCTTGCTGTCTACGCTTCGCAACTGACCTCACGATCATCCACGCAAGACTCGCTTCCGGCTGATGGCCAATCTCTACCGCGCAGGATTCGCACCTGCTGGATCCCCTACGATCGGTTTCTACTCTGAAAACTCTCGTCTACATCGTTTCCCCGATCCCTGGATTATCCTGACGCACAGTCGTTGAGACCTCCTCCTGAGAGAGAGAAGCCCTCATCAGCGGGTGAGGGAGATCCCAACGTACTACGCAAGCCTTCTGCTGAGGCCACCTTCGGGGGTAGGTTCCCGGCAGCTCCAGCGCCTAGGGCAAACCCTTGGCCTGTCTACTCAGGCTCGCGAGAAGACCAGCTTTTCTAGGATATCAACATCATTGGCACCTCCCTTGCTGATAGGGACATCAACAATCGCCATGTCCACGATCAGGGAGATGAAGCATGTCCGGACGACACAGTTCAGCCCCACCACTGGCCTTCTCATTTGACTGAGATCTGATCCAGGATGCCCCACAGACTAACCAGACTGTCGGTTCTGCCATTCGGCTCTCACCCCTCTTCAAGCAAGCCTCCCCTAGGCAAGCACCGAGTTTGGAGAAAACTGTCGTGGTTTGCAGACTCTCAGAGAGGGGAGATCGTTCCTCCAAGCCCATTAATCGCTGGCTGCCTCCCAAATACTTCTGGCACCTATTTTGATTTGGCACCTTGAGAACAGCCAAGTAGCTGAGGCTCCCTTCTGTGGTAGACGCCGTTACATAGCAGTCCTATGACTCTCAACTCAACTTCGACACCCGGAGAGGACTATGGTTCGACTCAACAAACACCTACCCAGCCCGCCCGAGGCTGAACGATCTGCCGCTCAAACACTCCTGGCCGATCTCTTCAGCGATGGCATTAGAGACGTTCAACCACCTCCGACTATCGACTTTGACGCCGAACAGCCCCACCCCACCATCAAAGACTTCTTCGAAAAATACTACTCAAGAAACACTCAAATGGGGCTGACTCACCCTGCAGTTCAAGAGAAGATGACTCGCAGCGAGCAGCACCTAGTTCGATACCTTGCCTCGGCCCACTCCCCTGATCTCTATATTCTGAGGGACCATGGGGGCAAGGGTAAGTCTACTCTGTTGAAGTATGTCGTCTTCTATCTCCATCCAACAGAGGCGGGCCTACGGCGCAACATGGTCCCGATATACATATCGACCCAGCAGCATACCGAGCTTCACAATCTCACAGACCGAAAGGAACTGCTGAGGTTCTTGGATCAGAGAATCAAGACCTTAGCATTCCCTCTTACCGACGCCTATCTTCAAGGAAACTGTCGAGCAGTTCTGAGCTGGGCCAACAAACGGCATTCCGCACTTCAAGGTAGATTCAGCACGGCAAAGCTTTCAAAATTGGAAAGAGCGCTCGGTGGCTTCGAGACCTACCTATCCGACTTGGCGGACCAGGACGGCGAGACTTTTCGTGAAATCCACTTGGCGACACTAGCCTACTACTCGCAAAATGAACGTCAGGTAATCCTTGTCATTGATGACGCCGACCGTGACGGCTTCCCTATCCAACGAACTCTTCTGGAGTACCTATTCGGGCAGCTCCGGTTGGGGTTCAAGTGCGTCTTCTCCATAAGGAACTCCACCTACCAAACAATAGAGGCTCAGATCCGAGACCGAGATACCATTCTCTCGCCTGGAATCAACAACACACCCTCCAAGCTCAAGGGTATCCTGTTAAAGAGACTGACTACAGTAGCTGAAGAGATACGCCTTGAGGCACGATTTCGGGCCGAGGCGATGCCAAGTCAGGTCGTTGAGGCGGTGATCGACATGATTTCGGCGCCGACAGTAGGGGACCTATTTGTAAAAACTTCCAATGAGAACCTCCACACGCTATTTCGCAAGCTCCAGCTTGTACCCAGGTCATACTATTTCTCCGATGACTACATACTTCGGGAAATTCTAGCTTCCGCGATAAAGAACCAGAACCCTGCGACCGCCCACGGAGCCAAGCTCTGGGTGGCTCTATCGCTCCTACTAGGGAACTACAAGGGCTCCTTCATGTCCGACGATGACATGGCCCATGCTGGTCTGGTGAACATCTTTTGCGTCCAGAACCTCAACCACTACCCGCATACCTACTTCATCAGGCTCCACATCCTGGCAAGCCTGATCGATCGAACGACCGAGGCACGCACAAGGCAAGCTAAGCGTCTCCAAGCCGACTATGACAGCGTCTTTGGTTTTGATATGGCTCTAGATAGTTCACTCAAGCGCTCCATCTTCAGATTGACCCAGTCAAAACTCATCTTCACCAAGACATTCACTAGGTATCAAGAGGAGGACCAGATCGACTTCCTGATCAACAATGATTCCTTGTTCCTAGCCCCGGCCGGTGAGTTCTACCTACGCACTCTGTTCTCAAAGGTGGACTACCTCTATTTTCTCAAAGACGACATAGATTGGCCCGAAGCTAGTTGGACTGACCTCAAGTTCCGCTGGGTCGTCCCAGGGTCGAGTCGTGACGTCAAGTTCGAAGAGTCTCTCAAGGCCCTGGTTCACCTCATGCATATCGAATACTCAATGCTTGAGCAGATCGTCAGTAACGCGATCGGTCCAGTAGGCGACAAGACCAGACTCTACGACGCAATGTTCTCAGCACGACGACTTGGCGCAGCCAGCGGTCTCTTCACCGACTTCTTGCTGGGGTGTTACTGCAACTACTTCAGGAGAATCGGCTACACAATTTCCCAGCCGATCAGGGACAGCATTCATTCAGTCGGCACCGCGCATTGTGAACTTCGACGTTGCTTCGGCTATCCCGAATTTGAAGCAAGCCTTCACGCCCTGTTCGAGCCGACCGAATCTAGGGACGGGTGAGCCTAGTGACAAGCAAGGACTTCCGGAAGCCGATTCGATGGTCAATAGGAGTGGTTGTCACGAGCTTCCTCTTGTACACTACTTGTCTGCTCTTTCTTACCTCACCCTTCACTCCAAGAGGCAATATCGCAACGCGAGCAGCGGTAGGTGACGCTTTCGCTCCGCTGGGAGTGTTCTTCTCAGGCCTAGGACTTGCGGCAGTGGCCGTCACACTTTACCTCCAAATGCGAGAGCTCGAGCTTCAAAGGGAACAACTGCGAAAGCAGCATGAGGTAAGCCTACTGACCACCTACTCGAGCGTTCTAGACCTTCTCTACAATCCCCCTAGCAACATCGCCACAATATTCGAGACCGATACCAACCTAGCCGCGGAGCGCCATCGACGCTTGTTTGAGGAGTTGAATCGAGCGGTCGACCACCTAGCAAAAGACGTTCGTGAGATCCGGACCACAGACAGCGACCCATCCTTCGAACCTGAGAGCTCGGCCCAGTAAGGGGGTGAGACCGAGGCTACGGTCGCCTCCCAAAGACTCCTGGCAGCTACTTCCCCACGACCTCTCCGGCCTCTCCTTGGCTTGCAGTGACGACCGATGACGACGAAGCCGCCGACCAAGCCCCACCTTACCGTTCCCTCAAACGTCCACAAGATTCAGGGTCCACAAGAAACTTGAAACTATTTCTCACGTCGGCCAAGTGACCCGCCCACTCGGGATGTCCCTCCGGAACCCAAAAGTGCACGAAGGCATTGGGAGACCATCGGAGCACCGGGTTGTCCTGATTCCGGTACGCACATTCCGGTGCACCAGTGCACTAGCCACGCTTCGTCGACGTCTTCGAGGAAGCCATAGGTGGCATCCTCTGGGTCCCCTGCCGTGATTCGTAGGCGTTGTGTCTCGGGGTGTGTCCAGCAGCCGTTCCCGATCATGGTCGCCTGTAGCGTGGCTGATCGTCCGGGTACTCGTAGACGCGCCACGATAACTCTCGAACCCCATCGACCACACGGGTTTCGACTTGTACGGTCGAGGGGCGCGACTGAATGTACTGGATCCGATCGCTGAAGTCCGGTTCAGTTCCGGAAGCCAGAGCGAGTCTGGCTGGGACGACGACCTCTAGTTCTCCGCATTGCTTCCACTTCAAGTCGACTACGGGGAGGCCAGAAGCATTCCGCCAAACCCAGTCGCGATAGGCAAACTCGTCAAGGGGCTGCTCGCCTAGGACGATGCAGTAGATGAAGGGGTTGGTGGCAGGAGTGCCGACTCTCAGCAGAGAGGCTTGTTCTCCGCACTCGGACGTGGTCTCCAGGAGAACGTCGTAGGAGTAAGGCCCGCACGAACCGAGAAGGGGTAGTACCAGCGCACAGACCAGTCTCCTTGTAATGCTCATCCCTCCGTTCCTTTGAAAATCAAGTCTGAAACGAGCTGTCCCCTGTCGCCAGTCGCCTATTCGTCATCACTGTAGGCTATACTATCGTCTCTGCGACTAGTATTGGGCCTTCGACTCGTCAAGATGCCCGGGGTCTTTGGCCTTTGCGAGACGGAAGGAGGGTGACTCATGGATTTCATCGACAAGATCCGCGAACTCGCGCGTCGAATTCCGCAGCAGCTCGATCACATCCAGACGGAGGAGGCGACGAAGAGTGCCCTGGTGATGCCCTTCATTGCCGCGCTGGGCTATGACGTGTTCAATCCGGCCGAGGTAGTGCCGGAGTTCACGGCGGATGTCGGCACCAAGAAGGGTGAGAAGGTCGACTACGCGATCATGCGCGACGACAAGCCGATCCTCTTGTTCGAGGTCAAGAAGGTTGGTTCGGATCTGGATCGAGGGCACTCGAATCAGCTCTATCGCTACTTCACTGTCACGGACGGGCGCTTTGGAGTGCTGACCAACGGTATCGCCTATCGCTTCTTTTCGGACCTCGATCGTCCGAACTGTATGGACTCGAAGCCATTTCTCGAGATCGATCTCCTGGCTCTCGAGGAACCACTGATCGAGGAGTTGAAGAAGTTCACCAAGGCTTCGTTCGATGAGGAGAGGATCGTCGAGACGGCCAGCGGGCTCAAGTACACCCGGGAGATCATGAAGCTGATCTCGGAGCAGTGGAAATCTCCATCGGATGACTTCGTCCGGATCTTTGCTCCCCAGGTCTACTCGGGTCGCATGACCAAGGCCACTCTCGAACAGTTCCGGGATATCACCCGCAGTGCACTCCACGCATTCGTCAGTGACCGGATCAAGAACCGCCTGGAGACGGCACTAGCCCAGGAGAGCGAGGGGCCTCCCGCCAGCGAGCCTCTACCGGCCGGCCTAACGCCAATTCCAGCCGACGATCTCAGCGATCCGGACATCGTCACGACCGAAGAGGAACTGCAGGCCTACTACATCGTCAAGGCGATCCTCAGAGAGGTCACGGACGCCAGTCGCGTGACGATGCGCGATGCCAAGACGTACTGCGCGATTCTGCTCGACGACAACAACCGCAAGCCGATTTGTCGGCTTCACTTCAACGGACCCGTGATGCGGCTTGGGCTGTTCGATGAGGCGAAGAACGAGACCAGGGTAGCGATCGAGAGTCTGGATGATATTTACCGGCACGCCGGGCCGTTGGCGGCTACGGTCTTTCACTATGACAATGACTGACCGCCCGCTGACTCTTCGTTTCACGAGGCTGACACCTCTACTGGTGCGGCTGGTGCGGCCGGCTCCTCGCCAGTCGTCTCCCAAAGACTCCTGGCACCTACTTGAGCCTTCGCGCAGAGGAGTGAATTGTGAGCAACAAGAGTGACGGCGGCGGATGGCCGGGTACGGGCTGGAGCGCTGTTGAGCTGCTTCGCGCCGAGCTTGGACTCAAGAGCGTCATCGAGCATGATTTGCCGCATGAAGCCGTCGGGACCTTGGCAGGGGCGGAGGCCGGGCATCAACTAGCGACACGCCTAAACGAGGCGACTGATGACACGAACAATTCGGCCTCTCAAAGTGAAACAACTGGTGTCTTACGGCTCCGGGTCTCGCAGTTGGACAATCAGTGCACTCTAGAAAGCGTTGCGGCAGCCGCCTCCCTCCGAACAGACACTGAGCGCCTACAACAAGCGTTCGACGCACTCCCGTCAGGTACTCGTAGTCTCGGAATCGGCCCGAGGCCCACTATTGGACCAGCCTTCTAACAAGTGCGCATGAAGGGCTCCCGCCGGCAGCGCCCGATATAGACACGGAACCCACCGATAGCGAAAGGAAGCGAGAATATGGCCGGAAGCTTTCCATCATCGTCCCTTGCTGAGCACGTTTCCGCATATGTGGCAGACCGATCGACTGCCGAAAAGCGGTTCCGCCCTTGGCACGTCGAGATGCTCCTAAATCAAGCTGCGGACCTCCTTGATCGCTGCCTCGCGGAACGTGCTCGGCACGATGCTCTGAGGGCGCAGTGGTTCAACCTTCAGCAGGCGGTCCTGACAGAGAGCAAGAACCTCGATATAGAAAGAAAAAAGGTCGAGGTAGGTTTCTACAGCCACCACAAGAACGACTCTGAGGCGAGAATAGCCTCACTGGAAGCCGAACTAGCTCTTGCGAAGAAAGCATATGCGCACGCTGAGAATGTGGTGGTAAATGGCGGCGGGTTGGGTAGCAATCGGGACTGGGAGAGCGCGAGAGCGGAAGAAGACCGCCACGCCGCAATGGTCGAGCGACTCAAAGGCGAGCAAGTGATCCTGGCTGCCGACATCGCACGCGAGAGCGCTCCGACCGGTATGGAACAAGTACAAAGCTCTCTCCTAGAGCACAACAGCGCAAGGTTGCTAGAGAGAGAAGCGGCGATGGCCAGGGATCGCCCCCTGGACTTCGCCTCGCAAGCCAAGAGTTCGGTTTCGAGGTTTGAAGCGGACTACAGAGACGCCGCCAATCGGATCGTAGTTGCATCAACCGGCCTGAGCACGATTTATGGCTACCCGGCTCCACTCAAGGACGGAGTTGGCATCCTTTCCAATGGGGTCGTCCGTCGCTTCGACGAAAGCGTGAACTGGGTCCGGGAGGCGATTCGCTGGCTCGCGGCTTTTAGTCAGTACGACCAAACATTCTTAGTCTGTGCTTCCCTTCGAACGATTCTAGGAACTACAGCGTGGAAAAAACTGCTTGCCGGTACTGATCAAACTTTCCACATCGACCAGTCACTGTTCGCGGCGCACCGATATGTACGCCTCAGAGGCCTGTCGGCAAGCACACGGCAGGCAGCATCCTCAAGCCCTTTCCCAGTGGCCTGCGTTGTTACTCTACCAAGGAGGGCGGCGTTCGTCCTTGAGGACCAAGGAAACGACCGGCTTTCGAACGTCTCGCAGGAGAATATGCCTCCTTGTGTGTTGGGCTACGTTACAGATGCTGGCGTAGCTAACCCGCCGGAGATTGGCGGTGCGATCTCTTTGAGAAACGCCAGTCCGGTCGAGGACATGACAGCGCCGGAAGACGATAGAAAATGGTCAATAGGCGTACGGGCAATAGCTCCTGACAAGCTCGATCGAATCGACGACTTCTTCCTTCGACTGACGTTGGCTGGGCAGCCGCGAATGTAGGCTGCCCCACCGGATCAATCTGCCCACCTAGGGAAGCGTCAGATGCGATGACTAGGTCGGTCCGGAGCTCTTGCCCCCTAATACACCTCGTGTACACTCACAAGCTCAGGTCCAGGCACTGGCTGACATCTACTCGCCTATCCGCCGCGAGTCAAAGGGTGCGTCAACTGCTTTGGCAGAACCAGGACTATTGCCGAGAATACTCGAACTGGGCGGCGACAAATATGACGAATCAAACCAGTGTGCTCATGACCCTTCGAGGAAGGCAGTTTTCTGAGAAGGATCTAGTCCTGATCAAGACGCTTGTCACTGAGTTCTACAAGGAGGGTCGCACCCGTGCATCTGAGGAAATCTGTCTGGCCTTGGATTGGCGTCAAGAGAATGGATGGCTCAAGGACCGAGCCTGTCGAGACGTACTGCTCCGATTGGAAGCCCGCGGCTTCCTGGAGCTTCCGCCGCGAAAGGCCAGTCCGGCCGGCAACCGAACGAGGAAGGGCCAGAAAATCGATACCGCGTCACTAGACGTCGACGACCAACCCAGAGAAGTCTCGATACGCAAGCTTCAAGTCCGACAAGTGAAGGGCACATCGGGCGAAGCCATGTGGAACGAGCTCGTCGCAAGACATCATTACTTGGGGTTCAACGTCGCGGTCGGGAGAAGCCTGAAGTACCTTGTTGAAGACGAAATCGGCCCGGTGGCAGCCGTGGGGTTCTCAGATCCCGCTTGGGCTGTCCAGGCGCGAGATCACATCATGCAGTCCCTCGGATGGCCACGCACAGCTGCCCGTAAGTACGGTGTAAGCAACTCTCGATTTGTTGTCTTTCCTTGGGCACGGATCCCCAACCTTGCCTCCGCTGCTCTCAGCCGAGTTGTTAGGCGCCTCCCACACGACTGGCAGGAATACTACGCCATTAAGCCCTGGTTCCTCGAGACTTTCGTGGACTCATCCAGATTCCTTGGAACCTGCTATAGAGCAGCAAACTGGAAAGAAGTGGGATCTACTCGGGGATTCATGAAGGTTGGCTCCTCGCATCAGAATGGCCAGACCGAAAAGATGCTTTTCCTGTTCCCCTTGGAGACCAGTCTTCGAGAGAAGCTGCGGAACCTATAAGGGAGGCTCTCGTGGCTTTTCTATCCAAAGACCGACTCGGGCAACTATCCTCTCCGGCTCTCGCAGGCGCAAACGTCGCCCTGAAGCAAGGAGATTCCATGATGTACTTTCAACTTGTCCAAATCGGTGGACAAGGAATGAAGGGTGTGGTTTGGCGGGCAAAGGACCACCTAGGTAGAGACATTGCACTCAAGCTTACCCCTGCAGACGAGTATCAGGATCACTCTCTCGTTGATGAACTGACAAAGGCCAGCGCTCTCAGCACAAGATTATTCGCACAGATACTATTCTTTGGCGAGGTCCTAGGACCAGAAGACATACCACCAAGCATGGGAATTGCCACCGAATGGGTTCAAGGGACCTCCATCCAAACTTTCTCCGAGGAGCGAGTTCTTACCGTCGACGAATACATTGTGCTAGCAGAGGGTCTCTTGGCGGGTCTATCTGAACTCAGGAACAGGAACCTCGTTCACGACGACCTACACCCGGGCAACATCCTTGTTGTAGAGGTCGTCGATGAACTAGTCCGCGATCCTAGGCTCGGCATCAAGATCATCGACACGGGCACGGTAAAGCGGACGGAGACTCGCCAGAAACTACTCCATTCTCTATCCCGACGGATCCACGACCTCAAAGAGGCAGCGCCCGAATGTGAATCGTTGAAAGAGCACCAGGATAGATGGAACTGGAAACGTGTCGATGACCACCTGAGAATCGTTGAGTCCCTTTTGATAATGGCCAACTCGCTACTTCGGAATTCATGGCGGTCATCATCGGAAGATCGGCGGTTCCTTGACAATCTAGAGCCATTTTTTTTCCAGTTGACTGATGCCGACCTTAGCCGGCGCCTAGACGACCCGCTGAGAACATTGGACGAGTTGAAAGCAATCCGGCGCACCAGCAAGAATTCAGGCACCACGGAACAATCGTCAACTCTACAGTCTCCGTTCGACTACATTTCAGCTGAAATGATTCGAGGCAATAGGGAATTCGCCGAGCTCTTCTCTGAGGAGTGCCCCTGGCTAGAGGATTGCAAGGCTCTTGAACCGCTCTATATATACGGCCCTCGGGGATGCGGTAAGAGTTCTGTCCTAAGGTGGCTCTCGTTCAAGTCGGCAGTTGCAGACCCTCATCGCAAGGAACCTCTTGAAAATATGCGAGAAGTCGGTATCTACCTTTCCTGCTCCGTGGAACTGAGATCTCGATTCTGGCTTCTTCCAAACGACCTCTTGATGAGCCTGGAAACTGAACTGGTCGAGTTCTTCAGTCTTCTCCTGCTTGAGGAGCTCTTTGATACCCTGACTCTGATGTCCGAACTAGAACAGCAATCTGAATTCAGCTTTGGACTCCACCCGGAAAAGCAACGGGACCTTGCAAATTGGTGGAGACAGCGGTTGGCGTTGAAGGATGGTGACCTTAGAGTCCAAGGTCAAAGCTACGTGACATATCTGCGCGATATGGTCAGGAAGATGAAGTGGAAGACGTGGGCGAGAATTAGGCAGGGCGAATCGGGAACATCTAACGTTGATGGAATGCTCGTCACCGATGTCTGCAGATACCTGGGCGCAGAGATTGACTACTTTGCATCGAGACACGTAACCTTTCTTCTGGACGACTATTCGAACCAGCGAATTCCCCTGGAGCTTCAGAAGAAGTTGAATCAGGCTATTTCCTTCGCCAAACAAGGAACGCCGATCTTCAAGGTCTCGTCAGAGTATGGAGGTGTGGATCTAGAAGGAATCCAAGAGGGCAGAGAAGTCGTGGAAATAAACATAGGGGAGCGGTATACCACAGCCAAAGGCGTCGGCCCCGAGTTCCTTATCGATATTGTCAATAGAAGGCTGCAGCGTGCCCAGTTCCAGGCACGAATAGAAGATCTTCTTGGCTCCTCGGCCTACGCCGGCGGCATGGCCTCCGCGCTAGCCTCCGCCGCCAAATCAAGAGAGAAGTTCCACTACTATGGCATTGACACCATTCACGCCCTGTGTTCGGGTGATTTAGCCCTAGCTCTTGAGGTCATCCATCGAATCTTCAAAGCAGGTTCGGTCACTTCCACGAGTACGGACTGTGTTCCAAGAAACTTGCAGGACAAGTCTATCCAACAGTTCTCAGCAGAAGAAGTAGAGCGAATCCGCTATGTAGTTCCAGATGGAAGAGAGTTGGCGTCTATCGTCGACCAGTTGGGCACTCTTGCCAGGGCCTTTCTGGTGAACAAGCAGAGTACACGAGATGATCGCAAGGGTGCGCCGGTCTGCAAGACACACATCGATATTCGCTCGTCAGTTGTTGCAGAGCTTGAGAAGAGCAGCGCGATACTGTACAGGCGCTACAGAACACTGACAGATCGAGCTATTCTATTTAGCCTTGAGACGAGCAGATCACGAATCGAGGGCAAGACGGAACGACTCCAACTTCGCAGGATTTACTTTCCAATCTTCCTAGCGCCCGTCAAGAGGGACACTCCCATAAAGATCGACAATCTGGATGGGCTAAAGTCTCTCCTAACGGACCCCAAAACCTTTGTCATAAGGGAACTCCGGAGGGGAGATCTCAACGAGAAGCAACTGAACTTGGCTTGGGAAGAGACGATCGATGCGAGAAGGTCGATCGGAGACCTCGATAATTGAGGATATCAAAGCTGGATTTGTCACATTTTCTGAGCTACTTGCCTGATCTTGAGGACCTGGATCTAGTCGCCCTTCCAGAAGCCTGTGTCCTGATTCTCGCCCAAGGCTTCGAGGATCGCTCTACAAACATCTTGGGTGGTGTTCTCTCAAGAGGCAAGCTGGCTGACTCCATGCTTCTCATAGTCAAGTACCCAACGAATCTTGGTGAGAATACCTGGGACGCGGAGTTTCTAGGGAGAGCCAAGTCTAGCTGTCGTAGGTTTCGGCAAATTACCTACTGCCGTGAAACCTTCGCAGGAGACCTAAAGCGGGAGCTTGTCGAGTGGAGTCTGCAAGAGCAAAGCACAACCAATGTCGTGGTCGACATTAGCTCGATGGCATCCTACGTGATGTACCCACTACTAGCTGAACTTGTTGCCGCCGACACAACTTTAGATATCGTGTATACCGAAGCCGCCACGTACTATCCTTCCGAAGCGGAATGGAAATCCGTGTCTGCCAAAGCCAAGGATGAAAAGGGTCTCTTCAAGAT
Source organism: Thermoanaerobaculia bacterium (assembly GCA_019911795.1). GTDB lineage: Bacteria > Acidobacteriota > Thermoanaerobaculia > Multivoradales > JAIOJS01 > JAIOJS01. The sequence continues at coordinate 640 of JAIOJS010000595.1, read as the reverse complement.
ATCCTTCGAGGAGGCAGACTTCCAGAGCGTCGGTGTAGCCTCCGTCTACACGGCTTCAATTTTTGATGAATTTAATCCCGGTAACCTTCCGTCGCGTCTGATCGCTGTGCCAAACTTTAGTCCACTTAGGATGAATGCCATCGTTGAGAAGGACGCAGAACTCAACAAGTCGCGCTCGGATCAAACTGTGTGGCTCATCGGGCAGCCTCCCAGAGAAGAACTCGGCTGGCGAGGGGACGCCGTTCGTTCTACCAATGCTTTGAACAATGTGCCGAGCGTCCAAATCAAATCTGTCTGTACGCTCGACTACAAGGAGATGCTTGAAACCCTTGAGGGCATCTGGCTGGATAGCCGAAACACCTACTATCTTTCGATAGGCAACCTCGGCAGCAAGATGCAGCACCTTGGCAGTTTTCTCTTCGGACTAGCGCATAGAGATACCAGCTTCTGGTTGGCGGAACCTACCCAGTTCAAAGCTACGCGATTCTCTACGGACTTTGGACCGGCACACCGAGTAAGTCTTGGGGAAACGAAGAAGCTGCGTGAAGTAGTAGAGAAGTATGGAACTTTTGAGTGGGATTGGGATGATCAATAGCCTCGCCACCCTCCTCCTCATACCCTTCCCGCCACTGGTAGACGT
>JAIOJS010000594.1 GCA_019911795.1 Thermoanaerobaculia bacterium | reverse complement strand
GGTGGGATCCCTGTCGGTCGCGACGGTGGCGAGCGAGACTTGTTTGCTTGCGAGGGGTGAGGGAGTTCCACGGACGCTGGCGCTTGCCGTGTTGCGGGCACCATGTCGGTAACACGAGTCGCTTGCGCTCCGTGTTTCGTTCGCGCGGCTTACGTGGTTGTTCGAGGGCGGTGGTGGTAGGGTCGCTGAGGGGGCCGCTCTAGTTGCGAACCTCGGTACCGTCGCACCACAGATTGCACTTCAGTTCGCACTCGCGATCGACTTCGGCGTAGTGGGTCTCATCGAGCCACTCGAGGTCGAGCCAGGTGGCCGACGGGAGTTCGAGGGTGCGACGGATTCTACTTAGGTTGTCTTCGCGGACCTTGTTGCTGACACAGGCGAACTCCGCCGGCGTGAGGTCCGTTCCGAAGAGGACCTCTTGGAAGTAGTAGAGGCTCGCGAGGGTGAGCGACCACACCTTTCCGTCGTGTTCGTACCAGTCGTTGACCTCGGCCAGGCGCGACATCTCGAGGACCCACTCTCTCAGGCCCTCCGCCGCGAGCGGGTCTTCCTCCCAGGCTCTTAACCGTTGGGCGAGGTCGGTGGCCGATAGTGGGACGGCATTCTGCAGATAGTCGGTGATGAAGTGGCTGCCGTCGAGGGGGAAAATCCCCGACTTGCAAGCGAAGACACCGTTGCGGTCGGGCTCTGCGCAGGAGATGTGGATGATGTACTGGTTCCCGACCACCGGTGCTCCGACCGAACAGGCGTGGTCTCTCGGCCACTGGAGCTCGATCGTGTTCCTCGGTTCGCCGCGCCAGGTTCGAGTCACGGTGAACAGGAAGTCGGGGGACAGCGCCGTTCCCTCGTAGATGGAACCGCCGCGAATGAAGCGCTGTGGCATGAAGAAGACGTTGGCCAAGCAAGCGGAGGCGGCTTGGGTCAGGAGAACTCCGACGACGAAGCAGTATAGGAATTTCTTCACTTCAATGATTCTACGGGCCTGGTCTCTGAGAGATCCAGCCGGCGTCCACCACTGCACTCGAGGTCTAAAGAACGAGACTCTTTGACGCCTGGGACGATCAAGCCTCCGACTCTCCCGCAACGGTGTGTCCGAGGGCGTCCGAACCTGTCCGCACCGGACACCTTAGCCCATTCCACTTGGCACCACTGGTCCCGCAAAGCATTCTTTTCCAGTAACTTAGGCTAGGCAGAACATCTGGCATCGAATCCGCTATAGGGATCCCGTATGAACGATCCCTCCCCCATCTCTCATCGTTTTGCTGCGGCCGATTCGATCCGTGACACTTCGGACCAGGATCGATCCCTCGATCCGGCGCCGCGGTTGCGCCGCCGGCGTTGGTTGCTCAGCCTCGGTGCGGCCGTCGGACTCCTCGGCGCGCTCATTTGGGCACCCTCTGTGGGCCGAATATTCAGCTCACAGCAAACGGTCTCTCGCGCTCAACTCAGGATAGCGGCGGTGACCCGGGGGACACTCGTGCGCGACGTGTCAGCCCAGGGACGGATCGTCGCCGCCACGAGCCCTACCCTCTACAGCCCAATCGACGGCACCATCCGCCTCCTCGTTCACGCTGGCGAAACCGTCGAGCGAGGCCAGGGATTGGCGATCGTCGATAGCCCTGAGCTGCGCAACGAGCTCGAAGGCGAACGATCCTCCCTGGAGACGGCGCTGATCGCCCTCGACCGCCAACGACTCGATGCCCGGAGGAGTGGCCTCCGCTTTCAGCAGGGAATCGACCTCGCTCGACTCGATCTCCAGGCAGCTCAGCGCGAGCTGCGTCGAGCCGAGGACTCGCTCGAGCACCAAGTGATCAGTCGCCACGACTACGAGGAGGCCGTCGACGCCGAGGAAGCGGCTCAGGTGTCTCACCATCAAGCGGTCGAACAGGCTGCGTTGGAGACGGAGGCCCTCCAGTTCGAACTGGCAACCCGCGAGCTGGCTCTCGAGCGCCAGCGGATGCGGGTGGCCGAACTGGAGCGCCAGGTCGCTGAGCTCGAAATCACCTCACCGGTCGACGGGATCGTTGGCAACCTCGCAGTGGAAGAACGCCAGGCGGTGCTGCGCAGCACCCCCGTGGCCACCGTCGTCGATCTGACCCAACTAGAGGTGGAGCTCTCGGTGCCGGAGAGCTACGGCGACGACCTTGCTCCCGGCGCAACCGTCGAGATCTCCTGGAACGGAGAGGCTTACCGAGGGGAACTGCTCTCGGTATCTCCGGAGGTCGAGGAGGCACAGATCCTCGCGCGCGCTCGTTTTGCAGGGGACCCACCGCCCGGCATCAAACGCAATCAACGCGTCTCCACCCGGATCCTCCTCGAAGAGATCGAGGACGCGGTGATGGTGCCGCGCGGGCCCTTCCTCGATTCCGGGGCCTCGCGCATCGCCTACGTGGTCGAGGGCGACCTCGCTCTTCGCAGGGAGATCAAGGTAGGCGCCGGCAGCGTGTCCCAGATTCAGATCCTCGACGGTCTGGTCGCGGGCGAGGAGGTCATCCTCTCGTCCTACGAACGGTTCGAGCAGGCCGACACCGTGTACCTCGCCCGCTGATGCTGGTCGATCCATCCCGGTTGCCTTCCAAACTCAAAGAATCTACAAGCTAACTTCTCACTCACACATCCAAGCCAAGGAAATTCCACCATGCTCGAGATGCAATCCGTCAGCAAGATCTATCGCACCCACCTCGTCGAGACTCACGCGGTGCGGGACCTCACCCTCACCGTGGAGGATGGGGAATTCGTCGCCGTGAGTGGTCCCTCGGGATCGGGTAAGACGACGTTTCTCAACATCGCCGGCCTGCTCGAGGCTTTCGAGGAGGGGTCGTACCGTCTCGACGGAGTCGACGTCAGCGGCATCGATGATGACACCGCCTCGCGAATCCGCAATGAGAAGATCGGCTTCATCTTCCAGAGTTTCAACCTGATCCCGGACCTCGATGTCTTCGACAACGTCGACGTGCCACTGCGCTATCGGGGGTTAGGAGCGCGAGAACGCCGCGAACGCATCACCGCAACGCTCGAACGGGTGGGGCTCGCTTCGCGGGCCAACCATTACCCATCCCAGCTGTCGGGTGGACAGCAGCAGCGCGTCGCCATCGCCCGCGCCCTGGCCGGTGATCCGCGTATCCTCCTCGCCGACGAGCCCACCGGCAACCTCGATTCGCTGATGGCCCGTCAGGTCCTCGACCTGATCCAAGACATCAACGAAGCGGGAACGACGGTGATCATGGTCACCCACGATCCCGAACTCGCTCGACGGGCTCATCGAACCATTCACGTCCTCGACGGCCGCGTGACCAACCTCGACGCCTGGGTAGCCCGCGAGGCGATGGTCGCCCAGGCCGCCGACAGCTGAGCGGAGAGTAGATTATGTGGCGCTACCACTTTCAGACCGCCCTCAAGAGCCTGCGCAGGAATCCCTGGCTCACCTCCATCGTCATCGCCACCATCGGCCTCGGAATCGGTGTCTGTATGACCACCCTCACGGTGTACTACCTTTCGTCGCGGGACCCGATCCCCGCCAAGAGCGATCGAATCGTCGCCGTTCGACTCCACAACTGGCCCGTCGGTGAGTCCCCGACCGGCGGTGATGATCCACCGTTCGAGCTCACCTACCGTGATGCTCAGGGACTGGTGGAACAGGGCTTCGCCAAGCACCAAGCCGCTGGTTACAACACCGATCTGGTCATCCACCCCGAGGACGAAAAGCAGCGCCCCTACCTCACCGAGGGACGACTCACGACCCCTGAGTTCTTTCCGATGTTCGATGTCGATTTCGCTTACGGCGCGCCGTGGACGAAGGAGCAGGAGCGGGACCGACGCATGGTGGCCGTCCTGTCGTCCGAGGCCAACGACAAGATCTTCGGCGGCGAAAACAGCGTCGGTCGCCAGGTACGGGCGGACGACTCTTCCTTCACCGTAGTGGGAGTCCTGAAACCCTGGAAGCCGTTGCCGCGGTTCTATGACGTCAACGCGGGCGCTTGGGAGGAGACGGAGGAGGTCTTCATCCCACTGAGTCTCTCCCCCGTGCTGGAGGCCCGCAAGGGAGACGGCAACACCTCCTGCTTTGCCGAGGCAGACGGCGACACCTGGCAGGCATTCCTCGACTCCGAGTGTGTCTGGGTTCAGTTCTGGGCTGAACTCACCAGCCCGGCGGACCTCGACCAGTATCAGTCGATGGTCGAAGGCTACGTCGCCAGCCAACGAGACTTAGGCCGCTTCCCCCGAACCGAGAACGTCGTGCTGGTTCAAGACGTCATGACCTACCTGCGGGACTTTGGAGTCGTCGACGACGACGCCCGGGTACTCCTGGGACTCGCCTTCCTCTTCCTCGCCGTCTGCCTGGTCAACGTGGTCGGACTCCTGCTCGACAAGTTCCTGCTCAATCCCGGAGAGCTGGCGGTGCGACGCGCTCTCGGCGCCCGACGCAAGACCCTACTCGCCCAACGCCTCGTCGAAGTCGCCATCCTCGGACTCGGGGGGGCCGCCCTCGGGCTCGCCTTTGCCTTGGCCGGGCTGCAACTCCTGCGCACGATGAACGTCGAGGAGGAGGTCAGCCATCTCGATCCGAAGCTGATGCTGGTCGCGGTGGGCCTGTCGGTCGGGTCCGCCCTCCTCGCCGGCCTCTACCCCGCTTGGCGAGGCAGCCGCATCCCCCCCGCTCGATACCTCAGGACCTGACACGCTCAAGGAGATATCTCATGGAAATTCGTCCCATCCTCAGCGCCATGATGCGCCAGAAGGTCCGCGCCATTCTGATCGCCGGTCAGATCGCACTCACCGTGGCGGTCACCGCCAATGCCCTCTTCCTCGTCAAGCAACGGGTCGACCTGATGTCCCGCGATCACGGCTTCGATGCGCCCAACCTCATCTACGTGTCGTACACCGACCTCCGTTCCGGTGTCGACTACTTCGATGCGGTCGACGCAGACCTTCGCCTTCTGCGCGGATTGCCGGGTGTGGTCGGAGCCACCCCGGTCGGCGCACCTCCGGCCGGGTCCGGGGGTAACGGAGAATGCTTCACCACGCAGGACGGCGATCTCGGCACCGAGGTCTGCCACAATCGCAACAAGGTCGACGAAGAGGGTCTTGCCACCCTCGGCCTCCGTCTCGTGGCCGGTCGCGACTTCACCCGGGAAGACGTCACCTTCGAGGGGCGTGACGACCGTGGATACGCTTCCCGCGCAATCGTCACCCAGGCTCTCGCCGATTCCTTCTTTCCGGATGGCGACGCGGTGGGCCAAGTGGTCTACTCGGACGGCGTCGCCGTCACCATCATCGGCATCGTAGAGCACATGCTGGGCCCCTGGATTCACGACGACAGCGTGGCCCGTGTCATGCTCCAACCCACCGTCCGCCAGGTGGATCACCCAAGGTTCATGGTCAGGGCCGCCCCCGGCGAAAGGGACCGGCTGGTCGCAGAGATCGAGGAGGCCATGCTTGCGGCAACGCCCGAACGTCTGGTTCGGATCCGAACCCAAGCGGAACTCCTCGAGCGCGTCTATCGAGGGGACCGTGCGATGGTGAAGATGCTGCTCCTCGTGGTCTGTCTCATGATCTTGGTGACCTCGGTCGGTATCGTTGGGTTGGCTTCCTCGTCCGTGTCCCAGCGAACCAAGCAGATCGGAACCCGCCGGGCCCTGGGGGCACGCCGTCGCGACATCCTCCGCTACTTCCTGATCGAGAGTGGCCTCGTGACATCCGCCGGCATTCTCCTCGGCGCCCTCGGTGCCATCGCCCTCAATCAGTGGATGGTTCAGACCTTCTCGCTCGAGCGCCTCGACCTGAGGTGGCTGCTGCTCGCAGCGGCGAGCATCATGGCCCTGAGTCTGCTCGCCACCTTGCCTCCGGCGCGTCGAGCAACCCGGGTGTCTCCGTCGGTAGCGACGAGGACGGTGTAGGGCTGAGAGCGAACAAAACGGAGTCGCCACTGGAACTCGATTCGGCTGCTAGCCTATGACCTTATGCCCACCGTCCTGATCATCGACGACAATCCAGCGGTTCGCACCGCCCTCGAGGTGCTCCTCGAGTTGCATTCGATCGATTCGGTCCCGGCCGCGTCGCCCCGTGAAGGCCTCGAACTCCTGGAGAACCGGGAGATCGACGTCGTCATTCAGGACATGAACTTCGCCGACGACACGACTTCAGGGGCCGAGGGCGGCGACCTCTTTCGAACGATCCGTGAGCTGGATCCCGAGATGCCGGTGGTCCTCCTGACCGCTTGGACCCACCTGGAGCAGGCCGTCCGTCTGGTCCGGGCCGGCGCCGCGGACTACCTCGAGAAGCCGTGGAATGACGACAAATTGGTCACCACGGTGCGCAATCTCCTCGACCTGGCGAGTGCTCGACACGACCGGCGTCGGCTCCTGGAGGAGCGCACCCGCGATCGTGCTCAGTTGGCCGAGACCGCCAACCTGTGCGGACTCGTCTACGAGAGTACGGCACTGCACGAGGTGGTTGCGACGGCGGTTCGTATCGCCCCTACCGACGTGCCGGTCCTCATCACCGGTCCCAACGGCGTCGGCAAAGAGAAGATTGCGGATATCGTGCAGGCCAACTCCCAGCGCCTCCGGCGGCCCTACCTCAAGGTCAACCTCGGTGCGCTGCCGACGGAGCTGTTGGAGAGCGAGCTCTTTGGCGCCGAGGCGGGAGCCTTTACGGGAGCCACTCGCGCGCGCAAGGGACGCTTCGAGGCTGCGCACGGTGGCACGCTGTTCCTCGACGAGATCGGTGAGCTCCCGCTCTCCGGACAGGTCAAGCTACTCCGGGTCCTGCAGACGGGAGAGTTCGAGCGTCTCGGTTCGACCGAAACCCGCACCGTCGATGTCCGCATTCTCTCCGCCACCAATACCGACCTGACCGCCGCGGTCCGCGAGGGTCGTTTTCGCGAGGACCTCTACTACCGCCTCAACGTCATCGAGCTGAGAGTGCCTCCCCTCGCCCGTCGGCCGGAGGACATCGTGCCAATCGCCGTGCATTTTCTACGGGAGCCTTTCGATCTCACCCCAGCCGCTCGGCAGGCGCTGCGTTCCTATCCCTGGCCTGGGAACATCAGGGAACTCTCCAATCGTATCCAGCGCGCCATGTTGCTAGCGAACAGCTCCAGCATTACGCCGATTCAACTCGATCTGGAACCCGACCTGACTCCGCTCCAAGCCGTCGGCACCGAACCCACCCGGGCTGAGATCCTTCGCGCCCTGGACGACAGCGACTGGACGATTTCGGTGGCAGCTCGGGCCGTCGGCTTGACCCGGCAGGCACTCTACCGTCGGCTGGAAAAGTATGGGATTCAGAGAGACGAGGACTAGTCCTCCCGTGAGGCGGACTCGGTCGCTCGACGGACGCCTCGCCCTGTGGATGTTCGCCGTCGCTGGGATCAGCAGCGGTGTCGGCGCTGGCCTTGGAGTCTGGCTCGAATCAGCCTGGTCAGGACTTCTCGGTGGAGTCCTCGTCGCCGCGCCACTGACAGTCTTCGCTACACGTCGCTTTCTCTCCCCGATCTATGCCGTGCTGCAAGCCCTCGCCGACGGAGTGAGCGCCATGCGCGACGCCGACTTCAGTCTCAACCTGGCCAATGACCGCGACGACGAACTGGGGCAGCTCCTCACTCTCTACAACGAAGTGTCTTCCACCCTACGGGACGAGAGACAGAGCATCTACCAGCGCGAGTTGCTCCTCGACGCCGTCATCCAGGCCTCTCCTCTCGCCCTGCTTCTCACCACCGACCGGGGCGACGTCATCTACGACAACGCCGCCGCTCGCCGTTGGTTCTTCGCCGGCCAACGCATGGCGGGAACCAACCTGACTGAAGTCCTCGACTTGCTGCCGCTACCCATTGCCGACGCGGTTCGCGCGGAACGACAAGGCCTGGTCCAGACCGATCATGCCGGTGACCTCGAAGTCTTCCATGTCAGCCATCGGTGGTTCCACCTCAACGCCCGGCGGCACCGACTCGTCCTCATGGAGCGACTCACCCACGAGATCCATCGCAAGGAAGTCGAGACCTGGAAGAAGGTCATCCGCTTGATCAGCCACGAACTGCGCAACTCCCTCGGCCCCATTGCGTCGCTGGCTCGCTCGGGAAGGCGCCTCAGCGAACTGGAGGATCCAACCCGACTGGTCACCGTACTGTCGACCATCGAGGAGCGGGCGGAACATCTCGAAGAGTTCATCTCGGGGTACGCCCGCTTTGCCAAACTTCCTCTGCCCCGGCCGGAGCCGGTGCCGTGGGAGAGTTTCATCGCCAAGCTGGAGGAGACCGAGAAGTTCACCTGGGCCGGAGATGCTCCCGCCGGTAGCGGCTACTTTGACGCCGGGCAGATCGAGCAAGCCCTCATCAACTTGATCCGCAACGCTCGTGAGGCAGGATCGGAGGATCGGGACATCGAGGTCGAAGTGAGCACCGAACCGGGGCAGGTCTTCATCGTGCGCGATCGGGGCAGTGGCATGACACCCGCCGTCTTGCAGTCGGCCCTGCTCCCCTTCTACTCGACTAAACGGAGCGGCACCGGCCTCGGCCTGCCGCTCTGCCGCGAGATCGCCGAGGCTCACGGTGGCCGCCTGCAGATCACTCAACGCGACGGGGGTGGTTTGGAGGTAGTGTTGGCATTGCCGCCTGGACCGACACCCGGCCCGCGCGTCGAGACCTGAGTTGAGAACTCGCCCGGTCCAGACCGCGTCCTACCTCCTTGGAGAACTCTGATGAGCACACCCATCTTCGCCACTTGGCAGTCGTGGGCTCTACTGTCTGCCCTCTTTGCCGCCCTCACTGCGATCTTCGCCAAGGTCGGGGTCGAGGATATCCATCCTGACTACGCAACCCTCTTCAGGACCCTCGTCGTCATCATCGCTCTCAGTGGCATCCTCATCGCCACGCGTCAGGTGCAGCCCCTGGCTGAGATCTCACGCCGCACTTGGATCTTCCTGACCCTTTCCGGATTGGCCACCGGGGCGTCCTGGGTCTGCTATTTTCGTGCCCTCAAGATCGGCAACGCTTCGCAGGTCGCTCCCATCGACAAGCTCAGCGTCGTGCTCGTCGCGCTCCTCAGCGTCTTCTTTCTCGGCGAGCGCCTGTCGGCCGGCAACTGGCTGGGAGTTGCGTTGATCACTCTCGGCGCTGTCCTCGTCGGCCTCCGCTAGCGTCCTCGGATACAATCGATCCATGGTCCTACCCGAGTCCGAGCATGGTTCGATCGCGGTCACCGAGGGAATTCGCATCACGGTGCGGAGTGAGTACGACCCCTCGCGCTCGGCTCCCGATCGCCAGCTCTGGATCTTCCTCTACACCGTGACCATCGAGAACGAGGGCGAGGAGATCGTCCAACTTCTCGATCGCCACTGGATCATCACCAACGAGTCCGGATCGGTCCAAGAGGTCAAGGGCCCCGGCGTCGTGGGAGAGCAACCGACCCTGCCCCCGGGCGGCTCCTTCGAGTACACCTCGGCCTGTCCCCTGAACACTCCCACCGGGACGATGCGCGGCCTCTACACGCTAGTACGTTCCGACGGTCGGTCTTTCCAGGCGCGGGTTGGCGAGTTTCATCTCTCCGAGACCTTTCTGATCAACTAAGGCCCTTCGACTCGCTGCGAGGCCCAGTAGCGCTCAAAAGCCACTCCGCCTCGGAACGCCAACGTCCCCGTTGGCTCTTCGCTCCGGCGACCTGGATGAAAAGCCTCGAGCCCATCATGGCTCAGTTCATAGGGTGTTACTTGCTTCACAGTTTGCATTAATACGCGACACCGTGTACTCTGTCGATTCACGGATCAACGATTGGAGGTCCTCCCTCATGGTTCGTCCACGCTGGACCCCTTGCCCCTGGAACCGCCCCGACTCCCGGAGTTGCGCACCACCAGGAAACCTCGCAAGGCCGTCGCTGTACCGAATCCGACGCTGCTCTCACCGGCGGCTAGCCCTACACGGTCACCCCTACCTGGAGAAGAGATGGCCACCAAGAGAGTGATCGCCTACTACATGCACGAGGGCGAAGAGGCGCAAGCGAGCGCCGCGCTGCAAAACATCGAGCGCACGGAGAGCTACGTCCTCGGAGAGGTCGACGACGCCGGCCTGGCACAACTGCGGGCCCAGGGGCTGATCGTGCAGGAACTGCCTGCCCAGACCCCGGCCGAGACTCCGGGACGATCCTTCGATGTAGCTCCGGGCCTGCGCCGTACGGGTCAGGTCGAACGTGGTGCGCCGAGCGCCGCCGTCCTGGCGAGTGATATCCCGCCTACAGACCGTCCTACCTACTACTTGTTGCAATTAGCTGGACCGCTCATCGAAAGCTGGCGGGCCGACCTCCTCAACGTTGGAGTGACGCTGCTCGAGCATGTTCCACCCAACAGCTACAAGGCTCTCCTCACCTTGGCTGAGGCCTCGCAAGTCAGAAACCTTCCCTTCGTCGTCGGCGTCCACTTCTACTCCCGCGAGGACACCGGGGTACTCCTGCGGCCGCAAGCGGACCCGGTGCCCTCCGGCCTTCGCGTTCCACGCCCCTTTGATCTTCGTCTGCAGCCTGGCGCCGCTCCCGACGCCGTGCTGACCTGGTTGGCAGACCACCATCTACAGATCGCCGGCGCCAAGGGGCGCAAGATTCGGGTCTTTGCCTTCGCCGATTCGCCGTTGCTCGACGAACTGGCGATGCTGCCGGACGTCGAGAGGATCGAGGAGTACATCGAACCCACCCTCCACAACGATGTGGCTCGCGAGTTGCTCGGAATCGACCCTCCCTCCGCCAACGGAGGTCCTGGAATCGGTCTGACCGGGCAGGGGCAGGTCGTCGGTATCGCCGACACCGGATTCGATGACACGCACCCGGACTTCCAAGGGCGCGTAGTGGGGGTCGTCGCTCTCGGTCGCCCCAACGACAGCAGCGACCCCCACGGACACGGAACTCACGTCGCGGGCTCGGTACTCGGTGACGGAACGGACTCGGGTGGGGCGCTGCGCGGGGCAGCGCCGGGCGCCCAACTCTTCTTCCAATCCTTGCTCGATGCCAACGGGGGCCTGGGCGGTCTCCCCTTCGACCTCGACGACCTCTTCGAGGAGGCTTACCAAGCGGGAGCCCGTATTCACAACAACAGCTGGGGCGCAGCCACTCGGTCGATGTACACCCTCAACTCCAGCGAGGTCGACGAGTTCGTCGCCCGCCGTCGCGACATGCTGATCGTCATTTCGGCCGGCAATGAGGGTACGGCCTCGCAGCCGGTCCAGTCCCAGCCGGGCTTCGTCGATTGGCTGTCGATCGGATCGCCCGCCTCGGCCAAGAACGCTCTGGTCGTCGGCGCCAGCCGCAGTCGCCGTACCGCCGCGACCGAAGGTCTCGCTGGACTCACCTATGGCGATGTCTGGCCCGATGACTTCCCCGCTCCACCGATCGCTTCACAACGTGTCTCCGGAGATGCCGAAGCGATGGCCGCCTTCAGCAGTCGAGGCCCTTGCGACGATCGGCGCATCAAGCCCGACCTCGTCGCCCCGGGGACCGACATCGTCTCGACCAAGTCGTCGCGGGCTCCACTGCGGAACTTCTGGGGGCCGCTCGCCGGCGCTCCCCGCTATGCCTTCCTCGGCGGCACCAGCATGTCGGCGCCCCTGGTGGCCGGTTGCGCGGCCCTGGTTCGCGAGTTCTACGTTAGTCAGCGCCAGCACGACCCGAGCGCCGCTCTGCTCAAGGCCACCCTGATCAACGGCACCCGGCGATTGACGGCCCAGGACTCGATCGCCGACCACAACGTGGTGCCCAACTTCCATCAGGGTTTTGGTTGCATCCATCTACCTTCGACCCTGCCGAGTGCGATGCACCCCGCCCTGCGCCTCGAGTTCCTCGACACCTGGCAGAGCCCGGCGGATCAGTTCCAGCGGAGCGGTCAGCGCTTCCGTTTCCAGGTGTCGGTCGCCGGCGGAGAGGACCTCAGGCTATGCCTCACCTGGACCGATCCTCCCGATCGTGGTCTTCAGAACAGCCTGGTACTCTTGGTCCAGAGCCTTCAGACCCAGGAGAAGTGGGTCGCCAACGCCAACCTGCCCCTCGCCATTCAGAGCCCCGACCCCGACAATAACGTCCAGGTCGTCCACATCCCGCAGGCCCCCGCCGGAAACTACCTGATCCAGATCCTGGCGCGAAACCTACTCAAACCGGATCAGGACTACGCCCTGGTGGTCACCGGGTCCCTCACCGGCCCGATCACTCCGTTCTAGGGGTCCCGTCTAGTTAGCCCCGTTCTGGAAGTAGCGAGGAGATCTCGATGTTCAAAGTTCAGATGATCCAGGCCGAGTTCGGCGACTGCCTGCTCCTCGAATACGGGAGCGCTGCTACTCCGCGCTACACCCTGATCGACGGCGGCCCACCGCATACCTTCGACGACCACCTGGAGGGAGTCCTGAAACCGATCGGGTCCGCTGGAAACAAGTTGGACCTGGCCATGCTGAGTCACGTCGACAAGGATCATGTGGTGGGCTTGCTCGATCTCTTGGCGCGACTAAGGTCCGATGCGGTCACCGACCCCACCGGAGATACCCGGTTGATCGCGATCGATGGGCTGTGGCACAACTCCTTCGCTCGCGCCCTCGACGTTCACGGAACGTTGGCGCCACGCCTCGCCGCGGCCACCCAGAGCACCTCCTCGGTCCTTGCCGCCGAGGCGACGCGCGGGGTTGCCGAGGGGAACGCCTTGCGTCTCGCCGCCCGGGTCCTGGGGCTGCCGACGAACGTCGGCTTCCCCAACGATCTGATCTGTGTCGACGACGCGCCCGCTCCCGTGGTCTTCGACAACTTGAGCCTGACCGTGGTCGGCCCAACCCAGACCAACCTCGACGAACTACGGGATCAGTGGGAAACCTGGCTGGTCGCCCACGAAGACGCCGTCGCCAGTGGCAATCCGGTGGTCCTCGCCAACTCCGACCGCAGCATCCCGAACTTGAGCAGCATCATGGTCCTCGCCGAGGCCGACGGCAAGAGCCTCCTGCTCACCGGCGATGGTCGCAGTGATCACCTTCTTGACGGATTGGCCCAAGCCGGTCGCCTCGATGCGGCCGGACGGTGCCACGTGGATGTGCTCAAGGTGTCCCACCACGGCAGCGACCGCAACGCCACCAAGACCTTCTTTCGCAAGGTGACGGCCGATCGCTACCTCATCTCGGCCAACGGCAAGGACGGCAATCCCGACCTCCCCACCCTCACTTGGATCGTCGAGACGGCCGCCGACGAGAACCGACCGATCGAGATCCTGCTGACCAATGCCACGCCCTCGACACAGCAGCTGGTGCAGGACCTCGACCCCCAGACCCATGGCTACGAGTTGACCTTCCTCCCTCCCGGCGAGTCTTCGCTCACGGTGGTTCTAGCCCCTTGAAGTTGTTGCCTGAATGCTGACGTACCGCGACTTCGACCTCGAAATCACTGAACCGGAGCGGGATGACGCCGGAAATGAATCGGTGCGGGTCCGGGTAGCGAGCTCGCCGGCGGGCGAACAGCGTCGCGCCGACTCCGTCCGGGTCGAAGTCAGCGCCGACCTACGCAAAGCCTGTGGACGTCTCGACCGGCGGGAACTCGCCCTTGACGGGTTGCTGTCCCTGGGGCGTGAGTTGGGAGATCTGCTTCTTCCGGGGCAAGCGCGACACCTGTTTAGACAGAGCCTCGCTTCTCTCGACCCAGATCGAGGGCTACGACTGCGCTTGAAACTCGACACCTGGGGTCTCGCCGACCTTCCGTGGGAGTTCGCCTGGCTCCCGCCCCAACCAACCGCGGGACCCGATGTTGCTCCGGCAGAAGCTCAAACTGCCGATGCCACCGGCTTCCTGGTACTCGATCCCCGCATCTCGATCGTCCGCTACGAGTTGCTGAACGAGGCCCCCGAAGCCGACGACGCCCTCCCTGGCCACTCGCTACGGTTGATAGCTCTCTTCTCGGCCCCGAGGGATCCCACCTGGCCACCCCTCGATCTGGACGGTGAAGAGCACGGCCTGCGAACCGCCCTCGCCAAGCGGCCGGAGATCGGCCTCGAGGTGGTTCGGCCGGCGACCCTAGCCGGCCTCGAGAGAGCGCTCCTCGAGGGTGGGCAGGTTTTCCACTTTGCGGGCCACGGTCGCTTTCAGGCTCCGCCACCCAGCGCCCCTGCGTCCGTGACCGGCAAGGGCTTTCTCGTTCTGTGCGACGACGCAGGCAAAGCCATTGAGGTGGCCGCGGAAACCGTGGTCGTGAACCTGCACGGCCGCGGCGTGCGACTCGCCGTACTCGGCGCCTGCGAGGGTGCGCGGAGGGATCGGTTCAACCCGTGGACCGGCATCGCTCCGGCCTTGGTCCGCGGCGGTCTCCCAGCGGTGGTCGCGATGCAAGCCACTCTGTTCGATCGCAGTGCGGTCGCCTTCAGTGCCCGCTTCTACGAATCGCTCGTCGCCGGACTGCCGATCGACGCCGCCGTCTCTGCCGGCCGGGTTGCGATCTTCAACGAGGGTGGACCGGGCGAGAGAGACTGGGGCGTCCCGGTGCTCTACCTTCGAACCGGATCGGGAATCCTCTTCCCGAAGGCTTCTACTGACGATCGCGAAGCTGAAGCAACCATGCCACTCGGGCGACACGGCTGGCTCAACGCTGGCCTCACCGCGGTCGCGATCGCAGCGATGGTTGCCGCCTTCTACGCCTACGTACAACCGCGGTATCCCAGCCGTTGGCTCTGGGGCAGCGGTCTATCCCTAGCGACAGTGGGCGGCGTGGTCCTCGCCTGGCTCCATTGGCTGGCCGGCGACGAGGCGCGGACCTGGATGCGAAGGAGTCTGCGCCATCCGGCCACTACTGCCGTGATGGCGATCGCGGCGTTGGCCTTGGCCGCGACCGCCATGTTCTCGATCGCCCAGCGTCCGGTGGTGTTGCGAGTCCTCCCCGGAGTCAAGCTTGCCTCCCATCTGTCACGGGAGGGTCCGACCTACTCGCTCTACATCTGGCAGGGTGAGCCCCAGCGAGGCCCCACGTGGACGATCGAGCCCATGACCCAAGCCGGAGCCACCCTTGGATCTTCAGACCGGGTGGGAAGGCTCTTCGTTTCCCGAAATGGCTCGAGACTCTCGGCCTTGGCGCGGTCCTACCTGGCCGCCAAGGGAGTTCCAGAAACACAACTCGCCGGTTGGCTGGATCGCCTGGTCCCTGAGGATCCGGCCATCCTGGTCGACGGCCTGGCGCCACGACGTTCCAACCTTCCCCTTCACTTCAAACTGATCCACGGTGACCAACCCGTTGCCTTGCTACCGCCCGAGATTCACTCGATCGAGGAGTCCGAAGATGCCCTACAAATCCTGTTCATCGAGCCCGACCCAAATCCCTAACCGGATCGCGCTACTCGCGGTCACGGTGGTACTAGTCTGGATCCAGCTGGCTCCGGGTAGCGCCTTCGCCCAGCCGGAACGACAGGTCGTCGTCGGCTTTCAGATCGCCCCGGGTTCAACCCTCGATCAACCCCGGCTGACCTCGCTGCAGGTGCGATCTGAGGTCGAAGCGGTCCTCGCACAGATCGTGCAACAGAAGTTTCTCTTTCTGGAATGGGTTCCCCGAACGGGTGGCGACGACCTCACCGCCCCCTACTGGTCTCTACTCCTCGACGATGGTCCCAGTGGAGCGTGCGACCCGCCCGCGGTCCGCGCCCACTTCACCGCCGGGCGCGGCGCGACCGTAGCCTGGACCTACCGAGCCTTGGAGTTCTCCGAGGTGTGCGACATCGCGGCCCCGGAGATCACCTCCACCGAATTGGTCACCAAAGCCAGCGCTCTGGCCTCTCAGGTCCTCGGCGATGCCGTCGCCATGAGCGAACTCGAGAGCCAGTTCCTATCGGAGATCGTGGTCTCCAAGATGCTCACGTCGGATCCCGAATCGCAACAACTCTTCCTCCCCCTAAAGGGACTGAAGGCCAAGACCGAGTCGGAGATCGAGGTGCGTTTCGAAAACCGGCTCGACCGCCGCCTCGTGGCCCATCCCGCCAACGTCCAGGGCGATCGCACCCAGCTCCTGATCGAGAGCTTCGCCTGTGCAGGCATCACCTCGGGAGCACCCCTCGCCAATGCCCTTCCGATCGCCTGGCATCCTCGCCTATCCGAGCTGCTCGAAACGTGCCGCGAACCTTGGGTTTACATGAAGCGCTACAAGCCCAATCCTCTCGAGGTGGAGTCGGGGGTGGTCACCAGCTTCGACGACGGGGAAACACTATGAGGGTCTTCCATCGCTTCTGTACGCGTCCGTTGCCGATGCTGGTAGTGGTGTTGGCGGCGACAGTCTGCGCGATCTCCTCAAACGCCTCCCCTGCTTGTACCCAGCAACCCCCAACCAGGAGTACTGCCGAGCAGGAGGCAACCTCAACCAAAGCTCGAGGGTTTTTCGATGCGGCCGTCGCCCTGCAGATCGAGGCCGAGAAAGGAGGGCCAGACGCACAACTCCGCCAACGTCGGGCCGCGATGCTCTATCGCAAGGCCCTCGAACTACGGCCCCAGTCTCCGGCCGCTCTCTACAACCTCGGGCGCGCCGAGCGAGCGCTGGGAGACGATGCCAACGCCGCCAAGCACTTCGAACTGGCAGCCGAAGTCCAAGGTCCCAAGAGGGTCTTCTACCTCCAACAGTGGGCCGACTTTCTCCTCGACACGCAGCAGTGGAACCAGGCGATGGATGCCTACACCGACGTCGTGCGCCTCGAACCACGCCTCGAGGAGCCCCACCGTATCCTGAAGGACCACTACCTCGGTCTTCAGGAAAGAAGCCCTCATCGTCTCCTCGACTACCTCTGGACCCTGGTCGACGCCCGCCAGCCCGCACGCGCCGCCGACCTCGCGCTCACCGCCTTGGAGTCCGGCTGGACCTCTCGATTCGGAGAGGAGCTCCTCACCGTGGTCGCCGCCAGCCTCGCTCAGATGCCCGGGACTCCGGGACAGATCCTCGAGTCGGATCTGGTCGCTCGCCTCGCCGGACTCCAGGAGGAATCCAACCTCGAGGAAGGCATTGCCGAACTACTCACCCTGTACGAGACCCCCGGCTCCTACACCGACCCGTTCCCCTGGTGGAACGTCGCCGACAACGAATGGGCCGAAGAACGCGGCATCCCCCGACGCGCCGCCTTTCGCGCCGTCCTGCGCTCGATCGGAGACGACTACCGTCAGCGAAACCACGCCGAGATCGCCGCCGCCTGCTACCGCGCCGCCATCGACCTCGCCGGCGACCCTGACCCGCGCGCCCTCCGCACCCTGGCCACCGTCTACGTCGAAGGCAACAACCTCCCCGCCCTCAATGCCCTGGCCATCGAATACGCCAACCCCGAAGGACGCATCTTCGCCGCCAAGAACGAGGCCTACCGACTCGGCCAGCTCGAGACGATCCTCGACTACCAC
>JAIOJS010000593.1 GCA_019911795.1 Thermoanaerobaculia bacterium | reverse complement strand
GGTCCCGCGACAGCTTGCTGAACTCGGCCTCGAGAAGCGACGCAGCCAACGGGCGGGAACGCTGTCCGGCGGCTGGAAGCAGCGCTTGGCCCTCGCCGTAGCGACTATCCATGACCCACCTCTGCTGCTTCTCGACGAGCCGACGGCGGGTGTCGACCCGGAGAGTCGTCGCCATTTCTGGGAGGAGATATTTGGTCTGGCCGGCAGCGGC
Organism: Thermoanaerobaculia bacterium; assembly: GCA_019911795.1. Classification (GTDB taxonomy): domain Bacteria; phylum Acidobacteriota; class Thermoanaerobaculia; order Multivoradales; family JAIOJS01; genus JAIOJS01. Next base: position 2,719 of record JAIOJS010000593.1, on the reverse strand, counting down.
ACCACCATCCTCGTGTCGACCCACTACATGGACGAAGCGGTACGCTGCCACCGCTTGTGCATGATGCTGCACGGTAAGATCGTCCTCCAGGGAGCTCCGGTGGCGCTCGAGGAGCAGTTGGAAGGTCGAGTCGTGGAGATCGAGACCCATCGGGTCACCGAGGTCATCGACTACCTGCGCACCGATATCGAGATCGCCAGCATTGCGCAGCTCGGCAACCGAGCGCACGTGCTGCTGACCCCGGAGGCCGGTTCGGCGGCCGAGGCCGCGAACCGCCTCGACATCGTCCTCAAGGCGGCCGGCTTTCGCGCTACCGCCCGGCTCAGCGATCCCACCCTCGAGGATGTGTTCGTGGCGGTGGCTCTGGGAGAAAACCTCGCGGGAGATGGCCGTTGATCGACCTGGTGATGTCGCTGCGACGGATCGTATCAGTGGCGCGAAAGGAGCTGCGCCAGCTGGCCCGGGATCCCCTGACCACCGGCTTCGTCGTCGGCCTGCCCCTGGCTCAGCTGGCGCTTTTTGGCTATGCCATCAACCACGACGTACGCCATGTGCCGACGGCCCTTCTCGACTCTTCGAATTCGGAGGTCTCGCGACGCTTGGTGGGCCAACTCGAGGCCACGCAGACCTTCGATGTCGTGGTGCGTCCCGGCAACGCCGACGAGGCCCGCCGGTTGATGCGAGACGGCTCGGTCCAGGCCGTGATCGAGATCCCGGGAGACTTTGACAAGCTCTACTATCGAGGCAAGGGGGCCGAGCTTTCGATCCTCGTGGATGCCACCGACCCGACCATCGCCCGCGCCGTGCGGGCCTCGGCGCAGGGTTTGGAAGGCGAGATCAATCGACGGCTTCAGCCGTTCCTCGTCGAGGGCCAGGAGGGGACGCTGCGGGCCTCGACGAGTCGTGCGACCTTTGGTTCGGAGGAGGACCTCGACCGCCAGCGGCTGGTGAGCTTCGCGGTCCTCGACCTGTTCAATCCCGAGCTGCGGACCGCGCTCTTCGTGGTGCCCGGTCTGCTCGGGGTCATTCTGACCACCACCATGATCCTGATGACGGCCCTGGCCATCGTTCGCGAGCGCGAACGGGGCACTTTCGAGTTTCTCATCGCTACACCGGTGCGCCGGTTGGAGCTGATGGTCGGCAAGATCCTTCCCTACATCGCCATCGGTGCCGTGCAGATCGTGCTCATCTTGGGGGCGGGCGTACTCCTCTTTCGGGTCCCTTTTCGGGGTTCGGTGATCGATCTGACCATCGCCTCGGTAGTCTTCATCGCGGCCAATCTAGTCCTGGGTCTGACTATCTCGGCGCGTACCAAGACCCAGTACCAGGCGACCCAGGTCTCCTTCTTCTTCTTTCTCCCTTCGGTGCTGCTTTCGGGATTCATGTTTCCGTTCGACGCCATGCCGGAACCAGCTCAATGGCTGGGCGAGATCCTGCCGCTCACCCACTACGCCCGGTTGTGCAAGGGGATTCTGCTCCGTGGCGCCACGCTGACCGACCAGCTTTATGAGCTCGGCGCCCTGGTTCTCTTTTTCGTGGTGGGGCTGACGGTGGCTACGGCGGTGTTCAAGAAAGAACTTGTTTGATGGCGGTCTCGCCGCTCTCTTGAATATCAGCCTCCCCTTCGGGGGTGGCCCTCAGGGTTAGCACCGTGATCTCCGGGGGTGTGCCGATGCGGAAGGGAATACCCCAGTAGTTGGTGCCGGGGTTGATGTAGAGCAGTGATCGACCTTCTCGGTGCCGTCCCATCGCCAGCCTCAGGAAGGGCGAGGCGGCGCTCCAGCGAAGTCGGGGAATCGCCAGCTGGCCATAATGGGTATGGCCACTCAAGGTGAGATCGACGCCTCGAGCGGCGAGCGCTGGCCACAGAGCCGGGTTGTGGGCGAGCACGATGACCGGTTCGTCGGCGGGGACGCTGGCCAGGGTTCGTTCGATGTCGGGGGCCACCGGGCTGCGCTGGTCTCCAGACCACCCGGCGCCGGCGGGATCTCCGGTACCGGCGATCCACAGGCGCTGACCGTCTCGTTCGATCGGTCGGGCCTCATTGACGAGGACCTCGAGCCCGGCGGCGGTAAGGCCTCGGTGCACCGCCGGCCAGCCGGCATAGACGTCGTGGTTGCCGGCGATGGCGAAGATGCCGAGTGGTGCTTCGAGTCTGCCAAGCGAGGCGACGTACCAGGCGACGTCCTCGGCGAAGTCGTCTACCTGGTCTCCAGTGACGGCGATGAGGTCGACGCCTTCGGACTGCACTTGGGCCGCGATCCGCGCGAGGAATCGGGTTGAGGTGTGGGGACCGACGTGGAGGTCGGAAACTTGCGCCATCCGCATCCCGTCAAAGGCTAAAGGGAGCCGCGGCAGGAGGATCTTCAGGCGCTTGACCACCAAGCGTCGGCTTCCGGCATAGCCTAGTAGCGCCGCGACGAGAAACAGCGTGGCACTGAGCGCGAGACCCCATCGTCCACCACTTCCGTGACGTCCGAATGGGAGGCCCGCGAGGGCTCCAGCGAGGGTCGAAAGGGCGAGGAGAGGTAGGAAGAGCATGGCGTACCAGAACGGTCGTAGGACCAGAATTCGGGTCGTCGCCGAGGGGTAGGAGTGGCCACCTAGTCCCCGTAGCAAAGTCCAGACAGGGAGAGTCCCGAGAGGGGAGACGGCCAAGACGGTACCCCAGCCTCCGGGAAGGAGGGGATGAAGCCAGACACCGAGGATGAGCCACGGA
>JAIOJS010000592.1 GCA_019911795.1 Thermoanaerobaculia bacterium | reverse complement strand
CCACAGAAGCGTATCGATCGCGCTCTCTGTCCACAGGGTCCGCCGTACGGTGGAGGGGTCTGCGGCCGAGAAGAGAAGGAGTTGGTAGACATCCTTGGGGCCGCGGACGAGGTCGAAGCGCCAACGGAGTGCCTCGCCGCCTGGACGGTCGATCGTTAGGGAGCCGGTGGCGCGCTGGGCGACTCCCTGGGATGGGGGAGTGGCGTCCTCGGGGTTAGTCGAAGAACGTGCTCCGACGGGATGAGCGGCGAGGCAGTAGACCATCGATAGAGTCCAGAAGGTGTTGAGCATCGTTCTCATCAGGTCTATGGTACGTCGGCGAGATCCAGAAGTTGTTGACCCTCCCGCGCGGAGATAAGGTGGAGCCCTTCATGAAGCATGCTTTCTCCCCGCTCTGCTGGTGCCTCTGCCTGACGCTCTATGGCTGCGATGGTGTTTCGCAGACGGTTGCGGTCCAATCCGAGGCAGCCCCCTCGGAGTTCATGCCTTGGGTTTTCGAACGCACCCAGGTCGATCCGACTCCCGACGCCTCGGAGACCCTGGGTTCTGACTACTCGATGGAGGAGATCATGGGGTCGGGTATGGCGCTGTTGGACATTGACGACGACTCCGATCTCGATCTCTTGGTGGCGGAGTCGGGCTGGCTCTATGAGCAGGATGCGGCCGGTCACTTCGGGCGCCGGGCACGACTCTACGAATTGACGAGTCCGTTGCGAGCCACGGGATGCTCGGTGGGTGATGTCGACAACGACGGGGACGTGGACCTCTTTGTCGCCACGACCGGTAAGGACATGTTGTTCCTAAACTCGGGCAACGGAGAGTTGACCTTGGCGCCGGGCGGTGGCGGTCTGGGGGCTGCGGTAGGTTGGTCGACGTCGGCCGCATTTCTCGACTACGACAACGATGGTTGGTTAGACCTCTATGTCGTCCGCTATGTCGAATCCGATGCCTCGCGGGTCTGTCGCGGGCTTTCCGGACATCGAGAGTACTGTGGGCCAGAGGCCTTTCGGGGTCTCCCGGATCTGTTGTATCGCAACCTGGGCGGTGGAAAGTTCGCAGAGGTGGGGGATGCCGCCGGAATCTCTCGCCGGGTAGGTAAGGGGCTCGGGGTCGTCGCCGTCGATGTGAACGGAGATGGTTGGACTGATCTCTACGTGGCCAACGATGGCGAGCGCAATCATCTGTGGATCAACCAGCGTGACGGAAACTTCGAGGAGTCCGCAATTCCGTGGGGAGCTGCGGTCAACCTTCAAGGCCGCGAGGAGGCGAGCATGGGGATCGCAGTGGGCGACGTCGACGCCGACGGCTCGCTCGACCTCTTCGTTTCTCACCTTGACCGCGAGTCCAACACTCTCTACCGCGGGATCGAAGGCAGGGCTTTCCAAGACGTGACATTCGAGGCCCGTTTGGGCGAGGACGGACTCCCGTTTACCGGCTTCGGAACCGCCTTGGGCGACCTCGATCTCGACGGTGATCTCGACCTCTTGGTCGCCGACGGTAAGGTTCGATTGGAGCCCCAGCAGGCGACGATCGCGGAGTCCGAGGCGGGGTTGGAGGGTGGCGCCGTGTCGGCGGCAGCCTACGCCGAGGTGGATCAGCTCTACCTGAACGATGGCAAGGGGCGATTTCGTTGGGTCGAGGAATCTGCCCCGGGAAGGGAGCCCAAGATCAGTCGGGCTGCTCTCATGGCGGACTGGGATCGCGATGGCGATCTGGACCTCGCGATCGCCCATGTTGGCGCTCCTCCGGTTCTATGGCGCAATGAGACACCTCGTGCGGCTCGTCATTGGATGCGTCTCCAGGTCTGGGACCCGGCATTGTCAAGGGAGGCAGTCGGTGCATTGATCACGGTGAGTTGGGCGGGTGGTGAGAGGGTGTTGGCCCTGACCCGGTCCGGCAGCTACCTCGCTTCTGGTGATGGTCTGTTGCATATCGGTTTGGGGGCGGTAGACCGCATCGAGGATGTCGTGGTGCGATGGGTCGGCGGGGAGGTCGAGAGTTTTGGCGCGATGGAGGTTGATCGAACCGTCACCGTGAAACGCGGGGAGGGCAGATCGCAAGGTGATTTATTGGGGAGGAGGCCATGAGGGTAACCAACCGACGGACGCAAGCTCTGGCCGCGGCCCTGCTCACCGTTGGGCTTCTTCTCGGGTGCGGGGAGGAGGCACCCATCGAGATGCCGGAGGTCCAGCTCGAGGGAGTCCCGACCGTCGTCGAACGGGCGATCCAGCAAGCCTTGAGGCGGGTCAAGGAGAATCCTGAGGACGGAACGGACTGGGGCCGCCTGGGAATGGTTCTCGATGTTCACGACCAGTCTTCAGCGGCCCTCGAGGCCTATCGCCAGGCTGAGGCCTTGGATTCCGAGGACTACCGTTGGCCCTACCTCGCGGGTCGAATCCTCGAGAGAACCGAACGCGTCGAGGCTATTGCGGCCCTAGAACGAGCGGCGGCGAAACGGCCGGACAACGCGGCGGTTGGCGTGAACCTCGGGCAGCTCTACTTCGAGGCGGGGCGAAGGGAGGAAGCACGGCGAACGTGGCAGCGGATCGTCTCCGAGCATCCGAATTCGGCCCATGGATGGTACGGTCTCGCTCAGATCAGAACTCGAGAGGGGAGTCTAGAGGAGGCTCGCCTCGACCTCGAGCGGTGTCTGGAGATCCAGAGGGACTTTCGCGAGGGCTACACGCTACTGGCGCAAGTACTCCGTCTCCTAGGCGACGACGAAGGAGCGCGACGGAAGGCTGAGATGGCGGTGAATTTTCCGGCCCTGGCTCCGATTCCAGACCCGTTACTCGGTGAGATGTCGAGGCTCGGAGTTGGGCCGAGTTGGTCCTCCCGTCGGGGCGAGGCCTTCGCTCGGAAGGGGGATTTCGTTGCGGCAGAATCAGAGTTTCGAAAGGCACTCGAGGGGGACGATCCGACCGCCCGTGACTGGGCGAACCTGGGCGGCGCACTCACGGGTCAGGGACGTCACCGGGAGGCGCTGGAGGCGTACGAGGAGGGGTTGACCATCGACCCTGAAGATGCTTTCCTCCGCAACAACAGATCTGGAAGTTTGTTCCGCCTTGGCCGCGTCGAGGATGCGGAGGAATCGTTGCGCTCGCTGATGGCCGAGGATCCGACCTACATCGAACCCTGGCTCAACCTCGGTGAGCTTCTGCTGGCAACCGGGAGGCCTCGAGACGCCGTCGGTGTTCTGGTCGGGGCCGTCGACCAGGAGCCCGGTCGACTCGCGGCTCTGAAGATGCTCGGACAAGCGTACGTGTTGGCGGGACAACCGGTCCTCGCTCTCGAAACCTGGCAGCAGCTGTTGGCTTATGACAGGAATGACCTGGACGTTCGCTTTGACGCTGCACTCCTGGCGGTTCGAACGGGTGATCACCAGCTGGCTCTGGTATTTCTCGAAGCCGGGGGAGCGTCTGATCGTCTCCAGACCCTTCTCGCCTGGGAACTGTCGACTGCGCCGGGCCGTTGGATCGACCCGCTCCGTGCCCTCCAGTTGGCCGAGCGCCTGGCCGAGCGGCATCCGAACGATGTGACGACTCTCGATGCGCTGGCGGCCGCCCAGGCGGCGAGTGGGGCAATGGACCTTGCCGTCGCCACGGGTGAGAGGGCGCAGCAACTCGCGCTCGAACAGGGGCGGACGGGACTTGCGGAACAGCTCGGCGCCCGAATCGAGATCTACCGGACGGGCGGACGGTTCGTCCAGCCTAGGTAGTTCCCCGCGGCATGTTGTCGCTGTCTTTTGCAGTCTGGGGTCCCGCTCCCACATTCTGGCTCCCGCACGATCCCATAAAAAAAGGACCCCTCGAGGAGGGGCCCTTTCTCTTGCAGTCTAGCCAGACTTAGGTGGCTATCCAGCCTTAGGTGGTTTGACGCTTCCGTGAGCGGAAGATCGCGACGCCGCCCAAGAGCAGAGCAAGGGCGATCAGACCCATGGGACTCGTCGTCGGAATCTCGATAATCGGGATCTGCGGTCCGCCGGCCACACAGACTGGGGCCGAGGGTATTTCGACGTCGTCCAAGAAGAAGTTCGTCCCTCCGCCATTGTTGCCGAAGATCTCGGAGTGGAAGGCCAACGTGTGCATGCCTCCATCGTCGAAGCCGCTAATGTCGGCGACCTCTTGATGGTAGCCCAGGGTACCGCAGGAGGGATCCGATCCGTCGATCAGGAAGACTTGAGTTCCGTCGATGGTGACCTCCATGTAGTCACTCGCGCTGTCGCAGACGATCAGCTCGAGCCAGAACGTCAGCGTGGTCGATCCTGGGTTGATAAGGACCGATTGAGTCATCGATCCCTCCTCGAAAGCAGCGATGCCACCGAACCAGGTCCAGAAGGCTCCGGTACGTGGTCCGGTTCCGGTTCCGGTACCGCAGGAACCCACGTCGCATACCGGCGTGCCGAAGTTGGTCGAGGCCTCGGCCCAGAAGCCGTTCGGCGTCCCGTCCTCGAAGGATGGATCGGCGACGGCGTTGCCCCCGGCGCCATTGCTGGCCGTCGAAGAACTGTTACCGGAGGGGTCTGCGTTGTCTCCCGTGACCGTCGCGGTGTTGGAGACTCCAACACACGTGCCGGTGTTGAGATTCAACGTGAGATTACAGGAGGCCGAAGCGCCGTTGGCCAGCGCGCCGATGTTCCAGGTAAAGGTACCGCCGGCTTCTGAGCCGCCGCAACTGTTGCTGACGTAGTCCATTTCGACGGGAAGAACATCCGTTACGACCACGCCCGTCTGATCGTCGGGGCCATTGTTGACCACGTCGAGGGTGTAGACGGTGGGTCCGGTGTCGCTCACGTCTCCGGTCTTGGTGATGACGAGGTCGCCGACGTTCCCGAGTTCGTAGAGGATGGCGTCACCCGCGGCAACCTGGCCGCCGCTGTCGCAACCGTAGGTGAGGCTGTTCGCACCACCGTCGTTGGAAATTGCGATAGTGGCCGACGCTCCGTCAAGGCCCGGAGAACCTGCTTGATACTGATGCAGGATCCGCCCATCGTCGTAGAGGATGGTCTGGAAAGTGCCCGCCGTACCACCGGCCACCCCGTCGCCGGGGAAGAAGTCATACTCTTCCCACTGGAAGATGGCGCACTGGGTGGCCGTCGATCCAGGAGGGAAGAGAGGACAGTTGGCGAACGTCTCGTGGTAGGCCAAGGCCCCGTCGTCCCCCGGGTCGAGATCGTCCCAGTACGGGGCGATCATGTCCATCGAGGCTGTCCCGTCGATTGGACACTCGTTGGTGAAGGCGCCGGCGGATCCGCCACCGAAGCTGAGATGGCCATTGGAAACGATGAAGACCTGGGAGAAGCTGCCGTTGTAGAAACCGAAGTTGAAGCCGATCGGCACCTGTTGGTCGGCATCGTCCCCGAGGAGGACCGGGGTTCCGGTTGCGGAAATATCGACGAAGGCGCCCGCGGCTGGACCGCCGGCTTCACTAGAGTCGATGAAGGTGTAGCCGAAGGCATCCGGTCCTCCCGTGAGGTTGACGGCTCCCGAAGTGGGAGGTGTCACGGTCTTGACTTGTGGTGCTTGAGGGCCCTGTGCTTGAAGCTTTTCAGTGGGGCCTGCAAAGGCAGTTCCCGCCGTGACTAGCGCCAAGACAGTACCTCCTAGAAGCCATCGATTCGATCGCATGACGAAATCCTCCTGGTCTCGAGACCGTAGTGAAATAGGGAAGAGGCCTCTCTAGAAGCCGCTTCGAGTCTGCTTGTATACAGGTCGTTTAGTATACCAGAGATTTTGCCTCTCGTTGGCGGGAGATCGTGGTAAATTCGGTGGCCGCTTGTGGCTGAACGATTGTTTTCTTAGGGGAGAGTTTTCAGATGGCTGGACATAGTAAATGGGCGAATATTCAGCATCGCAAGGGTCGCCAGGACGCCAAGCGAGCCAAGATCTTCACCAAGCTGGTCCGTGAGATCACAGTGTCGGCGCGACTCGGCGGGCCCGACCCCGAGGCCAACCCGCGACTTCGATCGGCAGTGGCGGAGGCGCGAGTCGTCAACATGCCGGCCGACAACATTCAGCGAGCCATCGACAAGGGGGCGGGCAACGCGGACGGGGACTCCTACGAGGAGTTCACCTACGAAGGGTACGGACCGGGAGGTGTTGCGATTCTCATCGAGGGACTGACCGATAACCGCAATCGGACCGCGGCCGAGATCCGGAGCCTGTTCTCACGCGCTGGTGGAAACTTGGCCGAGAACGGATCGGTGGCGTGGCAGTTCGAACGCAAGAGCCTGATTACTGTCGCCAAGGATTCCGTCGGTGAGGTACGTCTGACCGAACTCTTGATCGAGTGCGGCGCCGAGGACTTCGAAGATGCTGGGGAGGACTGGATCGTGACCGCAGCTGGAACCGATCTTCACACCGTTGCCGATGGTCTGTCTGCGCACGGGGTCGAACCGAAGTCTTCGCAGTGGGTCATGGTCCCCAGCAACGAGATGGATGTCGATTCGGAGGTGAGTGGTCAGGTCGCCGCCATGCTGGATAAGCTCGAGGACCAGGACGACGTGCAGAAGGTGTGGAGCAACGTCAATCCCGAGACTTTGGTCTACGAGGACAGTTAGTCTAGTGTCCTGTTTGATTAATCCCATCTACTGAGGACGGCCCGCTCTCGCCCCTGGCGGCGTGGCCCCTCCTTGCAAGACCCCCAGTATTCCTCGTCGTCTCTGCTGGCCGGGGACGTGGGATCTGCAACTCTGCTTCCGATTTCGCCGTATCTCCTAGAGAAGTATCCACCCAACGGGCGCCACTTCGGGCGCCCGCGATCACCCTCCAGGAGGTTCAGCGTGCGAAAGATTCTGTTCACGGCTCTGCTCGCCTTGACCGCGGCAGCGCCGACCCTTGCCCAAACCCCTTTGACGACGCCCTCGGTCAGTCAATTCGCCACCATCAGTCAACGCGTCGGCCTCACCGACATTGCGGTGGAATACCACCGTCCGGGGGTCAACGGACGCGAGGTCTGGGGGGCCCTAGTGCCCTACGACCAAGTCTGGCGAGCGGGCGCCAATCAGAACACGACGGTCTCCTTCTCTACTCCGGTGTCGGTGGAGGGGAAGAAAGTGCCGGCCGGCAAGTACGGAGTTCACATGATCCCTACCGAGGGGGACTGGACCCTTATCCTCAGTCGCGAGTCGGGCGCTTGGGGAAGCTTCAGCTACGACGAGTCGGAGGACGCCCTACGCGTTCCGGTGAAGCCGGAGGCCCACTCTGCGACTGAGCGGCTGACCTATTCGTTCGACCATCCCGAACCCGCGAGTGTCGATCTTGCTCTCACCTGGGCCGACAAGAGAATTCCGATCCATCTGGAAGTCGATCTGGCCGAGACTCTGGTCGCCAATGCAGCCGCCGAACTGCGGGGCCTACCGCGTTTCTCCTGGCAAGGTTGGAACCAGGCCGCGGCTCTCGCGGTCCAAGTGGGAGACCTCGAACAGGCCTCGACCTGGGTCGACCGGTCGATCGCCATGAACCGCAACTTCACCAACATCCAAACCAAGGTCCAGATCCTCGAGGGTCAGGGCCAGCCTGTGGATGAATTGAACGAGGAGTCGATGGCCATCGCCACGGAGGCAGAGCTCAACGCCTATGGCTACCGCCATCTGTTCGCGGGCGATGTCGATGCGGCTATCGAGGCGTTTACCGAGAATAGCCGGCGCCACCCCGAGTCTTGGAACGTCTGGGACAGCCTTGCTGAAGCCCAGGCGACCAAGGAGATGAAGAGCGAGGCGATCGCCAACTACACCAAGGCGATGGAGATGACCGAGTTGGAGGCGCAGAAGGATCGTATCCGGCAAACGTTGGAGACCTTGCAAGCCGACTAGGCGGTCACATCGTCCCCCGACGACCCAGTTTCCAGGCGATCCGGTCGGGAGTCTGCAAGGCTCCCGACCGTTCGCGCGGTCTGGGTTCGGTCGGATGGGGCGATCAATCGGACTCGCCCGGTTCGACGACCAGTTGCTTGAAGATTCGGAAATGATCCCGATCGTAGACTCGGTCGAGGAGCACGCCGGCGTCGTAGGAGCGCTGTATTCCCGACGCGATCGACAGGGCTGCGAGTCCAAGGATGACGAGCAGACTAGGTACGGTTCGGAACCGTTTGGCGGGCGCCAGGGCGCAGTACACGCAGACCGCGGCGGGGGCTGAGATCGTCATGAAACGCCAGAGGCTCAAGTAGGGCCACGGGCTGGCGAGAACGCTGAAGAACAGAAGTGGAATCCCGATCCAGGCAGACAACGTAATGCGGGTACGGGGGTTGTCAGAGCGCAGGGCCAGGACAAGGGCGCCGAGATAGAAGGCGAGAATGATGGCGGTCGCCCAACGCTGTTGGACGAAAAGGGGACCAGCGTCCAGGAAACCACGCAGCAGGTAACCGCCGGGCCAGGTCAGTCCTAGGCCTCCTTCCTCGAGTCCGAAGGCCCAGCTTTGGGCGGAGAAATTGGCGAACGGATCACCAAGGAGCCACCAGAGCCAGAGCTGGAGAACGACGAGGGAAGCGAAGGAGAGGAGGAAGCGGCTCGCCGAGACCAGGTCGCGGATCAAGAGTCCGCGAAGGGAGGCTATCGCGGCGATGACTGGCACCAAGACTCCCGCCTTTTGGGTGATGACCGCCGCCGCCGCGAGCGCGATCGCGGTCCAGACTCTGCCCCGCAGAACAGCCCACACCGTCGCTGCAGCGAAGGCGACGAGGAGGGAGTCGGCAAGGGGGAGCGAGCTGCTGAGTAGCCAGCTCGCCGGAAATACCGCAAAGACCAGGGCGGTAAACATCGGGCGCGGTCCGATCTCGCTGGCGACTCGTCGCACGATCAGGGTTGCTACAACGCCGCTGAGTAGGGAGGCGAACAAGGTAGCCAGTCGAATGTCACCCAGCAGACTGTTGATCGACGCGATGACCATGGGATAGCCGGGGAACCAACCACTGATAAAGCCCGGATTGGGGAGGCGGGGAAAGAGATCGGAAGCGCCGGCGTAGGGCGTCGGCATGGTCCGGGCGATCAGAATGTAGAGATGGCCGTCGAAGAGAAGGCTGAGATCACGGAACGGCAGGTGGAGGCGTTGACTGGCGCCCACCCACAAGGCGATGCGGGGGATGACCGCCGCCAGGATGAGCAAACCGTTGGCTAGCCGTGGACGCCGCAGCGCCCAGGCTTCGAGAGCACCCGGGTCGTCGGAGGGGCTAGGCGAGGTGCTCGGTTGCATTTTCGCGATCATATCCCCTGGGTCGCGAATCGTCGGTGAGCGCTGGCCGCACCTTGGGGTGAACGAGGCGCCTCTAGAGACTCCAGATCATGACCCTGTCCATGGGGTACACTTTGGCCCTCAATATCAGCCAGTCTCGACCTAGTGACCGACGAGAGAGCTCGACCGTCATCGATGGGGTCGACCTTTCCGGGACCGTCGCTCCTGAGTTGGGCGTGGCGTTGTTCACGCTGGAGTCAAAGGGGCCGTCATGTTGGACAGTGATCAGCGGCAGTTTCCGACAATAGGGGGCGCGGTCGCGGTGGGTCTTGCCGACCTCGACGTTTCGGCTCGCCAACGCGTCGGCATCGTGGTCGAAGCGGGCTCACTCCTTGGCTGGCTGCGCAGTCAGGGACTCGAACTCGCCGGCAACTGGGCCGGAGCAGGGTTGGATAGTGACGGGTACCTTGCGGGTCTCCGCCTGGTGGAGTACTCCGGCCGGGTGACGCCGCAGAGCCAACTCCGCTCTTTGGTGGAGATCCTCTTCGGAAGCTGTCCCATCGCGGGACGCGGCGATGCTCGGCGAGCGATGCGCTGCCTCTCCGAGCGTTGGTCGGACGACCTCGTGGCCTCGGAGCCGGTTCGCATGGTGGCTTCGATCCTTCGCGAGGCCCCCTTTCTCTGGTCGCCGGCCTTCGCCGAGATGCGACGTCGGCTGATCCTGGAACCGACAGATGGCTCGACCGTTCCGTGGATCTCCGCTCCCGGGACCATTCGACGTCGGCTGTTGGCGGTCAGCGAGAGTGGGGAGGAGCTTAGAGATCTGATGGCCGGACCCAGGGCTCGAGGACTCTGGGTGGGGGACGGAGCGGAAGGGGACCCGGTGGCCTTGGCTGCCGCCGGTCACTGGTATCAAGCGGTGCGCATCTGGCAGCAGGAGGCCCCGGAGAGCCCCCGGGACCGAATCGCGATGGCGGAGGCCCTCGTGGCGCTTGGTAGGTTCGAGACCGCGTTGACTACCCTTGGCTCGCTTCGTTCGCGTGAAGCACGGTCGCTCAAGGCGAAGTGCTGCTACCGTCTCGGTCGTTTACCGGCAGCCAAGAAGTGGGTGGTCGGCCTCGGCCGGGAAGGCTTGACAGGCCACCTTCTGGTCGACACCGCTGGGTTTGCAGTTCGGCTCTATTCCAGCCTGGCGGACGAAGCAGGCGGCCGCCAGTGGTCCGATCGAATCGAGGCCGAGGCGCTACGTTCCTCAGGCGTGGTTTCCTGGCGAGCGGCGTTGGTCGCGGCGGAAGCCGCCTGGGATCGACAGGATAGCGCCGCGGTCGAGACCTGGTTGGATCGTGCCGCGCCCTTGCGCGAGGATCCGGCGTGGTCCTGGCGCTGGTTCGAGGTGCGGGCGGTGCAGGCGCTCGGCGCCGGTGACGGCCTCGCGGTCGTCGAGAACATCAGCGCTGCACTGCGTGCAGGCCGCCGCGGTCTCTCTCGGGTGGAGGCCGCCGATCTTTGGAACGATCTCGCGATAGGTCGCTGGCAGCTGGGTGATCTTCCCGGTGCGGAGCGGGCCTGTTGCCACGCGTCGCGGTTGCTAGCCCGCTGCGAAGGACCGCGCCGACACACTCTCTCGCTGCGAAATCTGGCTGAGTTGAGGCTGCGCCGCGGCCGGCTCCATGGGGTCGAGGAGATTCTGGAGCGGACCCTGGTGCGCAATCGGTTGGACGGCAATGTTCGCGCCACCGCCGAAGACGCAGCGCTGTGGGCGCGATGGGAACTCGTGCACGGGCGGGCGACGTCGGCGTTGCGTTGTTGCCAGGAGGCACTGGACGGACTGACCGCCGCCGGTAGCGACTGGTACCGCCCTGAGATCGAGGTGCTGGCTGCCCGAGCCCTGGGGTGGTTGGGGAGGAGCGAGGAAGCCCGACGGTTCTTGGCGACCGGAGGCGATGCGGTAACTGACTTGGAACTCGAGGAGCGTCCCGCGGTCTGGGCTCATGCCGGAGACCGCGAGCGCGCGCTGGCGGCCGCGGGTGAGGGTGACCTCGGGGATCTTTGGCGGGCGGCCCTGACGGGATCACCTCTCGCCGAGGCGTCGTGGCAGTGCCTCGAGGTCTTGGAACCCTTTCGGGCGGCCCGTCTGGTCTGGGATCTGGAGCTGACCGCGTTGGGTTCGGTCGATGCGCAGCGTCAACGTTGGGCGGCTAGTCAGCTGCGCCGAGTCGGCGCTTTGCCACTCGCTGCCCGACTGGAAGCGCGCTTCGGAGGTCCCTGGGAAGCGGTCGCGACCTATCTCGGGACATCCGTCGCGGACGAAGGTGCATTGGAACGTCTCTTCGCGGCAACCGGATGTACTCCCGTCCGTCTCAGCCGCTTCTCGGAGGGCGTGGAGGAGGTCCTGATCGAGGGTCCGGCCGGAGGCGAGGAACTCGTGGCTCCGCTGGATGGATCCGTACTCAGACTGGAGATGGAATCGATCGATGCCGTAGCTCGGGCTCTCTTTCGCCTCGTCTGGCGGGAGTTCAGAGGCGATGACCGCCCTCGACGGAGCCCTAACATTTCCGGTGCCGGAGAGGCTTCCCCTTGTCGCAAGACAGTGGTTCCGGGCCTGGTCGGCGAGAGCACTTGCCTGCGAGAGGCGCTGGAGTTCCTTCCCCAGTTGGCGCAGGGTGAAATGCCAATTCTCGTTCTTGGAGAGTCTGGAACTGGAAAAGAACTAGTGGCGCGTCAAGTGCACGACTTGAGCCTTAGGGCCGGCAACGCTTTCGTCGCTTTCAACTGCGCTGCGGTGGCGGAACACCTCTTGATGTCCGACCTGTTCGGACATGTCCGCGGTGCTTTCACCGGCGCCGAGCGCGATCGCATGGGGCTCTTCGAATCGGCGCGCGGTGGTACCGTCTTCCTCGACGAGATAGGGGACCTTCCTCTCGCCGCCCAAGGCATGTTCCTCCGCGTGTTGCAGGAACGCGAAGTGCGAAGGGTGGGTGAGACCCTTCCCCGCAAGGTCGATGTCAGAGTCGTCGCCGCCACCCATCGTGGCCTGGAGGAGATGGTCGAGGAGGGCACCTTCCGACGCGATCTCTACTTCCGCTTGCGAGTTGCCGAGGTGCGCCTGCCTCCCCTTCGGCGCCGGGGACGCGACGTGCTCCTCCTGACTCGCCATTTTCTACGACGCATTCAGCATCAAGGTGGTATCGACGCGGAGGCCGAGCGTGACCTCCTCGCCCACCCGTGGCCTGGCAATATTCGTGAGTTGCGCAACGTCCTCGATGTTGCGGTGGCCCTGAGCGGGGAGGGCATGATCCAACGGCGCCACTTGCAAATTCCGGAGAGCACCGCTGGCCAGCAGGGCGCCGAGGCAAAGGAGGAGGGTGGCTACCATCAATGTGTCCTCGACTACCGCCGTCGCCTGGTAGTGGAGGCTCTGCAACAGAGTGAGGGAAGCCAAGCCCAAGCCGCCCGGCGCCTAGGACTGACTCGGCAAGCTCTGTCCTATCTGGTCAAGAGCCTAGAGATCACGTAGCCCTGGAGCGATCGCCTCGGCAGAATGCGCGCTTGGAAATCTCACGCTACGAATCGAGATACAACTGAAGCCGCCTTACCGCCTCTTCGAGTCCGGCTTGGTCGATTTCGTCAAAGGCAGCGGGTTGGTGGGAGTCGACATCGAGGACAGCGAACAGCTCATCCCCACGAAGAACGGGGATGACGATCTCAGACCGGGCCGCAGCGTCGCATGCGACGTGCCCCGGGAACTCGTCCACGTCGAGAACGAGCTGGGTCTGGCCGCTTCGGGCCGCGGCACCGCACACCCCCCGGTCAAAGGATATTTCAAGGCAGCCCAAGGGTCCCTGATAGGGACCTACCCGCAGGAGTTCCGGCGCTACCACGCGATAGAAGCCGGTCCAACTGGCGACATCGAGAGCTTCGTGGATCAGGCATGCCGCGGTCGCCATCGCCGTGACATCGTCTTGGATGCCGTCGAGCACGGCGTCGATCTGGGAGTGGAGTTCAGCGTAGAGAGCTTTCTTGGTTTCGGTATTCACGGACCGAAGTTTAGCGGTTCATGTCCCGTTGGGGTGAATCCCGTCCGCTCTGGATGGCCTGTTCCTGGCGGCGTCGCTGCTCCTCGCAATACCCCAGTATTCCTCCTCGTCGTGCCTCGCCAGGAAGAATAGTGACCTCGGGCAAAGCACATGGGATTAGCCAATCGGGACACTAGTGGACTGAAACCCCCAAGCGATTAGCGCCTGGTCGACCCTCAGGGCCGAGCTCGGCGTTGCCCCTCCTCGACATAGGCTCCGCTATGCCTGCGTCGGGGCGCCTTGCCTGTGTCGGGGCGCCTTGATTTAGCCCCTGATGACACGCCCAACCACTAACCGTTCGAGACTTACAGTCCACTAAGTCGAGAGCAACGGGGGCGATCGAAGACAGCAACAGGTGCTTTCGGGTCGTCCACCTTTAGGGCTGCTGCTACCGTCTATCGGCCATTGCCAACGTTATATTGACAATATGCCAAGAAAATTGCGACAATAGCAACGTTGTACGATGTCGATCATTTCTAGGGTGCTCCTTTGATTCCGTTCTGAGAGGTAGCGAGCTAATGGCTAGGAAATCGACGATGAACAAGAGGGCGGCCGCAAGTGCTGCTAAGAAGCCCGCAAAGGGTTCCCCAAGGCGAACCACCAAAAGGGCGAGAAAGTCCTCCTCGTCGACCAAGGCAGCGGCCGCCGGGACCGGCGGCGAATTGTTGACGATGAGTGAGATCCAGCGTCGGACCGGACTGTCTCGTCCAACCCTGCAGAAGTATAAGTTCGAGTACGCCGACCGCATTCCTTCGGTGGGAACCGGGCGAACCCAGCGCTATCCGGAGGAAGCGGTAGCGGTGGTATTGGCGATTCGGGAGGAGAACCGGAGTCGTGTCGGACGTCCGAGCACCAAGGACAGCGAGGGTACTAAGGCCTCGCCGCGAAAGAGGGGAGCCCAGAGCGCTTCGAAGGGAAGAGGCAAGGGGAAGTCGGCGAAGAGCAGTGCCGGTCGGACCACCAAGGCGAAGGGGAAGAGTGCTAAGGACTCGGTCGTTGCAGTTCAGGCGTCACCCGCAGCTCGGACGACCGGTTTGTTGACCCTCACGGAGCTCGCGCGGCGAGTCGGTGTCTCGCTCCCAACCGCACGACGTTACGTCACCGATCACCTCGAACGGATCTCTCACGTGGGCGAGGGGCGAGGGAAACGCTTCTATGAAGATGCTGTGGCTACGCTGCGCCGGATTCAGAAGGAGGCGGCCGGACGACGCGGTCGCCGTGGCAAGGGTAAGGTCAAGGCCAAGGAGGCGACCAAGGTAAACCAGGCGTCCGCCAAGGGCTCTAACGTGGATAAGTTGGTGGCTCGTCTCGAAGCCTTGGAGGCGCGCGTGGTCGAGCTCGAAAGGGAACTGGAGCGGCCCCTCCGACTCGAGATCCGGCGCTAGATCGAAGAGATCGAAGAGATCGAAAGGGTAGAGAGATCTGTGCGACGGTCGTTCCTACGGGTTCGGCACCGTCTAACGGATCGATCCGCTTCGTTCGGTCTGATCAGGAGTCCGGGGCGGTGGTCTCCGTGCCAAGCCTACCGAGATGGTCCCAGCCCTCGGGCGGTAGCGGATGGTCGACTCCGTCGATGCGGAGGGCGATGGAGCCAGCCGCGGTGAGACGTCCAATCGGTACCGCCCCGAACGACTCCGGGGGACTGAGATCAGGGGGGAGGCTGAAGAGGAGCACATAGTCCTCACCTCCGGCCAGGGCGAGGTCGAGGGGGGCGTGACCGACGAGGGGAGCGACCTCGGTCACCACTTGCGGAATCGGCAGCGCTCCGGCGTCGAGCTGGGCTCCGACTCGAGACGCCTCGAGGAGTCGGTGAAGGTCCAGAGCCAGTCCGTCGGAGATGTCGAGGGCCGCGACTCGCTCTTGGCGACCGAGCCACCGGCCTAGGTCGAGTTGCGGCCGGGGAGCAAGGTGGCGAACGATCGCGGCCTCGGCGGCGGCTCGCAGAGGATGCGGAATGGGCAGTGCACCGAGATCCACCGCTTCGGAAGAGGCGCTGGCTCCCATCGCGAGCAGATGCCGGCCCAGAGCAGACTCGCCAAGGCTCCCCCCGACCCACACGCGATCTCCGGCGCGTCCGGCATCACGCCGAATCATCGAACCATCGTCGGGGAGGCGTCCAAGAAGAGTTAGAGAGGCGGTCAGCTGGGGAGCCCGCGCAAGGTCACCACCGGCGATGGTCACGCCATAGTGCCGACAGGCGTCGCCGAGGCTGGCGAAGAAGCTAGCGTAGTCGAAGTCGCGGGGTGCGGCCAGGGCAAGCAGCGCGTACGTGGGGTCGGCGCCGCAGGCGGCGAGGTCGGATAAGTTGACGGCGAGCAGTCGGCGAGCGACCCGAGCGGGGTCGAGTCCTACTGGAAAATGGACGCCCTCGATCTGCGAATCGACGGTGATCACCGGCCGGCCCTCGAGAGTCAGTTCGGCGGCGTCGTTGCCGAGGAGTCGGGCGGAGTCGGTCCCGAGGGTGTGTGAGATGCGCCGGACGAACTCTCGTTCGTCCCTCGCCCAGGTCATGAGGGGTCGTGTTCCTCGCGACCTCGATGGGCTAGTCGAGATCGGGATGACTTGCGCGAGCCAGATCTCGACCGCCGGTCAGATCCAGAGCCCGCCGCCGTTCCTCGGCGTCGCTTGGGGACCGCGATGGGGAGCAGGCTGCGCTCGAGGACGGCGTCCATATGCTCGACCGGGTCGAAGGTCAGCCCCTCGCGGATCCCGGCGTCCAATTCGTCGATATCCTTACGGTTGAGTTCGGGCACCACGATCCGCTCGATCCCCGCCATCTTCGCGGCCAGCACTTTCTCTTTGAGTCCACCAATTGGCAGGACCGTGCCGCGAAGGGTGATCTCACCCGTCATCGCGACCTGACGACTCACCGGCCGACGGGTGAGGACGGAGAGGATGGCGGTGGCGATCGTGATGCCGGCGGAGGGCCCGTCCTTGGGGATCGAACCCGCGGGAACGTGGATGTGGAGGTCGTTCTCTGAAAAGAAGGCGGCGTCGTAGTCGTGGTCGGCGGCCCAGGCACGCGCGAAGCTCACCGCGGCTTGAGCCGACTCCCGCATGACGTCACCGAGCTGACCGGTGAGGAGGAGCTTTCCCTTGCCCGGAAGGGCGACGACCTCGATAAAGAGGAGGTCGCCTCCAGCGCCGGTCCAGGCGAGTCCAGTGGCAACCCCGATCCGGTCGCGACGCAGTAGCTCCTCGGCCCGGTGGCGCGGACTCCCCAACAGTTCGACGACCCTTTTGGGATTGATGGTGACCTTGCGCTTGTCGCCCTCCGCGACCCGAACGGCTACCTTGCGGCAGACGGCTGAGATCTCCCGTTCGAGGTTGCGCAGGCCGGCCTCTCGGGTGTAGTCGACGATGATTCGGTTCAGACCGGCATCGGTGAAACGGATGCGGGCGGGAGTCAAACCGTGCTCTCCAACCAGCTTGGGCACGAGATGACGGTTGGCGATCTCCAGCTTTTCGGTCGCTGTGTAGCCGGATAGGCGGACCACTTCCATCCGATCGAGGAAGGCCGGTTGGATTGGCTCGAGAAGGTTGGCGGTGGCGATGAAGAGGACCTTGGAGAGGTCGTATTCCACCCCGAGGTAGTGGTCGCGAAAGGTGTGATTCTGCTCCGGATCAAGGACCTCGAGCAGCGCCGAGGATGGGTCACCACGGAAGTCGGCGCCGATCTTGTCGATCTCGTCGAGCATGAAGACTGGGTTCGACGTGCCGGCCTGATTGATCCCCTGCAAGATACGACCGGGCAGGGCGCCGACATAGGTCCGGCGATGGCCGCGGATCTCCGCCTCGTCGCGAACCCCGCCGAGCGACAGGCGCAGGAACTGACGTCCCAGGGCCCGGGCGATCGACCGTCCCAAGGAGGTCTTGCCGACTCCAGGAGGGCCGACGAAGCAGAGGATCGGGCCCTTGGCGTCGGCTCGCAGGCGGCGCACCGCCAGAAACTCCAGGATACGATCCTTGATCTTCTCCAGGT
>JAIOJS010000054.1 GCA_019911795.1 Thermoanaerobaculia bacterium | reverse complement strand
AGCCGATCGAGAATCAACCGAGCGTCAATGAGCCAGCTACGGCTTCCGCGCCTTCCACAGGCCTCCTCATCGCCCAGGCATCACCCAACATGCTCACTAATTCTGAAACCCAGGTGTCTCATTCCTATTGACACGTTCCGCCCGGTCTGACGGGGAGTTCTCTCGGCAGACGGTTCTGCCTCTCGATTTCTACTCCGCGCTACCCGCTGCCCCATCTCGACGCTTGCCGAGAGCGTAGAGGGAGCGTCTGAGGTGCGAAGGAAGATCTGGATCCTGGGGGATGGCGGGAAAGCGCCCGACGGGTAAGTTCGACTTCACTGGACCGGCCGGCGAGGGTCGGAGTCGGCACCGACAACCAGGCCGGCGCCGGATCTATCCGGCGCCAGACACTGGAGGGTACCCTCCCGACCGATCGTCCCGCGATGGCTACTTGTTGGGAACTGGGAAGCCGCGATCTCGCATCAAGGCGTCGATGGTCGCATCACGTCCACGGAAGGCTCGGTAGGCGTCGGCAGGATCGATCGCATTGCGAGGAGCAAAGAGGTTCTCCACCAGTCGCGCCGCCATCTCCTTGTCGTAGAAACCACCCGGGGCTTCGGCAAAGGCCTCGGCCGCATCGGCGGTGAGGACGTCGGCCCAGAGGTAGCCGTAGTATCCGGCTGAGTAGCCTTCACCGGAGAAAATGTGACCAAAGTGCGGCGAGCGGTGGCGCATCACGATTTCGCTTGGCATGCCGAGGTCAGCCAGGGTCTCGCGCTCGAAAGCGTCCGCGTCTAGGCCGGTGGGAGTGACCGTGTGGTAGCGCATGTCGACCAGGGCCGACGCGAGGTACTCGGTGGTGCTGAACCCCTGGTTGAAAGTCGCCGCCTTCTTGATCTTGGCCACCAACGCGGCCGGAATCGGTTCGCCGGTCTGATAGTGGACCAGATAGTTGTCGATCACTTCGTCGGTCATCAACCAGCGTTCGAGTAGCTGTGACTGGAACTCGGTGTAGTCGCGAACCCCTCCGTTGAGGGTCGGGTACTCCACATTGGACACCAACGAGTGGAGGGCGTGGCCGAACTCATGAAAATAGGTCTCGGCGTCATCCCAGGAGATCAGAACCGGTTGTCCGGGCGCACCCTTCACGAAGTTCGAGTTGTTGGACGCGAGCACGGTGCGGACGCCGTCGAAGGTCTCATGGGAGCGGTAGCTGGTAGCCCAGGCGCCGGACCGCTTGCCGGATCGAGCGAAGGGATCGAGGTACCACAAGCCCACGTGGGACCCGTCGGCCTTCTTGGTGACCTCCCAAACCTTGACGTCAGGGTGGAAGACCGGCACCGCACCGTCGGGAACCGGGCTGAACTGGAAACCGAAGAGCTCGCCGGCGACGAAGAACATCGCCTCCCGTAGCTTGTCGAGCTGAAGGTACTGCTTGACCTCGTCCGAGTCGAGGTCGTACTTGGCTCGTCGAACCTTCTCGGCGTAATAGCGGTAGTCCCAGGGCTCGATGGTGAGATTGGCGCCCTCGGCATCGGCAACTGCCTGCATGTCGGTGACCTCCTCCTCGACCCGCGCGAGAGCCGCCGGCCACACCGCTTCCATCAGATCGAGGGCGCGGGCCGGGGCCTTGGCCATGCGGTTCTCGAGTCGCCAGCTGGCGTAGTTCTCGTATCCGAGCAGCTTCACCCTCTCGTCGCGGAGCTGGAGGATTTCGCTGATCAGGGCGTTGTTGTCGTGCTCGTCCCCGTTGTCGCCGCGGCTGTAGTAGTTGCGCCACACAGACTCGCGGACGGCCCGGTCATCGGCGTAGGTGAGGACGGGGTCCATCGATGAGCGAGTGTTGACGACGGCGTACTTGCCCTCGTGTCCCGCTTCGCCGGCGGCGGCCGCAGCCGCGCTGAGGAACGACGCTGGGACTCCCTGGAGCTGCTCGGCGGTGAGGTACTGGGTGTAGCCCTCCTCGTCGGCGAGGACATTGTTGGAGAAGGCGGTGTGGAGTTCGGCCAGCCGTTGGTTGATCGCGGCGTAGCGTTCCATCGCTTCGCCGTCGAGGGTGGCGCCATTGCGCGCGAAGCTGTCATAGGTCAGCTCGACCAGTCGCTGCTCGGCCGGGCTCAGGGTCTTCACCTCATCGCTCTCGTAAACGGCTCGAACGCGCGAGAAGAGTGCCTCGTTCTGGGTGATCTTGGAGTTGAACTCGGATAGCTTTGGGGCCAT
>JAIOJS010000591.1 GCA_019911795.1 Thermoanaerobaculia bacterium | reverse complement strand
TGCCTACGCTGCCGAGTCTTTTTGCCCCCGTGTTCGGCTGGCCGCCGCCGGAACTTGCTCGCGTCGCGGCCGTTTCGACTGCGGGTGTGGGTGAAGTCTCGTCCGTCCCGGGCACCAGTCGAGTCTCCTGCGAGGCCAGGTGCGCGGTCGGCAAAGAGCGGTTGCGGGTGGACTCGTCGGGGAACTGACGGTTGAGCCGCTCCTGGGTGCTTCCCGACGGAACCGGGACGTCGGTGTCAACGTGTCCTCGCACGAGCGCGAGAGTCTGCTCGATGGCCAAGCGATCAGGAAGGGTTTCCTGCCGATCGCGTTCGGTCCGGAGGGCCTCGCGCATCCCTTCGGCGGAGTCGAACCGGTCCTCGGGATTCTTCTCGAGGGAGCGAAGAATGAGGCTCCGGAGACCGACCGAGAGCCGGCCCCCGGGATCAGTCTGCTCGAAGTCCAAAGGGGGGCGGTAGAGGTGCGACGCGGTCAGGCTCGAGAAGTCCTTGCCAACGAAGGGAACTTGGCCGGTGAGCAATTGGTACAGGACGATGCCAAACGAGTAGATGTCACTCCTCGGCTCGACCGTCATGTCGCCGGTCACGCCCCCAAAGTGCTCGGGCGAGGCGTAGCGAAACTTCCCCAAGAACTCACCCTTGAGAGTCACGGCGTGACCGGAATCCAGAGATTTTGCGATGCCGAGGTCGATCAGCTTGACCAGGAGCTCTCCCTCGGGACCGACCGTCACCATGAGGTTGTCGGGCGAGATATCGCGGTGCACGAACTGCTTCTGGTGGAGGAAGCCGAGGGCGGTCAGGGCCTGGTGGGCGACGTCGAGGACCAGGCCGACGGCGGGGAGTTCCTTGCGTCGGTGCAACTCACCGAGATCGATGCCGTCGATGAACTCCATCACGATATAGGCCGACCCGTCGGTGCCAATCGAGAAGTCGAAGATCTGGGCAATGTTGGGATGCCGCAGCCGACTTGCGGCCTGGGCTTCTCGCTGGAAGCGTTCGACGAAGTTGGCGTCCGATTCGAGCTGCGGTCGCATCACCTTGATGACGCGCACCTCGTCGAGGAGCCGGTGGCGGACCTTGTAGATGGCCCCCATCCCTCCCTCGCGAATCTTGCCGAGGATCTGATACTTGCCGTCGAGTCCGGGTAGAGCCTGATTCATAAGTTCTCACTGAATCCGTAGTTTGGTCGGTTGGTGGCCCGGGCTACGAGGATCCAGTCCCAGATTCCTCCGGTGTCGTCTCGGTGAATGTCGATGAACTCGACGCCGGCGTGACAGAGAGTTGCGACCTGGCCGCGTTCGGCCTTGCGGTGAACCACTACCCAGCGGACCGCGACCTCGACGTTGACCTTGTGGCCATGGTGTTGAAGTTCCAAGAAGTGGTGATCGCCGACCTCGAGTTCACCTTCTACCCGCAGAGACATTCCATAGAGGCCCACGTCGCGAACCTCGACGTCGCCTGGAGCGCGCAACGTGCCAACGATGCCCTCGATGGTGTGGCGGCCGTGGCGACGGGTTTTTGGGGTGATGGTCATCGGATTCCGGGATCAGGGGGGCAGATTACTGGGGAGCCGATCGAGAGTCAAACTGCCGTTCTCTCGGTCTTGAGGTCCGGTCCCAGGCCAGTCTTTGGTACGATCCGGATCCTATGCTCGCACGACGCTCCATTTTGAGCCCAATCGCCGTTCTCTGCCTAGCTTTGGGCACCGTCTTCTTCGCGGTGAGTTGTGGCAAGGAGTCTGCTCCGCCGAAGGAGGAGGTGCCCCGCTCGGTGGTGTTGGTGACCATCGATACTCTGCGGTCCGATCACCTGGGTAGCTACGGCTATCCGAGGGATACTTCGCCCTTCCTCGACCGTCTGGCCGCCGAGGGCCGCCGCTTCGAGAGCGTCATCTCTCCCTGTTCGCACACCGCCCCGGCGCATGCCTCGATCCTGACGTCGCTGCAACCCTTCCAACACGGGGTCTTGAAGAACGGACAGGGTCTGCGGGAGGAGTTCGACACCCTGGCGGAGCAGTTTTCGGTTCGCGGCGACAACACCGCTGGCTTCGTCAGCGTCGGGTTCTTGAGCGAGTTGCAGCAAGGGTTCGAGACCTTCCACGCCCAATGGCAGACCGGCGACCTGACCGTCGACCGGGCTCTCGACTGGTTTCGGTCGAGACAGGATCCGACGCGTCCCTTCTTCTTATGGGTGCACCTCTATGACCCCCATAGTCTCAAGGGACCCCGCGAGAAGCTGCAGGACGACGTTGCGTTCTTGAGAGCCAAGGATGTCGACGAGTCGGCACGATTCATCGACTATCTGAGCTCGAATCGCGGTCTCGATCCCAGCGTCTATCCTTCGACTGAGCGTCTCCTCGAGCGTTACGACACCTACGACGCTGGGATCCGCTTTGCCGATCGACAGGTCGAGCGGCTCCATCGCGAGATTGCATCGCAGGGTTCGGACACCCTGTTCGTGGTGACCTCGGATCACGGTGAGGGTCTCGGCAACCATGACTACGGCGACCACGGTCGCTACCTGTATCGTGAACAGTTGCAGGTGCCATTGATTCTCTGGGGCCCAGGGATCACCCCGGGGGTCACTGATCGCCTCGTTCGCCTCGTCGACATCTACCCCACGGTGCTCGAATGGGCGGGGCTTCCGACGACGGTCGGTGGCCGGGAGATCGAAGGCTATTCACTCCTCGATTCGCCGACACCGACGCGGAGTTTGTCGCCGCGCCTCGCCTACGCCCAACGACGTCCGAAGGATGGCGCGGGTCACCGAGAGAATTGGGAGGACGGTGAGATCCGCTCCCTGCAGACCGACCGCTTCAAGTACATCTCGCACAGCGAAGCCGCCGATGAGTTCTTCGATCTCGAAGCCGACCCTTGGGAGATGGACAACCGCATCGATGAGGGCTCGTCCGCTGAGGAGGACCTCCGTCGTCTGCTGGAAGCCTACGTCACCGGGAGCGTGGGTGCCGAAACTGGGGAGGACGGTTCGGAGGACGGTTCGGAAGACGAAGCCACCAAGCACGACGACGAGTTGCGCGCCTTGGGATACCTCTAACGCCTTCCGTAGGAATTCTCTGAGAAGCTTCTGCGGAGCTAGTCGATATAGCCCAACGCTCTAAGTTGCTCTTCCAACTCCGGGTCGAGGTCGCTCGGTACTGCTTCTTCGGCCTCGCCTCCTCCGGCGGTTATCAGGTCGAGGATTGTCTGCATCTTTTGCCGACGTTGCTCCTCATCGGCCGCGATGTCCCGAAGTTCGGCGGGGTCCGCCTGGAGATCGAAGAGGACGGTCCAGCCCGGCCGGTCACTGGGGGTGTTCTTGGGCGTCGCGGTCATCAGCTTGTAGCGTTCGGCGCGGAGGCTCTTCACCTCGAGAGGGCCCCAGTAGGTGGATTCGGAGAAGGCGTCGGCTGGAGACATGCGGCGTCCGGCCAACATGGGAACGACGGACCGTCCATGAATCTGATGTTGCATGGGGATGCCGAGTAGATCGAGCAGGGTGGGATAGAGATCAACGAGCCGCACCTGTTGATCGATGACTCCTCCTTTCGACGCTTCGAGGTGGCGCTCGGCGCGGAGGCTCGGCGGCAGGTGCAGAATGAGGGGCACGTGAGTCTGATGGTCAAACATCGCATGGCCATGGCCCCAGCCACCGTGGTCCCAGAGCTCCTCGCCATGGTCGCTGGTGATGACGACCAGAGTGTTGTCGAGCAGGCCCCGTGCTTCGAGCTGAGCGAACAGTGACTCGAGTTGCCCGTCGACGTAGCGGATGCCCGAGTCGTAAAGAGCGGTGGCGTACTCCCGCTCCGTTGCGGTCAAGCCCTTGCCGTAGGTCGCGAGGGTTGCGCGTTCGAAAGACTCGTCCAGTCGACCCCGATCAAGCCCGTCCGCGAGTTCGGTGTGTTGGTAGGGGTCGTGGATTTCGTAGGTGTGCAGGAAGAGGAAGTTCTGTCGGGTCCGATTGCGTTCCAGTTCTGCGACCGCGCTATCGACCTGCCGTACCCAGCGCTCGATGCGATGGGTCTCGAAGCCGCGAGAGAAGCCGAAGCGATAAGAGAGCTGGGCTCCTCCGGTGAGGGCCGAGGTGCGGTAGCCCTGACGCCACAGGACCTCGGCCAAGGGTGGGGAGGAGAGACCGACTCGGCTCGTGGGATAGAGCCCGGAGAAGAGTGAGAGGTGGGAGGGGCGGGTCCAGGAGGACTGGCTGATCGCGGTGGCAAAGCGCGTTCCTTCAGTACTCCAGCGATCGAGGAAGGGGCTGGTCGGTCGTTCGTAGCCGTAAGCGCCTAGGTGGTCGGCCCTCAGAGTATCGAGCACGATGAGGATGAGGTTGGGGCCGGACGACTCCTCTTGGGTGTCCACGATCTCCGGGGTTCCCCACGCCGGCCATAGTGATTCTTCGGCGGGACTCTCGACCGAAAACTCCAGGGTGACTCTCTGTCCTGACCAGGCTTCCAGCGATAGACGGCGGTCGAGCCAGGAGGAACCCTCACGAGTTGACACGGTCTCGTCGAGAAGGCGGTTTGACCGACCCTTGGGGTCGACGACGTCGATCTGAAAACGCAGGGTAGCGTCTTCGACCAAGGGTTCGAGTGCGTAGCCGAGGGCGAACTCCAGGGACGGCTTGCCGACGGGAAGCGAGACCGGGAAGCGATGGTGACTCCCTCCCGGGGCAACCATGGCCAGACGAGCATCCCGCTCGTCATCCTCACGGTGCATCACCACGTAGGCCAAACGACCGGGTGCGGGTAGGGACCCGATGTCCACGGTGAGGAACTCGTCGGGTAGTGATCGGTCGGGCTGCGGCCATTCGACCACAGTCCCCGGCGGTCCTTCGACCAGTCGAATGGGGCCGCTTGAGACGGCGTCGCGGTGGGATCCGCAGGCGAGGGCGAGGCCGAGGGCGAGGGCGCAGCCGAGGGTGCGACAGGTGGAGAGGCGACTCACAGCGTGCTCCAGACGAAGAGCTCTGCTTTGGCGGTCGCGGGTAGCTCCTTGCCTTCGAGACCGAGGACCAGCTGTCCTTCCCCTGGTGCCCGGAAGCGGGGAGTCGTCACGAAGATATCTCCACCGGAGGCCGGCCCAAGCGTGAAGTGCAGGGTTTCTTTGCCGCTGAGAAGGTAGAGGCGAGACGCCCAGCGGTCACCGAGTCCGATGCGCAGTCGGACCGAAAGGACGGCGTCCGAGAGCGATGCCGGGAGACCCACGGACAGGGTGCCTCGGTCGCCTTGGACGAAGCGCACTCGTCCCGCGTCCGGGTGCTCGACGAGTCGTCCCGGGCGGAGGGCTGCTACCAACGCTTCGCCGCGGGCGCGGAACGCTCCTGGCTGGAACTCGCGCTTGGGGACATCCTCTTCCAACCAGATCGAGGCGCTTCTAGCGGTCACCAGCGCTGGAATCGACGTCCGGGGAACGATCAGCGCGTCGAAACCGGAGAGATCCGAGGCCGAGACCGGAACCCGGGCATAGGCCGGTGAACGCGGCAGGCGGCCGCGTCGAGCTCGCTCGACGCTCGCAACTCGATAGGCGCGGCTGGGAGGGGGTAGCTGAGCCTCGATCCAGTCCTGCGCCTGGTCCCAAGTGGTGGGAACGGTCTGTTCGTAGATCCAGCGCGAGGACCGGAAGGCCGGAGTCGCGATCAGGTAGAGGAGGACTCCAGCCAGGGCGAGTCGAAGCCACCGATTGCGACCTCGGACCATGACCGCGACCACTCCCACTGACACCGCGGCAAAGAGCGCCACGAAGGGGACGATCTGAAGGAAATGGTTGGCCTTGGCGCGCGGGCTGGCGAGGGCGTAGAGCAGATAGTAGGTCGGTGGGTAGGAGAGCAGCATCCACCAGGCGAGTCGGCGATCCTGGACGCCACAATCCTGCGCCTGATCGCGATCAAGGGTTAGCCCCAAGAGCCATGCTGCGACGAGGAGAACTCCAACCAATCCCAACCCGGCGACCCATGGCCCGTGGAAGTTCTCGCGAAAGGGATAAAGAAGGGTCTCCCAGAGCACGTCGAGGACGCCACCGGTAGCGGTGTACTCGTAGTGCGCTCGGTTCTTGTCGAGCGACCGTAGGACCCGGGCAATGTCGGGGTTGAACATCCAGAAGGTCAGGAAGCTTGCGACTCCAGCGAGGGCGAGCCGGGGCCACCTCGTCCATTCACGGTAGTGCACCAAGGTTGCGAGCACCAGGGGAGCGGCGACCGCCACGCCATTGAGCTTGGATCCGACGGCCAAGCCGATCGCTACGCCGGCCGCGAGGTAGTCACGAGTCTTCGGTGCCGACGTTGCTGCGCGCCACCCGAGGATGAGGGCGAGCAGCGTCGTCGCCAACAGCTCCACGTCGGGTTTGAAGATAGCGCTGGCGTGGTGAAGGCGGGACGATACCGCCATGAACGCGACGGCTAGGAGAGCGATGTTGGGTGGCATCAGGCGTCGCGCCAGGAGGAAGAGCAGGAGCAGGGCCGCCGTTCCCCAGATCGCCTGCGACACGCGCAAGACGTGGTAGCCCGCCGCCGTCAAATACCCACCTGGGTTGAGGATCGGCGGAAGTCCCAGCCCACCAGGGGCTTTCTGGGCGGCGGCGAGGACCAGGGTTTGAGGAAGGTACGACACTCCACCGTAGTAGCCGTTGGCGAGCTGGAACTGCCCCGAGCTGAGGATTGCTTCCACGTTGAAGACGTTAAAGCGTTCGTCCCACCAGCGCGAGGGGCCGGGCTCTACCCAACCCAGCCAGACCGAGAGGATGCAGTGCGTGGCGAGGATGCCCGCAAGAAGCCATCGGGTCCTTCGAGTGGCCGCAGCGGGAGTCAGGCTCTCGTCGAGAGCATTGCGTAGTGTCGACACGGGGGGTGGGTGGTCTTTGTTGAGGGGGAGCTATTCCAAGGTCACACCGGCAGC
>JAIOJS010000590.1 GCA_019911795.1 Thermoanaerobaculia bacterium | reverse complement strand
GGCTCATCGGTCACAGCTGGGTATCCTTGGCTCCATCCTCGAGCGGTTGATCTTTACCCACGCGGGAAGGATAGCGGACCGGTAGGACCGAGGTGAGACGCGAGGTTCCAGGAACCTTTCGGGACCGCTTGGGGTAGAGGTGGACGTGGGACGAGTCGAGCGCGGTTGGGATCTTGGAGGCGCTCACGAAATCCCACGCGCTGCGTGCTTCTCGGCTACCGGAGGCGCAGGGGCTTGGGTGTCGTTGGTCCCTAACCGAGAAGCTGGCGGCGGTTGGCCCGGACCAGGTGGACGAGTTCGCGGCACTGTCGATGCCGGCACCGGGCGAGTTGAACCTCTCGAGATAGGAGGTTTCGACAGTTTCAGACGGAGCCTGGGGGTACTCCGAAAGACCGCGCACCGCGGTCGGCTCGGGTGGCGATGGCACGAAAGCCGGCGAAGAGCTCCCGACCCAAGCCGTATGCGTTGGCCGCGTCATCCGCGATAGCGGGTGGGCGGCGTTCAAACTCGTTCGCTTCGACGAGTGCCTCTAGAAGGCCGCGCTCGGCGTCGACTCGCAGGAGGTCCCCGTCGCGCAGCCTGGCGAGGGGACCACCGGTCGCTGCCTCGGGTGTGACGTGGATGGCGGCTGGGACCTTGCCGCTGGCGCCGCTCAGTCGACCGTCAGTAACGAGGGCAACGCGGTAGCCTCGATCTTGAAGCACACCCAGCGGAGACATCAGCTTGTGAAGCTCCGGCATGCCGTTGGCGCGCGGTCCCTGGAATCTCACAACCGCGACCAGATCGCGGTCGAGACGTCCCTCCTTGAAGGCTGCTTCGAAGGAGGATTGGCTATCGAAGATCAGAGCCGGAGCCTCGATCGGACCCTGTTTCGAAGCCGGAATGGCGGAGGTCTTGATCACCGACCGACCGAGATTTCCGTGCAGAAGGCGGAGCCCGCCGGTGGACTGAAACGGGTTGGAGATAGGGCGCAACATGGCATCGTCCGCGCTCTCGAGGCGGGGCTCGGTCCATGTCAAGCGGTTGTCCACCAAACTCACGGGACGGGTATAGGGCTCCAGGCCCTCTCCTTCGGCCACCGTCTGGACGTCTTCGTGCACCAGCCCTCCGGCGAGGAGCTGACTGATGAGGAAGGCGAGCCCTCCCGCCTGGTGGAAGGCGTTGACGTCGCCGTTCCCATTGGGATAGACGCGTGCGAGCAAGGGCACGACCGCGGACAGATCGTCGAGATCCTCCCACTCGAGCGACACCCCTGCGGCCGCGGCCATGGCGATGAGATGGATGGTGTGATTGGTGGATCCGCCGGTGGCGAGGAGACCGACGACCGCGTTGACGATCGAGCGCTCGTCGATCATCTCGCCGACGCCAGATCCCTCGATCCGGGCGAGGGAAACCGCCCGGCGGGCTCCAGCTGCGGTAAGCGCTTTCCGTAGCGGTGATCCGGGGTTCTCGAAGGAGGCGCCAGGGAGGTGGAGGCCCATCAGTTCCATGAACATCTGATTGCTGTTGGCGGTGCCGAAGAAGGTGCAGGTCCCAGGTGAGTGGTAGGAAGCCTCCTCCGCCGCCATCAGGTCCGCTCGACTCACCTTGCCCTCCGCGTAGAGCTGGCGGACGCGCTGCTTCTCCTTATTGGGGAGACCCGAGGGCATTGGGCCGGCCGGCATGAAGACAAACGGAAGGTGGCCGAACGAGAGCGCCCCGATGAAGAGGCCGGGCACGATCTTGTCGCAAACCCCGAGACAGATGCCGGCGTCGAAGACATCGTGGGAGAGGGCGATCGCGGTCGACATCGCGATGACGTCGCGGCTGAAGAGGGACAGCTCCATGCCGGTCTCGCCCTGGGTGACCCCGTCGCACATCGCGGGGACCCCCCCGGCGAACTGCGCAACTCCACCCTCCTGGCGAACCGCGAGTTTGATCTCCCCGGGGAACGTCATGAACGGTTGGTGCGCGGAGAGCATGTCGTTGTAGGCCGACACGATCCCGACGTTGGTCGTGCCACCGCGGAGCTGGCTGCGATCCTCGCCCTCGGTGCCGGCCCAGGCGTGGGCAAGGTTCGAGCACGCCATGTGGATTCGTCGAGGACCGCGTCGCGCGGCCGCCCGGATTCGCTCCAAGTAGTCGCGTCGGGTCTCTTCGCTGCGCTGGTGAATGCGCTCCGTGACCTCGGCGACCTTTGGGTGTAGTGCA
The DNA here is from genome assembly GCA_019911795.1 of Thermoanaerobaculia bacterium. GTDB lineage: Bacteria > Acidobacteriota > Thermoanaerobaculia > Multivoradales > JAIOJS01 > JAIOJS01. Next base: position 1,577 of record JAIOJS010000590.1, on the reverse strand, counting down.
CTCATCGGGATCTGGGTCCCATTAAGAAGCTGCCACGGTTTGATCGTTGTACTTCATCGCTCGTGCCGCTGCGCCCGAGAGGCTGAGTGGATCGTCGACGCCGACCCAGATTGGTGTCGCCTCGAGGAGCGGCTGGAACCGGCGCTGGCGGTGAAAGAGAACGAGAACTCGGATGCCCTGAATTCAGGGAGCAGCTGGGGAATCATACCACCGGCCAGGTAGGTGCTCTGGTCGCAAGGCTTCTCAGGGCGAGTTGCCGGCCTCGGCTCATGGCGCCCAGTAGATCTGAACGTCGGGATGGAATCTGCTGAGCAAGGCTCGGATCGGAAGCTCGCCGAAGGGGCCCGGTAGTCGTGCCCGGCGGTAGGTATCCCACTTTTCCTGACCGGTGAGGAGAATCAGCACGTTGGAACTCTCCAGGATGGTACTCAGCGTCATCGAGAGCCGAGAATGCTGGGCGGCGGGGGGATCGATGGCGACCACGGTGTCTTGGCCCGCCGGGTCGAGGGCGTCCGCTAGGTTGGTCGCTCCTGGAAAGAGGGATGCGGTGTGACCGTCGTTGCCCATGCCGAGGACGACGACGTCGAAGGGGCGGAGTGATCGCAGGCGGGCGTCGACCTCGGCCTGTGCGGCAGCGGGGGTTCCGGCCGCCGTCTTCATGCCAACAAATGCAGCGGCGGTGGCTTGACCGGCCAAGAGCTCCCTCCTCACGAGACCCTCGTTGCTGTCGGGATGGTTGGCGTCGACCCAGCGGTCGTCGACCAGGGTGATGGTGACCCTATCCCAGGGGATCTCTCGTTCCCTCAGATGGCGAAAGAAGGGGGTAGGAGTGCGCCCTCCCGACACTGCCAGGGTAGCCTGGGAGCTTTCCGCTAGCCGCTTCGACAGCGCGTTGGCGACCGCGTCGGCTAGCGCCTCCGCTGCCGCTTCGAGGTCGAGAAACTGGTGCTCGTGGATCACGCGAGGTGCTCGTACCAGGACCGCTCGTCGCGGATCATGAGCGCGATGGACTCCTCGGGACCCCAGCTGCCGGCGGCATAGCTCCGGGGTCGGTCGCCAAGGGACTGCCAGCCGTGGAGAATCGGCTCCACCCAGCTCCAGGCCGCTTCGACTTCGGAGCGGTGCATGAAGAGCGTTGCATTGCCTTTGATGACATCGAGGAGAAGTCGCTCGTAGGCGAGGGGCGTGCGGTCTTCGAAGGTATCGGCGAGGTTGAGGTTGAGATGGACCGGTTTCAACCGGATGCTCGGTCCCGGCCGCTTCACCATCATCGCGAGCTTGACGTTCTCGTCGGGCTGAAGGCGAATTACCAGACGATTGTCATTCACCGAGCCGACGCGGTCCCCGAAGATTAGATGGGGAACACGCTTGAACTGAATGACGATCTCCGAGACTCGGTAACCCATGCGCTTGCCGGTGCGCAGGTAGAACGGCACGCCAGCCCAGCGCCAGTTGTCGACTTCGGCTTTGAGGGCGACAAAAGTCTCGGTGGTGGAGCCCTCCGGGATGTTCGGTTCTTCGAGGTATCCGGGAACCGGCTGTTCGGCGACGACCCCGGCACGGTATTGTGCTCGTAC
>JAIOJS010000589.1 GCA_019911795.1 Thermoanaerobaculia bacterium | reverse complement strand
CCGGACTGACCAGAGGGCTCTACAGGTGGTCTGCGGGCCAATTGAGTGTTCTGGTCGATGACCAGACTCCTGTTCCTGGCCAGGCCGGAGAGTTCGGCAGCGTCGGCAGGATAGCCGTGCTCCGGAGCGGGATTGCGTTTGGCGCTAGCTTCAACGGTGGTATCGGGGTCTTTATCGCACGTGTAGACGGCTCTATCGATCCCCTAGTCCTGCCCGGGCAGGTCACCAATGGCGGTGAGACTATTCTCGAAGCGCACACTCCCAGCGGCAGTGATTCTCTGATTGCCTTCAGGGGCACGACCCTCGAGATGAGCCCGGCGGAGTCGGTGTTTGTTCGCACTGGGGACGGGCAGCTCATTCGAATACTTGGTGCGCAGGAAGTGATCGAAGGCGAAACGGTGCTCCTTGTAGATGGCGAAGCGAACGATGGTGTCGTTTCTATTCGAACTCTCACTGCGAGCCAGCGCGGTGTCATCTATCGCGCGGTCTTTCCCAACACTCTAGAAGTACCCAGCTTGTCTTCATTTGGCATCGCCATCCTGCTCTTGGCAGTCGTTGCCGCAGCATGGCGAACTTTACGGACTGGGGCATATTCGTCTAAGTCAAGGCCTCGGCCGCCCCAGCGCGGACCTGCCGGAACAAACTAGCCATCAACAAGATGGCCAAGGCCACCAACGACTGATCACCAGCTCTTAGAAAAGTTCCTGACGGAGCTGGCTCGCCGCCTTGTCCAACGCAACCCTGGTCTTCCCAACGAGGGCAGGACGCTTCTGTACGAGGACAATGTAGTAGTCGTCGGGAAGTACCCTGGAGTAGATGTGGACGCGCTCTTTCTCGACGTAGATCAGGTCGGGACGTCCGACTCCCGAGGCGGTAAGAAACTGGGTGAGCTGTCGCAGGTAGATGCCAAAGTAGGCCCCCAGAATCTTCATGTCGTAGGGGGTGTAGTCCGAACACGCTACATCGACGGTCTCGCCGAGTTCGTCTAGGAAGAGGACACCGGAAGCGCCGGTCTCGGCGAGAAGATTTGCCAGAATGTACTGAAAGGGCACTGCGAGCTTAGGCCTCGAGATCGGCGGACGATGGAGGCGGCTCCGTCTCCTTACCCTCGATCGCACCCTGTTCAAAAGCCCGGAGGAAGGCGGTCACCACCTTCGCATCGAAGCGAGACCCGGTCAGTTTGGTGATCGTCTCCACCGCGTAGTCTGGAGTGTAGGCCGTCTGGTACGGGCGGTTGGTCGTGATGGCGTCAAAAGTGTCCGCCACGGCGACGATCCGAGCGATCAATGGAATCGACTCCCCTTTCAAGCCATCGGGATAGCCCTGACCGTTCCACGCTTCATGGTGCCAGCGTACGGCCGGCAACATCTCGGCGAGGGGACCGATCGGTTGCAAGATGTCGAAGCCGATGACCGGATGGAGCTTCATCTCATCGTACTCCTCCGACGTCAGGACCCCACCCTTCTTCAGTACCTTGTCCTCGATCCCGATCTTGCCGACGTCGTGCAACACCCCAGCAATCCAGATGCGATGGAGAAACTCCTCGCTTTGCCCCAAGTGATCGGCGATCGTTCGGCTGTACGAGGCGACCCGTTCGGAGTGACCGCGAGTGTAGGGGTCCTTGGCATCGACCGCCGCCGCAAAGGCCCGAATCGAGTTGATGAAGAGCTGCTCGTTCTCCTCTGCTGCAGCCTGCAAATCAGCGACGTAACGCTCGACGTACTCGCTCATCAAGTTGAAGTCCTGAGCCAGGTTCGCGATCTCCTTGCCGGGCCCCATCACGTTGACGCGTTGACCGAAGTTGCCACCTGCGATCTCGTGACTGCTCTCGGCCAGCCGCTGGAAAGGGGCTCCGAACTTCTGCGCCGCCAAGGTCCCGACGGCGAGAGCGATGAACAACAGGATCAGAACCGAGAGGAGTGCCGTCCTCACGACCTCCTTTGTCGCCGTGTAGGCGGCGGCGAGGGGCTTCTGGACAACGACCCCCCAACCGGTCTCGCTCACCGGACTTACCCTTCCCACCATATTCAGTTTCTTCCCCTGAACGAAGAGCTCATACTCTGAGGTCATATTCAGGGGCCGCCGCTCAAAATCGCGGACGAGAGCCGACTCCCCCACCGCACGACTGGTGCGTTCGTCGGCGCCCTCGGCCCACAGCACGCCACCGTCGGGACCGATGAGAAACACCGAGACTTCCCCCTCCGCTTCGCGCTGGAAGACCTTCTCGAGAAGGTCGAGACGGATGATGCCGACCAGAATCAATCGGGGACTCCGGGTGGCCCGACCCTGGCTGTCGATGCTGATCGGCTGCGCGAGCACGCCGAGCGGGCTGTTGTCGTCAGGATTACGCACGAAGCCGTACGAGGAAACCCCTTCTCTGAGGGCGCGTTCGAAGGCTTGGTTCACGGCGGCTCGTAGGATCGCCCCCTGAGAGGTGACTCCCAGGGATGGCCCCTCCCCATAGCGATCGAAGACGTTCAAGGAGTAAACCCAATCCTGATTGCTGCCCACAAAGTTAGCGAGGTAGCGCTGGGCTTCGGGCTGCTGCAGTCGTTCGACGAGATCCTCTGGCCCTGGAAGCAAGAGAAGGCCATTGCCGAGTTGGTCGAACTGACGTCGAGCCGCAGCAGTCGAACTGCTGATGTCCTCGGACAGAACGCGTGATGCGCGCGTCAGGTAGGACTGCTCCTGACGCTCGAGGACCCGGGTGTTGAGGCGCGTAAGGAGCAGAGCCCCGGTCGCCAAAGGGATCAGTCCCGACACCAGGATCAACAGGAGGATCAAGTGCCTCAGGCTGATCTTGCTCGCGATTCCCTTCCTACCCATAGGAACCTCTGTTCATCGGAACCCTAACCCCACTACCACTTTTCTGAAGGATCCAGAGATCCGGTGGATCCCGTCACAGGATGCTCCGGAAAGAGTATCGTCTCGTAGCCAAACTGACACCGGGGCAGTATATCTGCTAATGGCTGGCTTCCGTCAGGAGCCCTCGAAGTTCCCGCTCGACTTCCCCCGTACCCACCGGCTTCGTTGCAGTACCCCTCACCCCGCCCGCGTCGCAGACCCAGCCTTGTCCTAGGTCCCGGGCGAGGACCCAGGAGATACCACCCTCGCGGGCCTTCTTGTCCCGAGCCATCAGATCGATCAAGACCCCGCTCGAGAGGCTGGGCAGCGGCGGTAGTCCAATCCGCTGGATCAGCCTCTCCAGACGATCCCCGGTGCTCCGGTCGAGGCCTCGAGTCTCCGACAACCGCACCGCCAAGCGCATGCCCCATCCGACCGCCTCGCCGTGGCGAAGGTCGGAATAACCGAGAGCCGTCTCCAGGGCGTGAGCCAGAGTGTGGCCAAAGTTGAGCAGCTTGCGTTCGCCCGACTCCTCGGGATCTCGCTCGACAACTCCGATCTTGGCCGCCGCCGCTGCGGCCACGATGGGCGTCCACGCTTCCGCCTTCCCGTTCAGCAGGGAATCGAGGTCCGCTTCGAGCCTCTCGAACAGCTGGGGATCGAGCAAGAAAGCCATCTTCACGACTTCGAACAGCCCAGATCGAAGCTCGGGGGCAGGTAGGGTCGCCAGCCAAGAGGGATCGGCCAGTACCTGCACCGGATGGTGAAACAGACCGACACTGTTCTTGGCCGAGGGAAGGTCGATGGCGGTCTTGCCGCCGATCGAGGCATCCACTTGCGCAAGCAGAGTGGTTGGTAGCTGGACGTACTCGATACCCCGCAGGAAGCAGCCGGCGAGGAAACCTCCAAGATCGCCGACCGATCCCCCACCGAGGGTCAGCAAACGACTGTCGCGCTTCCCTCCGGACTCGACCAACCACTCCCAAGCTTCCCCGGCTACCTCGAGTGACTTCGCTGACTCACCGTCCGGGACGCGATGGACGGCACTCCCTGCCGCCAGGCTCAGGAGCGGCTCCAACTCGTCACCGTAGAGA
>JAIOJS010000588.1 GCA_019911795.1 Thermoanaerobaculia bacterium | reverse complement strand
GGTCTTGGAAGTGCCCGTGGAGGAGGGGGACTCCGTCATCGAGGCGAACACCTTCAACGATGGCACCACCATCGCCAGCGTCGCCGACATGGATGAGATGATCTTCGAGGGCAAGGTCGACGAGTCGGAGGTCGGCAAGCTTCGCGAGGGGATGGAACTCGAACTGACCATCGGTGCCATCGACAGCCGCCGCTTCGACGCCAAGCTCGAGTACATTTCCCCGAAGGGAATCGAGGAGGAGGGTGCTATCCAGTTCGAGATTCGGGCGGCACTAGAGCTCGATGATCAGGATTTCGTTCGCGCGAACTACAGCGCCACCGCTGACATCGTGTTGGAGCGTCGCGATGCAGTGTTGGCCATCGAGGAGAGCTGGCTGGAGTTCGACGAGGGCAAGACCTACGTCGAAGTGGAGACCTCACCGCAGGTCTTTGAACGTCGCGGGGTCGACACTGGACTCTCGGACGGTATTACCATCGAGGTACGCTCGGGAGTAGACAGGAGTGACAAGGTCAAAGGCGGTCCCGTGTCGGCCGGATCCTAGGGTCTCACCTCCGCACTCCTTTGAGTTCGGTGTGTCGCTGGCGTCGGCTCCGGGTAGGATAGCGCTCCGTCGAGTCCACTGAGGGGTTCGACAGCAAGGACGCCCGCTGGATGCTACCTACCGATACCGAAACCCTCCCCCTGGCCTCCTTTACCGAGAAGGCCTATCTCGACTACTCGATGTACGTCGTGCTCGACCGCGCTTTGCCTCATCTGGGTGATGGCCTCAAGCCGGTGCAACGTCGCATCGTCTATGCGATGAGCGAACTGGGCCTGTCGGTGGGGGCGAAGTACAAGAAGTCGGCTCGCACGGTGGGTGATGTGCTCGGCAAGTTCCACCCTCATGGCGACTCGGCTTGCTATGAGGCCATGGTTCTCATGGCACAGCCCTTCAGCTTTCGGTACACCTTGATCGATGGTCAGGGCAACTGGGGTTCGCAGGACGATCCAAAGTCGTTCGCCGCGATGCGCTACACCGAGGCGCGCCTCACCGGCTTCGCCCAGTCCCTACTCTCCGAACTGGGACAGGGCACCGCGGACTGGCAGCCCAACTTCGACGGAACCCTCAAGGAACCCGAGATCCTCCCATCGCGGTTGCCCCATGTGCTCCTCAACGGAGCCTCCGGAATCGCGGTGGGGCTGGCGACAGACATCCCGCCTCACAACGTCAAGGAGTTGGTCGCCGCGACCCTCTGCCTCCTCGACGATCCCAAGGCGACGCTCGACGATCTGCTAGAGCACGTCCAAGGACCGGACTATCCCACTGCGGCCGAGATCATCTCGCCCCCCGAGGAGATTCGCGCGCTCTACGTGAGCGGCAACGGGTCGGTGCGGATGCGGGCTGCCTGGGAAATTGACGAGACCGACGTCGTGATCACCGCGCTTCCGTACCAGGTGTCGGGAAGCAAGGTGTTGACCCAGATCGCAGCCCAGATGCAGGCCAAGAAGCTTCCCTGGGTTGACGATCTCCGGGACGAGTCCGACCACGAGAATCCGACGCGATTGGTGGTGTCGCTCCGTTCCAACCGGGTCGACACCAACGCGGTGATGGCTCATCTGTTCGCCACCACCGACCTCGAGAAGACCTATCGCGTCAACATGAACGTCATCAGCGTGGACGGGCGCCCCAAGCTGTACGACCTGCGATCGCTGCTGGCGGAGTGGATCGAGTTTCGGGTCGAGACGGTGCGGCGTCGCCTTCAATGGCGCTTCGATCGGGTGGCGACGCGACTTCACATCCTCGAGGGTTTCCTCGTGGCCTTCCTCAACCTCGACGA
>JAIOJS010000053.1 GCA_019911795.1 Thermoanaerobaculia bacterium | reverse complement strand
GTCCAGACCCCGTAGAGGTCAGCCAGGTCGCGGTCCAGGAGGACCCTGCCCAGTGTCATATTGGCTGTGTGTGACGGAGGGACGTCTGCATGCCGAACAAGCTCAGGCAGGAGCTGCCGCCAGCGGCGCACAAGTACTTCTACGCTCGCGAGCGGACACTAACCGAACAGCTAGCCGCAATCGGCAGCTTGGTATCCGCACCGCAGCCCGTCGGTGGCCTAGTTCAGGCATTCCACGAGAATCTAGAGGCCGCAATCCGGGTGGCGGAAACTCCGACGGCTGTTGCTATCGCGGCCGCGTTTCCGCCAAAGGCGCGGCGGTCAAAGCTCGGCTCTCACGACCTCGTCCTGCGTCTGGGGACTGGCCCGCGCGAGGAGCCGCGGCCTCACGTTTCTAAGGAGGAGAGTCTCGATGTGTTACAGGCATACCACGCTCTCCTGTCAGTTGGCGGAGCTGGCGACATTGCAGACCTCGTAACCGACCCTCTTCGGCAGGGAACGGTGCTTCTCTGGGCGGCGCTTGAGTACGCCGCGAACGAGGCCTTCGCGCAGTTGTTCGAGCGTGTCCCAGCCATCCTTCGGTCAGAGTCGCCGGACTCTCTCAGGCTCCACAAATTACTCAGTATCAAGACGGCCGATGCGCTTACACTCGAAGCGCCTGGTGCGTGGTTCGCAGAGAACAGGCGAAGGCAGAGCTACTATCCGCTAAGAGCTCTCGTCAGTCACGTGTTCCCGGCGCACGACAAACTGCTGACCGCCTTCGCGAATCGAGAAGTCGAGTTGTGCGCGGCTCGGAGAAACGTGATCGCGCATCGCGCAGGCCTTGTCGATGCGAAATACATCGCTCTCTCCGGAGAGAGTCTCAAGGTCGGGTCGCTGATCGTGGTTACTCCAAGGACCTTCAGCCTGCAAGTGGCAGCTATCGCCATCGCCGCTGGGGAGCTGGTTGTGGCCACGGTTCAACGCCTCGACAACGGCGCTCGATAGATGGAGTGCGAGTCGGCCTCAAGCTGTCAGCGCGCGACCAATGCTCCCGACACAACATGTGACTGCAGCGTGCCCACCACGTGGACGCAGATCGCCCGAGTGTCGTCGATTCGCGCCTCAATATCACCTCGAGAATAGCCGCGCCCCACATCGTGCGCCGTCCGTCTACCGTGGCTAATCGCATTGCGATTCTCAACAAGCTCCTCAATTCGACCGAGAAACCTCGGACTGGGGACGATCGGCCCGGACACTCCGAATACCGACCATAGCGTGTACAACTGACTGGGCCGATAGTGACTGCCGTCCGACGGGAACAGCGTATCGTCAACGCTGAAGGGCAATCCCCCGGTGCATGCACAATCGAGTAGGGAGATGCGCTTCCCGAACTGCCGGGCGCGACCGGACTCCAGCGCCGCCTGCCATTCAGCATTCAAGACGAGCGACAGGACTGATGGGCGCATTCGGCTTGCCGGAACCGAGCTCGCCTTCAGGATAGCTAGTGTTGCCTGCGCTGCGCCACGAACGGCGTGCTCGTAGGCTGCATATAGCGCCACAAACGCTAAGCCTCTCTGCGTCGCCGCCTCCTGCGGGTGGTCGCCCTGCAAGAGATCATCTGCCACGAGCAAAGCCCGTGCGCTATCGAGGCGCGCAGCGACTTCGCTGGTGATGGCGGCGAACACAACTACTTGCCGAGGAAGCGGTCTCTGCAGTACTCGATGCGCCCCACGACCATCGGACGATTGTTGGTAGCACCGGTCGTGAAGCGGCGTAGCTCCGCTGACTGAAGCCACTTCGCCGCCGCTCCGGCGGACAACTTCTTCTTCCTCCCAAGTGCCAGCGCCGCCCCTACCGCGACACCCTCAAACAGGTTGATTGGGGTAAGGCGCCTGCCCGCCCCGCGGACGATTCCGCGGGGGAGGGCACGGGCAAGTTCCGAGAAGGTCCTTTCAAAGATAGCTTCACCCGCTTGAAAATCAAACCGCTTGGTCGCGGCAGCCATGAAGTCGTTCAAGAAGTCCACGACGCTGTGCACAAAGTCCTTGTAGCGATGGAGGTAGGCAAAGAAACGCAACACGCATTCTTCCCTAGTACCGTCGGTTCCTTGCGACGGAGTCAGGTGAACGACAGATCGAAAATCAGCATTCTGCGCCAGGCGCTCAAGAAACTCCGAGAACGCGCCGCGATAGATGCACGCCCGAATCTCCTGGTTCGTCAACCCGACGCCGCCGGTATTCAGTCGCTCGAATAGGTCGAACCGCACAACCATGTCGCTCTTGTCACTTAGGGTTACGACTTTGATTGGACGATGCTTGAATTGGAGCTGCAAACTCGCTGGAAGCTCTTCGAACCGCGTTCCATTGAACTCGCTGAGCTTCTCGAGGCCTTGGAGTATGAGAGGGTCAACTATCCCTAGTGCCCCACGACCAGTCGCAGTGCCTGCGTACTGGACAAGAGTACTCAGGCGTTGAACACCGTCCACTAGTTCCCAGGTGCCATCGCGATTCGCCGCCATGAAGAGGCTAGGCACAGGCAAACCGAGAAAGACCGACTCGATCAAGTGCGAACGCTTCTCCACGTCCCAGCGAAACTGCCTCTGGTACACCGGCGCCACATCGATCGCTCCCGACTCGACCATCGTCACAAGCTGCTGAACGATGATGTCGTAAGTATCAAAGTCGACCTTGCGTCGCTGGGACTCCAACTGACTTAGGAGCTTCTCTGTGTCCTTGGGCATAGATCGCTTGCCTCGCGCCGGCAGCACTGCCTACTAGATCACTCTGGTACAACACTCGCGCCCGGCGCAGTCAACCGCTCAACCGCGGGACCTACAATGCTCACTCTGTCGCGGCCACCCTTCCTGGTTGAGACGAGGGGCCAGCAACTCCCCCTGTGCAATTCGGACGCGCACTCCGTAGACTGCAGTGACTTCTGCTCGCCAATCGCGAGCCACTTGGCTCGCGCGGTGGAGCACAGGGTCAGCAACAGCTCGGGCCGGACTTGGCGGAGAGTGCGGCACTCGAAGGGGAAACCGGAGCATTAGTCGGCAGCGAGAACGGACTCGCAGTATTCAGCTCCATGAATGCGGCACCAACAGCTTCCCAGGCGGTATGACGTGTCGAAGTCGAAGTTCGAATCGCCCGAGACATCCACTTCGGCCCACAAGAGGCTTCGCCGCCCGCCGCAGTCGCAAGAGAAGCGGGCACGGTCCGCAGTCAGGTTGTTGTAGTAGCGGTCTGATGTCAGCAGTTCACCATTCTTCGTCATTGCGGCGAGCTTCGCGGCCATGCTCACCGGCTTACCAGCCCAAACCTCGTTCTGTCGGTCGGATCGCCCTCGATATCGCTTGAATCCGACCTTCCTGACCAATACGGTCTTCTGGTCAATACCGATGTGGCATCCGACCTGGACTCCAGTGTCCGCTCTCACCCGAGGCGTAAATTCCAGTTCCGCAAAGGTCTTGAATGTGACTGCGGCAGCAAGTGCACGGTGTGGCTGATCGGAGTCAAAGAGCGCAAATGCGCCGTCGCCCCGCACATCGATATAGGGTGACTCAAACTCGCTAAAAAGGCGCACTGCGGATCCAGTGAATAGCTGAAACGCTCCAGCCGTGCTCTTGTCGTGCGTCGTGGCGCCGAGCAGAGTCGAGCCCAGCATGTCGACAAAGACACAGACAACGTCCGGAATCTTGAGCCAGTGGCGTTGGTTCTCAATCGGAATCTCTGTCGTGTCGGGTATGTGGTTTGTGGTTGAAATCGCACGTCCCCGAGCGTAGGTCGCGACCTGGTCATCGATCACGTCACGAAACTGCTTCGGGAGCTGCGTATCGAGGATCACCCTGAACTCACTTCACGGTCGTACAACAGGTATAGCGCCACGAGCCACGGCACAGCGCTGAGGTATAGGGCCGCGAGACCTCTCTTCACCCAGATGAACTTCGACCGAGCGATTTCGGCGTTGCGATGACACTGCCTAGCTAAGTCCTCAATGTAGGCGTCAGCAGATTGCCGCCGGAGCGCACCGAGGTACGTATCAAACTCTCGCGGAGCTATGCCTCCAAAGTACACGAGTGAGTCAGCAGGTCCGGCCGTTCGCGGGAACGTAGCAAAACTGGCGAAGAGGATCGACAACCCCTGCAAGAGGCCCGCTGCAATGGCAGCGGCAGCGTAGCTCCTCGTCCACTCACGCGGAGAGGGAGAAAGCGCAACGAGCACCCCCAGCAAGGCGGTACCGACTGCAAATACGGTGGCGGTCTTCCCGTCTGCCGCTGCAATCCACTCCAGGAGCCTGCCCAAGCTTGCCTCAAGCCTGGGCGCGAGGTCACCTACTTCCTTGGGACTCTTCTCCACCAACGGCTCCGGTGCTTGCTGGCTACTAGTCCGGGACCATTGGGAAGGTGCCGCCCGGCGCGGCAGCATCGACATTGTCGAGATAGGCCATCCAATCCTCCCAGAAGGAAACGGCAATCACGGAAGGCTTTAGAGCAGTCTAGGGCGGCTCGGCCCGGAACGCAAAGGGTACGGGTCTCCGGGATCGATCGCGCGGGGCCCGGCTGCAGTTCCCTTGGGGCGAATCGGCGTCGGAGACACTTAAGCTGCCCCTCAAGGGTGCGCTGGTTTCTTCAGTCAGATTCCTACCTGGGTCAAGAGCTGTGAAGACTTCCAACTCTGAGTTCCGCTACTAGCAAGGTGGGAGCGGCCCTGTGCAGAGACGTTTCTAGGCCAAGCCGGCGGCCGTCGAGCTGGGTGAGATGTTCGAGGAAGTCCGGCCGATCCGCGAGGCTCATCATCGTCTGATCCTTCCGCATCCACGGCGAATCCCAGTATCCAAGCTCCGCCGAGCGCCCAAGCCAGTCGAGGGCCGCGTCCTGCTCGCCTAGCAGCGCGTGAACCTTGGCGATCCAGTACGTGAATGTCCCATCGGCCGCCGCACCAGGTTCAGCGAGCTTCAGGAGATCGCGGGCTCGCGCAGTTTCGCCTTCGGCCGCGAGGGTGAACGCGAGCACGCCTTGGGCTATCGGGTCGGTGGGATCGAGCTCGAGCCCCTTCTCTATCCAGTGCCGCGCGACCCTGCGGTCTCCTGAGTAGAACGCCGCAATCCCGCGCCAGTAGTTGTAGTGCGCGAACTTCGGGCGTCTGGCGACGAGGGCTTCGGCTTCGGCGACGGCTTCTTGGAAGCGGTCGAGGTAGATGAGGACGGAGAGCCTGCGGATCGAGTAGGCGAACTTGGGGTCGAGCTTCGCGGCTCTTTCGTGGGCGGCTAGGGCGTACTCCCAGAAGCCGGTGTTCTTGAAGAGGTAGGAGAGGCCATCCCACGCGGGGGCGTGGTCGGGGGCGCGTTCGATGACCTTGGCGAAGTCCTCGAGGGCGCGCAGGTTCTCGCCGCGTTCGAGGTGGATCAAGCCGAGGACGGTCGCGGCTTCGGCGGAGTCCGGGTCGAGCTCGAGGGCTTCGGCCACGGCGCGCTCCGCGGTGTCGTAGAGCGCGACGTCGCCGGCGAACTCCGCGGTCTCCGCGTCGTGGCGGCCGAGGCGAACCAGCAGGCGCGCGCGCTCTACGAC
>JAIOJS010000587.1 GCA_019911795.1 Thermoanaerobaculia bacterium | reverse complement strand
GAGGCGAACCAGGCGTGGTTGCGCTGCTCCCAGGGCAGCGTGCTCGTGTCCTGGAAGGCGGTGTGCGAGAAGACCTGGGTAGTGCCGGTCTTGCCCGCGATCTCGAGCCCCGGCACCCGCGCCGCGGCGCCGGTGCCCTGGTCGTTGACCACCCGCCAGAGACCGCGGCGGATCGGCTCGAGCACGCCGGCGGGCAGGTCGAGCGCGCGGGGCGCCGGTACCGGCGCGTCGGCGACCAGGTGGGGAGTGACCAGGCGGCCGCCATTGGCGACCGCGGCGACCATGGTCGCGACCTGGAGCGGCGTCGTCAGCAGCGCGCCCTGGCCGATCGCGACCGAGATGGTCTCGCCCGGGTACCAGGGGTGCTTGCGCACGCGCTGGCTCCAGTCGGCGTCGGGGACGAGACCGGTCTTCTCCCCCTCGAGGTCGATGCCGGTCGGCTGGCCGAGGTCGAACTTGCGGGCGTACTCGGCGATCCGCTCGATGCCGAGCTTCTGGCCGAGGGCGTAGAAGTAGACGTCGCAGGAGTACTTGAGCGCGTTTTCCATCTGCATCCAGCCGTGGCCGCCGGGCTTCCAGCAGTGGAAGCGCCGGCCGTAGTGCTCGGCGCCGCCGTTGCAGAAGACGCCCCACGACGTGTCGACCACGCCGGCGGCGAGACCGGCCGTCGCGATCACGATCTTGAACACCGAGCCGGGCGAGTAGGTGCTCTGCAGCGCGCGGTTCTGCAAGGGATGGAAGGGGTCGGAGACCAGCCGCTGCCAGTCCTCGACCGCCAGACGCCGGGCGAAGAGGTTGGGGTCGTAGGCGGGCGCGGAGACCAGGGCGCGAATCTCGCCGTTCCTGGGGTCGAGCGCGACGACCGCGCCGACCTGGCCCTCGAGCAGCCGCTCGGCCTCCTGCTGGAGATCGGCGTCGAGGGTCAGGTGCAGCGCGGCGCCGGGGCGGCCGACCTCACGGCCGAACTCGCGCACCGGCTGCCCCCGGCTGTCGACCACCACCACCCGCTCGCCGTCCTCGCCGCGCAGCCGCCGGTCGTAAGCGCGCTCGACGCCCCGCCGTCCGACCAGATCGCCCGAGCGGTAGGGCGACAGCGGCTGGGCGATCTCCTCCGGGCGCACCTCGCCCAGGTAGCCGAGCACATGGGCGGCGTGGTTGCCCAGTCGATAGAGGCGGCGGTGGGTGACCGCGATCTCGAACTCCGGATGCTCGAGCTCGGCGACTTCGAAGCGCGCCACCTCGGCGAGCGTGAGCCCCTCGGCGAGCAGCACCGGCTGGTAGGCCGCGAGCCCGGCGTAGCGGGCGAGGATCCGGTCGAGCTCCTCGACCGGCCGCCCGAGCACGCCCGCCGCGAAGACCAGGCTCGAGCGCACCACCCGGGTGCGGCTGCGGTCGAGGGTCAGGTTGTAGCTCGGCAGGTTCTCGACCAGGGCGCGCCCGGTGCGGTCGTAGATGGTGCCGCGCGGCGCCTCGATCGCGATCTTGCGCAGGCGGTTGTTCTCGGCGAGCTCGCGGTAGAGGCTCCCCTCGAGCACCTGCACGAACCAGAAGGCGCCGGCGATCGCGGCGAGCGCGACGCCGACCGCGCGCGACAGCACCCGCACCCGTGCCACCAGGGCCTCCCTGTGCTCACCCACCCGCATGCTGGTCACGACGCGTGCTTCCTCCGATTGGACTCCAGGCCATTCGCGACTTCTATTCATTCTAGGCTGACGCCTCCTGCCCAACTGAAGTCAGCCCGTTCTCGCCCCCACGACAGTGCGTCCCCCTCCTCGCTGCATCTAATAGCGGAGGGTACATCACTGGCCGGCGCTGCTCCCTACGTCTTCAGGCTCTCTTCGCAGGGCAGCTCGCCTCCGGCGCCGCGCGCCTTGCCTCGCCAAACGAACCAAGAGTGACTTGTCGCCAGGACGCCGCGCCCCGACTCCGCCTGATAGCCCCAGTCACTCAAATCTCACTGCTTTGCAGGTAACGGCGGACAGCCGTAGTCTCCAACCTGTAACCGCGCAGACTGTCGGCAGCGGGAGCTTTCCAGAGGTGTCCGGTGATCGAGAAGCGGGTCATCCGAGCAGAGGCAGTCAGAGACAATCTCCTTTCTAGCCTCGAAAGCAGAGACGTCGCGCTGTGGATAAGGCAGCTTCCGCGCGGCGAGCTCGTCGCGACCTCCCTCGTGCCCTTCCTCGGGCTGCCCTGGCGCTTGGTTCTATCCGAGGTCTACGACTCAACCACATTCCAGACACTCGAAGCAGCAGCCAGCTTCAGAGACCCCATGACCCGTAAACGCGGGTTTGTGCAGGTCATTGATACCGACCCCTCTCGGATCGAGCTTCCACAACGCTGCCTCCCCATCTATCTCCTCAGCGGTCGCCGGTCGGGGGAGTCTTCTCACGACTTCGAAAGCCAGCTCAGGCGAATGACGATGCTCGAGAGCCTGCGACGGTCTGGGGCTCGCGAGATCCTGGTCTTCAGCGACGATGCCGGCCCCGTCCCTCCTGAGCTCGCTTCTCTCTGGTCATCCGGCTTTCGAGCAAGTCTCACTTTTGTTTCCACAAGTCCCGAGGCGGAAGGTGAACTTCAAGATTGGTTGAGTGGCGCCCCTGACGTCGCGGCCGCAACACTCGTAAAGGCGCCGCTCAGTGCTGTCGTTGTAGACATCCTTACTCGCTACTCTGCTACCTACCCAGAGAGTCGACGCACACTTCGCATCCGTGATCACGAGGGCACTCTTCACAAACTGGACGTCTCCGAGATCGACGACCCGGAGCGGCCCATCCTCGAAAGATACTCTCTGCTTGACGAGCGTGACCTGTCGTTCCTAACGCCTGCCGAGCTCCCCGAAGAGGACTTCGTGGGCTTCTTCCGCAATCCGGTTGAGTCCTGGCGCCCGTTTGCAGCAGGCCTGCCCTGGATTCGCAGCACGAGCTGCCGCGACAAACTCCATGGCCTTCTCAAGCGACTAGATGCGGCCGGCCCAGAAGAGAACTGTGTTGCCTTTATTGCGGCCGAGCCCGGCGCGGGGGGTACAACCCTCGCCCGGGCGCTCGCCTGGGAATGCGCACGGGAGGGATATCCAGTCTTGCTGGCAAGGCCAGTTCCATTTACTCCCGAAGCGCTGCCGCTCGCGAATTTCTTTACGAGAGTGAATGCACTCATCGCTCAGGAGAGGCCTGCACCCTCCGCCAGCGCAGAGAATGAAGGTGCATGCAGGGACCAGGCCGGCTCCTCCTCTGAGTCTTCACGACTCTACGAGACCCCTTGGATAGTCGTCTTTGACACCATCCACTGGCAGTTCAGAGACGCAGAATTGGTGCAGTTCCGGAACGAGTTGGTGCGTTCCGGGCGGCCGGTGTGCATCCTCACCGTCACCTCTGCAATGCTCGGGTTGAGCTTCTTGAACACTTCGATCTTCAAGAATGTCGCCGAACTCAATCACTCTCTTGAGCAAACCGAAGCCCGTGCGCTCGGTAAGCACCTAAACCAGTTTCTACGGAACTATGCGAAGGAGAGACAGGAGTGGGAGTGGGATGCATTCTATGAAGAGCACACGGTTCGCTACCTCGACGGAATAGCCGCATTCTGGGTCACGCTGTCGTTCTGGATCCAGGGTCAGTACGACCTGACCGAGTCCATTCAACATTGGCTTTACAGAAACTTCCGGACACATGTGACAGAGCGCACCCTTCAGGATGCGATTCTCGAGATTGCCGCTCTCTCGACAGAACGCCTTCCGCTGCCTGAGGCATTGTTACCGAGATCAGAGAACCAATGGCCGGTTGCTCACCGGCTTGAAGATCTTCGCAAGTCACTCGGCCCCCTCGGACTTGTACGAGTCTCGGACGACGGCGAGAAGTACTGGGCTCTTGTGCATGATGTCCTTGGGCGCTTCCTTATCAACGCAGTCTTCTACGACGCCCCCGTGCGGAGTGAACTCGGTTTCTCCGAAGCATTAGATGCTGAGCACTTGCGCTTTCTCCTGTTGAGACGCATTTCCAAGAAGCCTCTTCTCGGTGAACGGAGCTTCCGAGCCCTGGGGGAGGACTTCGCGACCTCGCTCTTCAAGGTCGACCCCGATCACGGCCGTGGAAGCTTTGCCTCTTACTGGAGAGAAGTGCTGGCAGCGCTCGACGGAATGCCGCGCGGCCTCCGGGATACGAGTCGGGTGTTTCGCCACCACACGGCCGTCTCACGTCGACGGATCTCGAAGCTCGACCGTCAGTACTACGGAGTAGCGCTCGAAGATCAGATTAGCCTGCTTCGCGCGGCCATTGAGGACATCGATTACGCATTGACCTTCATCGCGTACGCGCCGGGCTCTGAGCCGAACCTCAATCTCCTAAATTCACTCGCTAACGCCTACTTTGACTTGGCAGAGGCGGAAAGCGAGGCTGGCGCGACGGACGAGCGAATCGTGGAATTACGAAGCCTCGCGAACGAGGCGACCAGGAAGGCATACGAAGAGAGTCCGACCAACTCCTTCGTGATCGAGACGTACGTAAAGAACTTACTTCAGAATGCGACCACTGACTCCTCTCGCGCAGTAGCGGACTGTATCGAAGCACTTGGCTTGCTCTTCACTGCTTTGGCTTCCAACGCGGTCGCGTATCGGGAGGCACGTCTCAATGGATTGGCTGATCAGGCCCTAAGCCTTCTGCTGAGGCACCGGCCTGCCGTACTGTCCGAGAGCGAACCAACCACTGCGCTGGATGTGCTGATCCGTGCTTGGTCTGTTCTTGCCGCTGGAAGCGTAGATGGCGGCCACGTTGCGCTCACCGAGCTGTCCGCACCAACACGCGCAAGCGCGCTTGCGATTCTTGGTCATGCGGCGGCCACCGGGAACATGCAAGCAGTACGACTTAGGTACGACCTCCTCGCCCTCGACCAGCCATTCGACTTTGCTCAACAACTCGCCCTGGTAGAGGAACTGCAGGCTTCTGATTACAGAATGACTCCTCAGCTCAGCCTGGAGTACGCGATCCTGCTTTTCGAACGTGGAAGAGCTGCAGAAGGGGACAGGGTATTCCGGATGCTCAGGAATCTCTGGCGCGAAAGTGAGCACTTCGTGGTGGTGCCTGAGCGGTTGCGCTGGCTTCGTGTTCAGGAGGGCAGGGCCTTGCAGGTTGTCAGTGCGACTAGCGGTTCGGATTACGGAACTCGTGCAATGGCACGAGTCAGGGAGTTCGGAAACGCCCTTGTGCCTTACAGGCCTGAGGAGCACTCAATCCGAAATCCGAGGCCGGGGATGCAATTCTCCTGTCACGTCTCCTTTGGACACAATGGCCCATTCCTCAGGCCAGTGACAGCTCATCCCATCGGCGACGCGTGAGGCCCAAGTGACACAAGTGCCGGACTTGGTCGCAGTCTACGGCCTGTCGATCGGCCTGTCGGTCCGCCCGAGGACGGTACTAGTTGAGGGCACGACTGACGCGGAGGCCTTTGCACTTGCGGCGCGGCTCGAGTATGAAGCTACCGGAACAACCCTGCTAGGGGAGGACTTTACGATTCTTGCCGCAGGCGAGGGAGAGCGCGGAGGAACAAGTGGAGTGATCCGCGAGCTGATTGCATTTAGGGGACTAGCCCGCGCCTGTCTGCTCCCAAGTGGCAAACCTCGTTATCGCTTTGTGGGCCTCTTCGACAACGATAGCGCCGGCAGGAGGGCTGTGAAGTCAATCCGCGAGATCGATTCCAGCGTGCTTGAGTTCAAAGACGTCTTTCGGCTTCACCCTGTGATGCCAGCCGAGGCGAACTTGGATCCGCAGGCGATGACGAAAGCGTTTGAGCGGGCGAATCTCCAGTTCAAGGGCCTTGAGTGGGAGCTGGAGGATTTGTATCCCGACCAGCTGCTGAACGCCTTTCAGTCGGAGAATCCGACTGCGGTTGCTCGTCAGTCGGAGATTGGAGGAAAGGTCCATCGAGACTTCACTCGTGACGGAAAGGCGCGGCTACACAGGTTTGCGAAGCTCCATGCGATGCGGTGTGATCTTGAAGGGATCGTTCAGGTGCTGCGCGCTTTGCGGTTCCTCGTCGGACTGAAGTAGACCATCGCGTTGGAGGACGAGGTATCAGGATCAGTCAAATGCAGGACGAGCCAGCGAACAACTCGCTCACTACTCCCGGTTTGCCCCGGCTCATCGGCCTTCCCTGGGACGCCAGCTCGTCGTTCCTGTGCGGAGCGGCCGCAGCGCCGCCGCTGATCCGCGCCGCGCTCCACTCGCCCGCGGGCAACCCGTTCGCGGAGAACGGGCGGGACATCACCGGGCCTGGGGGGCTCACCGACGC
>JAIOJS010000586.1 GCA_019911795.1 Thermoanaerobaculia bacterium | reverse complement strand
ACTTGATCGCCACCACATTGAGGGTCGACAGGAGGATCACGATGATCGTCAAACCCACGTCGTAGGTGAACATCAATACGGCGTAAAAAACGATCATCAAACAATCGATGAACGTCGTCGCGAGTTTGCCCGCCACGATACTCGCCACCTTGTCGTTGATCATCACCCGGGAGCCGATCTCGCCGGCGAAACGCTGCGAGAAGTAGCTCACCGGCAACTTGAGGATGTGGTCGAAGAAACGGCTCGACGTCTGCAGCGCCAACTTGGTTTCGAGGCGGAGCAGGTAGTACTCCTGCATCCAGGTCAGGGCGATGGTGACGAGAGATGTGATCCCCATGCCTAGAAGAAGCGGCCGAATGATGTAGGTCCGCCCCGCTACCAGGTAGTCGTCGACGAAGAGTCTAGAAAAGGTCGGCACCACCAGTCCCGGCACGACGAGCAAGAAGCCGCAGAGCATGACGAAGAGGAGCGAGGACTCGGACCCGACGAGCCGTCGGCGCAACGCCGCGAGCATGGAGCGGTTCTGTCCACCCTTCTCAAAGTCCGGTCCCGGCTCGAAGGTGAGAACGACGCCCGAGTAGGAGGCGTCGAGCTCGTCCATGGTGATCGCTCGCGGCCCTGATCCCGGATCGTTGAGATAGATCTTCCCCTTCTTGAATCCCTCGAGGACCAAGAAGTGATTGGCGTTCCAGAAGAGGATCGCGGGATAGTTCAGATTGTAGAGGCCGTCCAGTTCGTACTTGAAGCCCTTGGCCACCAGGCCGTACTTGCGAGCCGCCCGGAGCACGTTGGAGGCCTTACTACCGTCTCTGGAGACGCCGCACTCAGCCCGCAGTTCCTCGAGGGAGACGATCCGACCGAAGGAGGCGAGGACCATCGCCAACGAGGCGGCGCCACATTCGACCGCCTCCATCTGGAGCACGGTGGGAACCGACACGCGGCGATTCCGCGGCGGCTGCGGCACGCCGGACTTCCCCCCCTTCTCCTTCCCAGCTTCTCCTGGGTCCGCCTCCTTTGCCATCGTTTAGCCGCCGATCCCGAGGGTCTTCTTGACGGTGGGAATCACGTACGAAATCGGCCGGCGTTTGTCGATGATGATCTGGGCCGAGCAGGGGGTGTTGCCCCCGATGGGATGGGGTGGACCACTCGAAGAGGTCCAGCGAAAGCCACTCATGGTGGACTCATCGAGTTCGGGACTGGCCCTCACCCGGAAGGGCGTATCCTGGGCAAAGCGGTTGGCGAGCTGATCGTTATTAAGTGTTGCCCGCACCTCTTCGGGCGTCACCGGCTGACTCGACATCGACTCCACCGTGCCCACCACGAAGCCATACTCTTCGGGCTTTACCGTGCTCGGAGAGATCCTCACCTGCATGCCAGGGCGGACCTTCTTGCCCTCGGAGAAGGGAACGAAGAGCAGGACGTGGAACGGTGCGTCGGGTTCCTCCAGATTGATCAAACGCTCGCCCTGCTGGATGACCTGACCCTGCGATTTGAGGACCGCCGCCACTCTTCCACTGTGAGGACTCTTCACTTTGGAGCCCGCCTCGAACTTCTCTTCGAGCTGCTCCAGGCGACGACGCTCCTCGGCCACCTGGTTTCCGCGCTGAGTCTCACCGGCGTCCGACTGCACCATCTGAGCGCGAATGCTGGAGATCTGGGCGTCGATGGCGGCAAGGTCGTTGCGCGTCTTGATCTGGCGTTCGACCAACGACTCAATGTTGCGACGACGGGAGTACAACTCGTTGATCTGCTGCTGGTAGCTCTGCCTCAGGCTGGACATCTGAGAGATTCTCACCTCGCCCTGTGAGGTGAGGTCGCTGATGCGGTCCTTCGAAGCGCGAATCTCCCCTGCGAGTTCCGGCAGATCGAGATGGGCTACGACCTGGCCCTCCTCGATCAAGTCGCCCTCCTTGACGTCGAGACTCTCGATCACTCCGTTCGCCACCACCTGAATGGTCTGCACCTGATCGCCACGCAACAGGATACCGCTGCTGTCAACCTTGATCGGCATGCGACCGACGATACTGAAGACCACCGCGGTCACAATCAGGACCCCAAATGCCGCGAGAGCGATCCAACTGGCTGGCGAGGTGACTCGCATCGCCATGTCGAGTTGCTCAGGAGAAGACATCTTATCCAGAGCTGCTTTTCGAAGTAGGTGTTGTGCGCCTGCCATGCGTGCCTCCTCGGGGCTTTGCTACCGCTTCCGAAGGTGTCTGCTCGAGAACTCCAGATAGATTCTGAAAGAACTCGTCAAACTCGATGAAGACGCCCGATCATGGACCCACCGCGGGGGTAGCGTCCATCTTCGGCCATTCCGCCAGTTCGAACTGCACTGGATCGAAGTCTTCGACCGCTCGTCCTTTGTCTCTCAGTAGCGTACCCGACTCGAAGCGAATCGCGGCCTCCAAAAGAGCGATTTCGCGCCGGATCTCGATACTCGCGAGACGGTTGCTTACCAGCTGCTGCTCGGTGGTGAGCAGATCGAGGAGACTGATGTCTCCGATGCGGAAGAGTTCATCACTCGATCGCAGACTCTCGCTGAGGTAGCCATCAGCCTCGCGAATCCTTTGAAGCTCGGTACGACGCGAACTCAGGGTGGCCGCTAGGTCGGCGACCTGAAGGCGCACCTGACGAGCGAGGACGCCCTCGCTGATCTCGCTTTGAGCCCGAGCTGCGGTGGCCTGTATCAGGCGCCCGCGGGCACGTTGGTTCCCAAACGGAAGATCGATTCGCAGACCGATACTGTAGCTCGGACCCACCAAGCGTCCGTTGGCCGCATCCCAATAGCCGTCGAAGTCGAACAACCCCTTGTCGAAGGTGTCGAGAAATCCGCTGTAGGAAACGCTGACGATGAGATCGACTTGGCGTCGCAGATTGACTCGGGACACCTCCTCGAGCAGAGCGCTCGCCGCCGTGGTGTTGGCAGCCGCTGCAAGATCGAAGCGTCGGTCGATGACCGCATCGCTCCACGGCGACGCCTCACCGAGGTGAGCCTCCGCCGGCAACGACGTCGCCGGAAGGGGGGTCTCGTCGAGCGTCCCGGCCTGGATCCCCATCGCCTCCACGAGGTCGAAACGGGCATTGGCCACCGCGCCCTGAGCCTCGGAGAAATCCCTTTCGGCGTCGGCCAGCTGAGCGATCGCTCGGCCACTATCCGATCCTGGCCGTTCGCCGGCGTCGACCAGATCGTTCACGACTCCAAGGTACCTACCTCGAGCAGCCACTGACTCCTCCAGGAGCGCCGCCCGCTCGAGCTCGGCGGCAAGGTTCCAGTACGCCCGCACCGTAGTCAGAGACTGCTCAGCTGCGGTGTGCAGGAGAAGGTTCCGTTCTGCATCCAGGGCGAGGCTGGCCGCCTCTTCCGATCCCCCCGTGGCAATGCGACCCCGTCCGCGGGCGAGAGGAATGTCCAACCTCAACCCTACTCCGGTGGTGAAAGTGGTCGGCACCAGCGAACCACCCCGATTGGGATCGCGGACCTTGCCGTCAAACCCCATCTCGGTGCCCTGCAGGTTGATACTCGCGGTGAGTCCCAAACCCGTGTGGAAGAGATGTCGGTAGCCGAGTTCGAACCGGCTCTCGCGCCGCGTGCCCTCCGAAGGCAGCCCCGCCAATAGAGCCCGTTGGAAGCGCAGCGCCTCGGCGATGTCCCTCAAGGTTCCGGCTAGGCCGAGCAGAGCTTGTCGGATGTTGTCTTCGATCTCCTGGTCCCTGTCTTGACCCAGCACTTCGAGGATGTAGAGAACATCCAGGAGCTCGTCCAGGTCTTCGGAGCTGATTGCCGTGTCGTCGACCACTACGCCTTGGAGGATCCCGTCTCGATCGAGACAGAGGGTCGAAGTCCCCGAATCAGGGGTCTCGATGATGAACTGAGTCTCGAGGTTTCTGCACTCGTCGACGATGAGGGTGCGGGCACCCGGAGCGGCGGCCTCCAGTTGATCGGCAGCTCGATCGAGGGCTCCCGGCGGCCCGAAGGGCGGAATCGCGATCGCCGCGAACTCCATCGGCACCCGGCGACGGATCTCCTGACCGATCTCCCCGCGGATGAGGGCATCCTGCTCGTAGCTGTAGACGAGGTCCGCGAAGAGCGAGCCGTCGAAGAGTCCGGAACTCTCCTGCAAGGCTCCCTCACGTTCCTCGGTCCGGGCTTGGGCCAAACGCAATTCTTGGCTCGACCTCAGGGTCTCGGAGACCGCCTCCTCCAGTGTCAGGCTCGGTCCCTCATTCTCCATCGCGAAAGCCGTGCCCGCCACGGTTCCCGCCACGAGGCAGAAGACTACTCCGCAGCGAACCGTGCGCAGTACCGTTGTTCGGATCGCCCCCCTCACAGTCGGCCGTCCTCAGGCAACGTCGTCAGGTTCTCGAGGTTGACGCCGCTCGCACCGTTCACGTGATCGACGAGGGTACCGCTCTCGAACCGCAGTTGGGCGATCAGCGTTGCTACCCGAAACCGGGCCGAGATCAGGGCGAGGCGAGCGCTGGTCTGCTGCTGCTCCGTCAGGATCGAATCGATCAGGGTGGTTTCACCGAGCTTGAGCTTCTCGAGTTCGACTTCCACAACTTGCTGGTAGGCCGCCACCGATTCTGCAGCCTTGGCCTGCTGGTCCATCGCGTCCTGTAGAGAAGCCAACGCACGACCCACTGCGATGCGAATGCGGCGTGCCAAGTCCTCCTCGCTAATCTGACGTTGGTGAACCAACGCTTCGCTTTGAGCCAGGCGGCCCCGAGCCGTCCGGTTGCCGAGTGGCTTGTCGAGGGCAAACGCTACTCTCCAACTCGGGTCGGATGCCGTGGCATCGATCGCGTCGGACGCGGTCTTCTCACCACGAGCGATGTACCAGGCGCCCAGGGTCAGGTCGATCCGGGGACGCAACGCCGTCGTCGCCGCCTCCGCCAGCACGAGCCCTGACTCGGTGAGCGACCGAGAGGCCGCCAAATCGAGACGCCGCTGCATCGCGGCCTCGATCAAGGCTTCGCCCAAGGAAGCAATCTCCTCGGGGTTCGGACCCTCGGGGAACGCTTCGGTGGCCACCGGCAGAGCTCCGAGATCATTGACGGTGTAGCCCATCGCTTCGACGAGGTCGAGCCGGGCGGTCGCGAGATCGCGATAGGCGCCCTCCAGTTGGGCCTGAGCGTTGGCTTCACCGGCCCGGGACCGTGCCAGTTCAGCTCCTGGAAGTTCACTGGCGTCGATCAACGCTTCGGTAGTTCCTCGGAGTCCGCCCTGCAAACTCACAGAGTCCTCGAGGACCGCAACCTGCTCGGCGGCCGCCACGAGGTTCCAATAGGCGAACAGGGTGTTCAGTACGCTCTCCGAGGCTCCGTGCTCGAGGATCAGCTTGGAGGCATCGAGGTCGATGCTGGCCGCCTTCTCGAAACCGGCGGTCGCCACGCGACCTCTCCCCCGTCCCAGGGGTAGGGTCACCTCGAAGCCGAGGTCGAAGGTATAGATGTCGTCGATGTCCTTACCACCGAAACTGATGAGCCGGTCGAGCGGAATACCCGACGGACTGATCAAGGGCTGTCCGAAAGGATCGAGGGCGGGCGTGATGAAGCCGTTGTGCTTGCCGACATACTGGGTCGAATCGTAGGCTGCGTTCAAGTATGGGGCGAAGAGGACTCCCGACCGGTTGAGCTTTTCGAGGCGAAT
This sequence comes from Thermoanaerobaculia bacterium, assembly GCA_019911795.1. Taxonomy (GTDB): domain Bacteria; phylum Acidobacteriota; class Thermoanaerobaculia; order Multivoradales; family JAIOJS01; genus JAIOJS01. The sequence continues at coordinate 1,801 of JAIOJS010000586.1, read as the reverse complement.
GTTGGCTCGACCGATTTCAAAGTCCTCATCCTTGGGTACCTCTCCGAGCCGCGCCAGCGTCGCCCCGGACTCCTGGCACACCTGATTCGCTGCGGCCAGGTCATCCTGGGTCAGGGAGATCTCAGTGGTCAAGAGATTGTTCCGGGTGTTCTCCAACTCGCGCTGCAGCACCGCGTTGTCGGCGGTCAAAATAGCGGCCTCGAGTAGGGTGATCTGCGCGTCGAACCCGATATCGGTGCTGATATCGATCCCCATGGTGGTCTGAGCCGCGATCAGCTCCTGCAGCTTCAAGGTCAAGCGTTGCTCTTCCTGGCACGACTCGACCTGGGCATCGGTGACCTGGTTGCGAACGTCCTCCTGACCCTCGATGACGCTCTCGCGCAGAGCCTGAAGGCGGTGCTCCCAGGAGAGCTGACCGCTGAGGAACCAATCGAAGTCACCCGCCGCCTCGAGGACCCGCCCCTCCTGGCTCTTGGTGTCCTGCTCCTGCAGGAGCAAGTTTGGGTCGCGCGCAAGGGTTTCCCGCACCGCTTCGAGCAGGCCGATTCCCTCCCCGCCTCCGTCGTAGGCATCCGCCCGCCAGACCGGTGGCGAGTCGCCGCCGCTCTGGGCGTTACCAGCACCGGCCAAGACCATGGTTCCAATCGTTAAGGCGAGGGCTCGCACTGTGGCCGTGATCCTCATCAGTAGCTCCTTAGAGTTAAGTACTCCCAATCATGAGAGAGATTGCGGTGCCGGTGTCGACACCAAAGATCGGTTGATTTCTCGGTTCAGACTATTTCTTCACGGATTCGAGAGGATGTCCACCACCATCGCCGGCAAGACTCCCCAGGTCGTGCGTCGCGCGGCGAGATTCGCCGACGAAAGACGCGAAGGGCGCGAACAGGCGGTGGATGAATGCCACCATCGGTGGATAGCAGTGAGGGGTTGCGAACGTGCAGAGCGTAACCCCTTGCTGCATGAGATCGGTCCAGCACGGGTGAAGCAAGGCCAAGAGCTTCGCTCGACGAGCTAGGTCGGGACGAACGTAGCCGATGGTGTGACGGACGGTAGTGGGCGACACCCGGTGGTTGAGCACCCATCCGACGACGACGCCGTCGCGACGAGCTCCAACACTCGACGGGTCGAGTTCCTCGAGCTCGTGCTTGAAGGGGCCGAGCGCCGGCTCGATCCAGCACTGCTCGCGATTGGTACGTTCGATGACCTCGCGATCTTCAGCCGTGATCTCGTGCCAGGGGAAGATCTCGAAGGCGTGTTGGTAATGAGCCAGCGACCTCGGGGTAAAGAACTTCGAACCGAGCGCCGCCTGGGGCGTGAAGTGAACGACAGATGAGGCCGCCACCGGATCCTGCCAGCCGCGCTTCGCGAAGACCTGCTCCATCCAGTCCATCCCGGGACGACCGGTAGTGTAAATGGCGCCCACCTTGTGGAAGCTGCGTCGGGCCGTCTCCTGTTCGAAGGCGGCCACGAGTGCAGTCGCGATCCCCTGTCTCCTCGCCTCGGGGCGGACGAAAACCGAGAGGAGGACGGCGGTGTCGGTGTTCTTGCCCCCCGGACTCGCAGGTAGCTCCGCCAAGGCTAGGCCTACCACCCGATCATCGGCTCGGGCGACGATACCGAAGGGCTGGATAAGGTCGACTTCTCCAAGCTCTGGATGTCGTGTCTGGACCTTCAGATCGAGAAGGTGGCGATAGCTTGGGAAGGTCATCGAAGCCAGGGTCGGACCCTCCTCGGCCACGATCGCTTCGATTCTGAGCCCCGTCTGGACCTCGAGATTGCCCTTCACGTCGTTCTTCTCAGC
>JAIOJS010000585.1 GCA_019911795.1 Thermoanaerobaculia bacterium | reverse complement strand
GCCTACCTCATAGACATCGGGGTCAAGAAGGGATTCGGACAGCGGTGGGTCACCTTCATGGCCCTGTCCGAGAACCTCGTCAACTACGGCAGCAGTGCCGACGTCGGACTCCATTTCGGCCTGACCCTTACCCGCTGAGTTGCCGGTTTCGTGAACAGAGCCGCCGTTGTTTCAGCTCCACCGAGCAACTCTGAACAGGGGCGTGAGAGCATCTAGTGCCCGTTTGCTTGATCCCGTCCACTTTGGACCGCCGTTTTCGCCCAAAGCACAGGGGATTAACCAAACCGGACACTAGCCGTCCAAGGGTTCCACTTCGAGTTTCATTTCGGGTTCCCCGTCGTGCTCGAAGAGCTTGCGCAAGCCCAAGAAGTTACGACGCTCGATCCACCGGGGAAGGAGAAAGTACAGCGCGACAACGGTGCCGCCACCCACCAATGTGGCCGTCGGGCTCACGTCGATCTGGGGACCGATCCAGGCATAAACGAAGGTGAGAGGGAGCATCCCGAAAAAGCTCGCGATCGCGAACCGCGCCAACGACATTTTGGTCAGCCCGGCTCCGTAGCTGACCATGTCGAAGGAGACGGCAGGAACGAGCCGAGCGAGAAAGACAACCTTGGTCAGAAGCCGATTCGAGCACCGCTGACAGAAGTTGATGTGCCCTTTCAGGAACCTCGCGATGAGGTCACGGCCGAGCCAGCGAGCGATGAGGAAACTTCCCGTCGCTCCGAGAGTAGCCCCGGTCACGGCGTAGAGGGTCCCGAGGACCGGTCCGAAAACACGCCCCGCGAGGATGTCCAGCGGAAACGTGGGCACTGGGGAGAGCACGGTGGCACACATCATCAGGATGAAGAGAACCGGAGCGAAGGGACCGGCCGCCAGGAGTCGCTGCTCGATTCGGCCCGGCTCCAGGAGGCGACTGAAGTGGAACTCGCGCTCGAGGGCGATCACGAGGATGACGAAGACGGCTATGCCGGCACCCTTCAATAGCAGCCTTGTCGTGTCTCTCGATCTCACGTGATATTCCGAGGTGCTTCTACCCGACCTGTCCGGTGAATCCTACCGCACCTGGCGATCAGTGGCCGTCGGACTCATAGAATGGTACTCGAGACTGCGAGGGTCAGCTGGGAGGCCCCGCATGATGACTCTGGAAACGATGCATCCTATCGTGGCTGGTCGCCGTACTCCATTTCAGCGACGGCAGACCTGACATGCCGCCTTCAGAGTACGGCAAGGAACTCAACAGGGAGCGATTGGTGCAGAAGAACTCTACTCGACCGTCGAGACCTCGGGGTGGCTGGCGCTGGAGAGAAAGGGCCTCCACGGCAACAACCCTGCTCGCCCTCGGTGTCGTAGCGGCATTGACCACGGCCTGTGCGGTTCGCTTTGCACCGCCCGATCTCGGCGAACTCTACAACCGCGCCGCCCAGCATCACGGCCCAGACCGCAACCCAATCATCGTCATTCCTGGCCTCACCGGTTCGACCCTCGTGGACGGAGCGAGCAACCGTGTGGTTTGGGGGGCGTTTGCCGGGGACTACGCGCGACCAGGACGTCCCGAGGACATGCGGCTCATCGCGCTTCCCATGCAACCCGGTGTCAGTCTGAAGGAGCTTCGCGACGATGTTCATCCGGGAGGTGTCCTGGATCGGGTCCAGGTCAGGGTCCTCGGCGTGCCCCTGGTGGTCCGCGCCTACGTCGAGATTCTGGCTGCCCTCGGGGCTGGCGGCTACCGGGATGAGAGCCTCGGCCTCTCCGGGGCCGTCGACTATGGAAGCGATCACTACACTTGCTTCCAGTTCGACTATGACTGGCGGCGCGACAACGTGGAAACCGCTCAGCGACTGGCCCGATTTCTCGCCGAGAAAAGAGTCGCGGTGAGGGAGGAGAGTCGACGCCGATTCGGGGTCGACCCCGGCGAGGTGCGATTCGACGTCGTCGCCCACTCGATGGGCGCACTCTCGCTGCGGTACTTCCTTCGTTACGGGAGTGCCGACCTGCCGGAGGACGGTTCGATCCCGGCCGTCACCTGGGCAGGAGCCGAGTATGTGGACCGAGTCATCTTGGTGGCACCTCCCAACGCCGGTTCCCTCGAATCTCTCTTCGAGCTCATCGACGGGCACGATCCGGGCCCCTTTATTCCAACCTACTCCCCAGCTATCCTCGGGACCTTTCCCTCGATTTACCAGCTGCTCCCCCGGGGACGACACGGCGTCGTGACGCAAGGAACCAAGGGTGAGGAAGTCACGAAGGATCCGTTCGATCTCGCGCTCTGGGAGGACAACGGATGGGGACTGGCCTCCCCGAATCAGGCGCCGATCCTCGAAGCGCTCCTCCCGCATGTCACCGACCCTGCCGAGCGCCACGAAATCGCCATCGACCACCTCCGAAAGAGCCTGGCCCGAGCTCGGCAGCTCACCGCCGCCCTCGATCAACCGGCCCCTCGACCACCCTCCAACGTCGAAATCTACCTTGCAGCCGGAGACGCAGTGCCCACCTTGCAAAGCGCGCACATTGATCCCGCGACCGGCCGCTTGCGCCCATCGAACCGTGCTCCCGGTGACGGCACCGTGCTGCGGTCGAGCGCCCTGCTGGATGAGCGGGAGGGCGGGCCGTGGACGCCCGAGCTGCAGTCGCCTATCCCTTGGAAGGAGGTGCTCTTTCTCTTTACGGACCACCTAGGACTCACTCGGGACTTGATCTTCACCGACAACGTCCTCTTCTGGCTCCTCGAACAGCCCCGACCCTCAGCCGCCCCCGAAGCTCATCGCTAGAGAGGGGTCTCAACCCTCCGTAAACCGAGTTCGGCTCGATAGTGCGGGTGCACGAGTTGGGGTTCCCTTCGGACCCGAGCGCCGGCGTGTGTAACAAATCAGGCCCGCTCGTCACTCACTCAAGGAGCCGCGCTGAGAAGACAGATGCGCGGTCGTAGCGACGACCGAAGGTGGTATGGAGGGATGATGACCGAAGGCAAGGAAACTTTTTCGCAGCGGAGCCACCTCGAGGCTCTCTCTGACGTCGAACTCATAGCGGCCATCAAGGGCGGAGATAGAGGGGCTCTCGCCGAACTCTACGGTCGTCACTCGGCCCCGCTCTACTCACTGGCCCTGAAGATTCTAGGGCACCCTAAACTGGCCGGCATCGCTTTGGAAGAGGCCTTTCTAGACCTTGGGAAGCAGGCTGGCACCTTCCAGATCACCTTCGACGAGAACCGCTTCTCGGTGTTCACTTGCCTGGTCTTGCTCACCCGTAGAAGGGCTCTGGAACGGCGCCCCGCCCAGCCCACGGGGGAACGAGCGGAGCTACCCGCCATTTCGAGTGTCGGTGCGTGCGCCGAGAGTCCCAATCACAAGAGTAGGCATCGCGCGGTCAGCGAGGCAATGGCTGTCCTAACTGCAAGTGACCGCGAGATTCTCGAGGCCACCTTCTTCGAAGGACTGACGCTCAGCGAGATCGCTTCGCGAGCACGCCTGCCCGACCACGTCATCCGCGCCCGGGCCGTGCAGGCCGTCAAAGACTTTCGCGAGGCCCTCCCGGGCGAGCTCTTGGGTCGTCAATGAGAGCGCCAGCTGACCCGCCGTTCGACGCAAAGGAAAAGCCGCACCGCCGCCTCGACGCCTGATGCGGTTGAGGATGGGGTGTAAGAAAGGGACGCCATCCCCCACTCACCTCTTGCAGGGTCGAAACGCGACGTCGCGGCTCGACGCCCCAGCCAAGGAGAGCCACAGAATGAACCACGACGAGACGAGCCCCCCGCAGTCGCCTGACGGCCTTTCCGCGTTGTTTTCCAGAAAGCTGCCCGCGGACATCAATCCCGCAAACCAGGGGAGTCTGCACGGTCAGTGGAAAGATCATATTTGCTCGATCCTACGGCGGATCTCCATCCGCTGCCACCGGATATCTGGGGCCTACGTGAGGACGCGTCCGGAGTGGATGACTGCTGCAATGGACGATACTAGCAAGCCTTCCCTCGGTCTCGAACGGCCCCCTAGCGCGGCTACAGATCGACCCACAGACCGACCGTGACGTAGGTCTCAGAGGTCCGGTAGAACTCACCGATCGGTACACGTCCATCGTAGATCTCGAAGCCCGTCCGCCACCGGCGGCCAGCCGAGTCGAGAAAGATGCCGATCTGCAACGCGGCATCGAGTTGCCAGTCGAGCTCCTGCAGGCTCGAGACGTCGAGGGCGCAGTACCAGCCGAGGCGCTGGCTCCAGAGGCGCCCGGGGCGCTCGGTCTCGAGCCCGGTCTGCAAACGCCACGGCTCCTGGAGGGCCTCGCTCCCGGGCGAAGGATCCCAGGCGGCCTCGAAGTAGGTCCGCCACTCTGGAGCGACAGCCCACGATACGGCGAGTAGCAGCTCCTCGCGGGTGTACCCGATCCGCAGTCGCCCGGTGCGCTCGGCGTACTCATCGCCGACATGGCTGGAGGTATGGAGCAGTCCGAACCTCCAGCTCAAGGGCCCCCCATCGCTGGTCGTGACGCTCAAGCCGTAGTTGCCATCCCACCCGATGTTGTCGAGAGACCTCTCAAAGTCGAACATGGCATCGATCCCGGCGTCGAAACTGATCTGCCAGGAACGGCCATCGTCGTGGGCCGGTTCCCATCGGAGGATGCCGAAACGTCCGCCTAGATGCAAACTGGCCCGCCGATCGCCGTCATCTTCGATCGCGCTAGATGCACTCCGCAGGAGTATTCCGGTGTCGGGGTAGTGAGGATCGGCTACGTACGGCCGGAACAAGGAACCCGGCGGGAAGAGCATCAATCGTCGCCCCGAATCGAGAGTCACCACGACCCGGTCCTCAGTCGAGGGCGCAGAGGATGACTCCGCTGCGGCAACCCGCGGTAGGGCTAGGACCAGGGCCAGTGCCGCCAGGGCCGCCGGTGCAGCGCGCCCCACTATCTCCACGTCCCGCGACCAATACGAGGCTTGTGCGGCAAGGGCCTTTGGTCAAGGTGTCGGCTGACGGTCAACGAGTACCAAGAAGCAAGGGTTGGGTGCAGGGAGAGCCACCGGCACCGTCCAGGGCCCGAGGTTGTTGATCGATCTACGTCTACCTGAAGCCCCTGGGTTGGCGACGCCAGTATGGCCAGCCTAGGCGACCGCGAGATCCTCGAGGCCTCCTTCTCCGAGGGGTCGACACTCAGCGAGATCGCCTCACGAGCACGCCTGCGGGACGACGTCATCCGCACCTGAGCCGTGCTGACCGGCAAGAAACTCCGCGAAGCTCTCCCGGGCGAGGTCGCGGGTTGTCTCTGACAACGCCAGTTGACCCGCCGCTCGACGCATCGGATAACCGCACCGCCGCGGTCACAGATCCAGCGGTCGAATGGTCACCGTGAGATCGTCATCGACGGCAACCAGATGATTGACTGGCACGGGCCGCCAGGACTCCTGCGCCGACAGGGGTTCCGAGCAGACGAGTACCGCCCCTGAGTCGCCGTCTTCCATCTGGCACAGACCATCGCTGCATGAATAGCGCTGCCCCACGTTGACATAGAGACTGTCGGCCTTGGCCGCCTTGTCGGACACGTACCGGATCGCGACGGCGCGCCGACCATCGGCGAGAGCGAGGTTGAGAAAGGACGGCTCCTCGATAGCGAGTGCGCGCCTCAGCCTCTCGGTTTCGCCCACGGCGGCGCGCAGGCCCTCGACCATTCGCTCGAGGGGCTGCAACGCCGTGAGCGACTCGTAGTTGTCGCGGAAGAGAGCGAAGAGGTGCTCGGAGTCGGTGGTGCCCTGCAGGCCGGCTTCGGCAGAGTCGGACAGCGACTGGCGAAGCTGCCGTCTGAGTCGGGCGAAGCCGCCGATCGATCCGTTGTGCATGAACGCGAAGTTTCCCCACCCGAAGGGATGGCAGTTCAGTCGCATCACGGTGAGTCCAGGACTGGCAGCTCGCACGTGGGCCAGAAGGCAGCCTGTCTCTGTCAATCTGGCTAGCTCGAGGAGATTCAAGTTGTTCCAAGCCGGCGAAATGTCCTTGAAGAAGGCGGGGATGGGAGAGACTCCACCCGCATACCAAGCTAGGCCGAAGCCGTCGCCATTGAGAGGCTCCGCTCGCTCGTGGCTGTGAAAGCTCTGGTGGATGATCGAGTTGTCGGGGTCAGTGACCAGCGAACTGATGCGGATCGGCTTACCGAGATAGAGTGCAAAGCGACACATAATGGCCCTCCTTTCGTGGGGGAACGAGACTTACATCGACATCGAAGATCGCGGCAGCGCAGAGGCGCGCGCCTGGGCCGCCAACCAGGTTGCCGCCGTTGCAATGTTGGTCAAAACCACCTCGAGCAGGCTTGAAGACCCGACGCTCACTGCGCCGATCGCACGACGACTTCGAAGAGAGTCAACAACCCAACCCCCGCAAACAGCACTCCCATACTCCGCTCGAGGACGTGCTGTGGTATCCGGCTCGACACGTAGGAGCCCAGTTGCCTCCAACGATGACGCCCGGTACGGTGAAGGCCACAAGGCTCAGAACGGTATCTATGACCTCCGGGGCGCTATGCACAAACTGCAGCACGTGGCCGGTGGCTGCCGTCAAGGCAGTCACCGCCACGATGAAGACACTCGTGGCAACCGCCACCTTGCTCGGCACCCGGCATCGCTGCAGGAGGAAGTAGCCGTTGAGTTCTCCCAAGCCGGTCGAAATCATGCCCATGAAGAGGCTTCCCAGCCCAGCGATCGCGCGGCCTTCGGTCCGGTTGCACACGGTGTAGCGGATCACCTCGCCCTGATGTGTGACCAGTTTCGTCTCGGCCGCTTCGTTGTCGAACTCATTCCGAATTGTCTCGTCCAGATGGATCACGTCGTCCCTCGTCGGTGAGCGCAGAAAGCTGGCCGCCACGACCACCAGACCCATTCCGAGAACGGTCTTCAGCACCACGGCAGGGATATACCCGGCCGCGATCGTTCCGACGATGGCGGTGGGAACGGTAACCATGAGCAGCGCGAGACCGAGCCGATAGTCGATGAGTTTCTTTCGGGCAAAGGCGTAGAGACCGCTCGCGAACCCGAACGTCTCGGTGATGAGCCCGGCGCCGATGGCCACGTGCGGAGGCAACCCCAGACCCAACATGAAGATCGGGGAGAAGAAGGTCGCCCCCTCGACGCCGGACGCCATGGCGACCGTGGCCACGACGATCGACACCGGAAACATGAACCAGTACTCGGCGCTCATCTCGACTCCCACCCGGCGACGCCCCTTGTCGCGTCTGTCCCGAGCGCCTGATAGGTCCTCTTGTTCATCGGTACGATCTCCTATCAGGTCCGTCTACGGTGTCCGGATGGCGAGTAGGCGCACTTCGGTCATGTCCTCGATCGCCCAACGGATGCCTTCCCGACCGAGGCCGCTGTCTTTGACGCCACCATACGGCATATGGTCGATGCGCCAGCTGGGAACGTCGCCGACGATCACCCCTCCGACCTCGAGCCGGTCCCAGGCGCTCTGGGCCTTGTAGAGGTCGCGCGTGAAGACGCCCGCCTGCAGGCCAAAGTCGGAATCGTTCACCCGATCGAGGGCGGCCTCGAAATCGGAAAAGGGTTCGAGGATGGCAACCGGCCCAAACGCCTCCTTGCAGGAAAGATCCAAGCGCGGGTCGACGCCTTCGAGGAGAGTGGCCTGGAGCATTGCCCCATCTCGCTGGCCACCGCAAAGCAGGGTCGCTCCGGCCCCGACCGCCTCCTCGATCCAGCCATGGAGACGCTGCGCCTCCTTCTCCGAAATCATTGGGCCAATGAAGGTCTCTTCCTGGCGCGGATCGCCGGCCACGAGGGCCTCGGTGGCCGCGATCAACTGCGCTTTGAGATCCTCGTAGATACTCTCGTGCGCAAGCACCCTTTGAACACCTATACAGCTTTGCCCGCTCTGGTAGAAAGCGCCCACAACCAAGCGGGCCACCGCGTCCTCGAGGAAATCGTCGCGAATATCCTGGTCGACAATGCAGGCGGCGTTGCCCCCCAGCTCCAGCACGACCTTTTTCCGGCCCGCCTTCGCCTTGAGACTCCAACCGACCTCCGGAGAGCCGGTGAAGCTCAGAAGATTCAGCCGGTCGTCCTCGGTGAAGAGACGGGCACCCTCTCGGCGGCAGGGAAGGATGGAAAAGGCGCCCGGGGGCAGATCCGTTTCGGCGAGGGTCTCGCCGATAATGAGAGCCCCCAGCGGCGTGAGGCTAGCGGGCTTGAGTACGAAGGGACAGCCGGCGGCGATGGCCGGAGCCACCTTATGAGCGGCCAGGTTCAAGGGGAAGTTAAAAGGCGAGATGAACGAGCAAGGGCCGATGGGCACGCGCTTCCACATGCCGGTGTAGGCCGCACCGCGAGGGCTGATGTCCATGGGTAGGACCTCGCCGTAAAGGCGCACGGCCTCTTCCGCCGCGATGCGAAAAGTGTCGATGAGGCGAGAGACCTCGCCTCGACTGTCCTTGATGGGCTTCCCCGCCTCGATGCAGAGGGTCTGGGCCAGCTCCTCGGCACGCTCCGTGAACCGTTTCACGCAGTGCTGCAAGACCGCCTGGCGCTCGTACGCCTTCATCGATCGCATCGGCGCGGCTGCGGCGACGGCACGACCGATGGCGCGGTCGATGTCGGCTTCCGCCGCCATCGCCACCCGAGTGACGACCTCGCCGCTGTACTTGTCGCGGACCTCCAGGTCGGCATTGGGTTGCTCGGGCTCATTAGCAAGATAGAAGGGATAGGTGTCTGCCAGCATAGTTACTCTCTCCATATCGTCGGATTCGTCTTCACCCCCGCAACCGCCTCAGATTGGACACAAGATGTCGCCGAGCCGCTCCGTGAGTCGCTTGTTCTCTCGATAGTCGATAGGAACTACCACCAGTGAAGGTCCCGGCGCCTCGAAGCTGGCTTCCAGCACCCCCGCCAAGTCGGCGCTACGATCACAGTAGAAGCCGTTCCAACCGAACGCCTCGGCGAGCTGGAGCCAGTTGGGGTTGCCGAACGAGAGGTCGGTGTGATGCCCGAACTCGTTGTCCTGCTTCCAAGCGATGAGGCCGTAGGCGTGGTCCTCCCAGACCATGGCGGTAATGTCAGCCCCAAGCCGGCGGGCCGTTTCCATCTCCTGGACGTTCATAAGGAAACCGGCGTCTCCGCTGATGGAAAGGATCCGCCGATCCGGATACACCAGATGGGCGGCAATCGCTCCGGGCAAGGCGAAACCCATGGAGCAAAAACCGTTGGGGATCAGGCATGTGTTGGGCTCGTGGCAATGGTAGTAGCGCGCGATCCACATCTTGTGAGCGCCGACATCGGAGAGGAGGATGTCCTTTGGGCCGAGGGCTTGTCGAACGTCCCACAAGACCTTCTGGGGGCGCATAGCGCCCTCGGTCACATCCTTTGCGTGGGTGGCGAAGTCCAGCTGCAACTCGCTCCGGGTGGCGTGCTGCTGTCCGAAGTCCCAATCAGAACAGCCATCCCGTGCGACTCGCTCGTTGAGCATCCAGAGGGTGTGAGCGAGGTCGCCCACGAGTTCGACTCCAGGCCGGTAGTGGGCGTCGATCTCGGCGGGAAGGAAGTCGGCATGGACAATACGCTTGTCGCCACTCTGGTTCCACAACCGGGGGTGGTACTCCACCATGTCGTAGCCGAGGGCCAGTACGAGGTCAGCTCCCTCGATCGTGCAGGCCACCAGATCCCTCGCCTGGAGACCGATGGTGAAGAGACAGTGGTCGGCATCTAACGACACAGCGCCCTTTGCCATGAACGTAGAGATGACGCCGATACCCGTCGCCTCAGAGAATCGCCGCAGCTGCTTCGAAGCCCGCTTACGAATGCAGCCGTTGCCGGCCAAGATCACTGGCCGTCGGGCCCCCTGCAGCAGGTCCCAGGCCCGATCAACGGTCTTGTCGTCCGGGACCGGGCGGCGGAAGCGAATGGGCTCCATGGGAGAGCCCTCCGCCTTCATCTTGGCGACGTTCTCCGGGAGCTCGACCAGGCAGGCTCCGGGCTTTTCGGTGCGTGTTAGTCGCACGGCCTTGCGCACGATCTCTGGGATGTTGTTCGGCTGGGCAACCGAAGTAGCCCATTTCGTCACCGGCCGGAACATCGATACGACGTCCATGGCTTGGTGGCTCTCTTTGTGTAAGCGCTCCGTGGAGCCCTGCCCAGTGAGCACCAGCATGGGCGCTCGGTCCATGTTGGCATTAGCGACGCCGGTGATCAGATTGGTGGCGCCCGGACCCAAGGTCCCGAGGCAAGCCGCAGGGTTGCCGGTCAGACGCCCGTAGACGTCGGCCATAAAGGCTGCCCCCTGCTCGTGCCGGGTCAGAACGAAGCGGATCTTATCGCTCTTTTCGAGCGACATCATGAAGTCAGCGTTCTCCTCGCCGGGAACGCCGAACACGTACTCGATTCCCTCGGACTCGAGGCACTTGACGAAGAGGTCTGAAGCCTTCATATCGCTCATCTAGCGCTGCCAAGCCAGAAGCCGGTCGAAGAGGCGTCGAACCGTGGGGGTCAATCGAGTTCGGCTGTAGGCATCTCCGGCCCTCTTGATGACCTCGGCCTGAGTCGGATAGGGGTGGATGGTTCGCGACAGGGTGGCCAGACCTTTTCCGGCCACCATGGCCAAGGTGATCTCCGAGACCAGGTCACCGGCGTTTCGGGCAACGACCGTTGCCCCGACAATGCGATCCGACCCCCGTTTCACGTGGACCTTGAGAAAGCCAGAGTCGTCGCCGTCCAGGATGGCCCGATCCACTCCCGCCATGTCGACGCGAAAGGTGTCGATGGCAATGCCTTGGCTCTCGGCTTCGTGCTCGTAGAGGCCGACATGGGCCACTTCCGGCGCGGTGTATGTGGCCCAGGGAATGGTCAGCAGGCTGGCCTTGGAGCGGCCGAAAAACAGAGCGTTCTGGATGACGATGCGGGCCTGGGCGTCGGCGGCATGGGTAAACTTGTAGGGTGAGCAGACGTCTCCTGCGGCGAAGATCCGTCGGTTGGTCGTCCGTAGCCGGTCGTCGACCTTCACCCCTTGCCGATCGAAGCTCACGCCTACTGCTTCGAGGTTGAGGCCCTCGACGTTGGGCGCTCGGCCCACGGCGACTAGGAGCCGGTCGACGACCTCGTCGTAGTGCCGGTCATGGCTCTCTACCTTGAGATGAGTCCCATCCGCCTCTTGCGCGAGTTCGAGCCGCCGGCCACAGCAGAGTACGCGAACACCGTCTCGCTCGAGCTGTCTCAGTACGAGAGCCGCGGCGTCGGGGTCCTCGCGCGGGAGGACTCCGTGCTCGGCCTCGACGAGGAAGACCTGCGAGCCGAAGCGGGCAAAGGCCTGGGCGAGCTCGCAGCCGATCGGCCCAGCGCCGATGATTCCCAGCCTCCGCGGCAGCTCGGTGAGAGAAAACACCGTCTCATTGGTGAGGTACTGAATACCGTCCAGACCGGGAATCGGGGGTGCGGCAGCCCTCGCTCCGGTGGCGACGACCGCCTTGCTGTAGCGGAGTTCGCTGTCGCCTACTCGCACCACACCGTCTCTCTCGAATCTCGCCTCGCCCATAAAGACGTCGATTCCAAGATCCCTGAAACGGGCCGCCGAGTCGTGCGGACTGATGTCGGCACGGAGCTTTCGCATCCGCTCCATCACCGCAGGAAAGTCTACCTCGACATCTCCTCGCACCCGAACGCCAAAGTCTCCGGCATCTCGCACCTCCGCGGCAACATGCGCCGAGCGGATCAGGGCTTTGGAGGGAACGCAGCCCACGTTGAGGCAATCACCTCCGAGAAGGATGCGCTCGACGAGGGCAACCCGGGCCCCAAGCCCAGCGGCCCCGGCCGCAGTCACCAGACCCGCCGTGCCGGCCCCGATGACCACCAGGTTGTATCGCCCTTGTGGTGTCGGGTTCTCCCAGTCCGTTGGATGGACGTTGGCCGCGAGGCGGAGATTGTGGTCGTCGAGAGGCCGGAGCTCTTCGATACCCTCCAGTTCGAGGCTAGTTTGGTCGGTCATAAAGGTCTTTCTCCATCTTTCTCAGGGCCCTACGGGATGCTCGTGGCCAGTCCAGCGCCGCCCCTGTCCAAGTGTCGGCAGGGAGCATCCCTGCCATCCGCGAAATGCCTGGGCTGTCGCATACGCTGGCTGTCGCATCGGGACCGTGTGGCTTCCGGCAACGGTGAGGATACGGGGGCCGGGAGCATCTGGATTGGAAACCCTGGGACCGACCATGAGCTTGGGGGGCCATAGATCCGGCCCGGCCAGCAGCCACGTACCCAGCCACGTACCTGAGGCGCGGGACCATCTCACGCCTCGAGACTCCGAGCCCACCCACTACCGACCCACCACTGCTCAGCAGCTACCCGACGATCCACGCGCCAGTTTCGACGTGAGGCCATCGACGCCTGCCTGGAACAGGACGCCGATTCGCAGCGCCCCAGGATTCAGTGATACCTAGAGCGGCAATACCGAAAACGAAGAACGTAAGGCAATAGATGTCGTCAACAATACATGATCACGGGTTCGACCTGCTTCTCCATCCGTCGACCAACAAGTCGACCGCCTTCACGCTCGAGGAGCGTGAGCGGTTCGGTCTGCGCGGGCTGCTTCCCGCGCAGGTCAGCACCATGGAGCGCCAGAAGGAACGCGTTCTCGAGAACCTTCGCCGCAAGGCCTACGACATCGAGCGCTACATCGCTCTGCAGGCGCTCCAGAATCGAAACGAGCGATTGTACTACCGAGCGTTGATCGACCACATCGATGAGCTCATGCCGATCGTCTACACGCCGACGGTTGGGCAGGCGTGCCGGGAGTTCGCGCACATCTTTCGGCAGCCGAGAGGTTTCTACGTCACGCCTTCGGACAAGGGTGCGATCCGCCAGAACCTGGACAACTGGCCAGAGCCCGAGGTGCGCGTAGTGGTCGTGACCGATGGAGAGCGGATCCTCGGCCTCGGCGATCTCGGGGCGAACGGCATGGGTATCCCCATCGGAAAGCTCGCGCTTTACACTGCATGCGCCGGCATCGCACCCGAGCACTGCCTCCCCGTGATGCTCGATGTGGGAACCAACAACGAGGAACTCCTGGACGACCCGTTGTACCTGGGGGTGCCCGAACGCCGTGTCCGCGGAGAGCACTACGACGACCTGGTGGAGGAACTGATCACGGCTCTGGCCGACAAGTGGCCACACGCGCTGATCCAGTTCGAGGATTTTCTCACGCCGAACGCCTACCGGTTGCTCCAGCGCTATCGTGATCGAGTCTTCTGCTTCAACGACGACATTCAAGGAACAGCCGCCGTCGCTCTGGCTGGTGTTCTGGCCTCTACTAGGATCACCGGACTGCGTTTCGAGGACCTGCGCATCATGTTCCTCGGTGCGGGATCGGCCGCGACCGGGATCGCTGACCTAACGGCGAACGCCCTTGTCGCATCGGGACTATCGCGCAAGGAGGCTGTCCGGCGCCTCTCCTTTGTTGACCTTCACGGCCTCCTCGTGGCCTCTCGCACGGACCTACAGGAGCACAACCTCCCATACGCCCACGACGACACCGAAATGGGGTTCATCGACGCGCTACACAACGTCCGACCCCACGTTCTGATTGGAGCGACCGGCGCACCGGGTACGTTCACGCGCGAAATCGTCGAAACCATGGCCGAGATCAATGAACGCCCGGTCATTTTCGCTCTTTCGAATCCGACATCGCGTGCTGAATGTACTGCAGAGCAAGCCTACTCCTGGTCAGGTGGTCGCGCGGTTTTTGCAAGCGGCAGCCCCTTCGGGTCTGTCGAGTTCGAGGGCCGGTTGTTGCGACCAGGTCAAGGGAATAATGCCTACATCTTCCCGGGTATCGGATTGGGGGCGGTCGCGTGTCAAGCAGAACGGGTGTCGGAACCGATGTTCTTGGCCGCCGCCCGCACTCTCGCTTCCCAGGTCACTCAGGCGCAGCTCGACGAGGGAACTCTCTACCCACCGCTCTCAGAGATCCGCAGGGTGTCTGCACAGATCGCGCTCGCCGTAGCCAGTGAAGCGTATGCCGACGGGCTGGCCAGGTTGCCGGCGCCAGAAAACCTACAGGAATACATCCTCGGTCAGATGTACGAACCCTCGTACCGAAGCGAGGAAGGCTCGTCATGAAATCCACCTTCATCGTTGACCTCGAGAGGGCATCGCGCACGGCCAATATCGGCATTGTCCTGCTCTGTCTCGCTTCCGGCGTCGCCGGCTACTTGGTATCGTTTTACTTCCATTTCCTGACGGTCACTTTCTTCCTGCTCGTCCTCCTCAACGCGTTCTGGCGTCACGGGCAGACTTCGCACGCTCTGCTCGCGAACTTCGGATTCCTGGCGCAGATCCGCTACCTCGTCGAGAGTATCGGTCCCGAGTTTCGCCAGTACCTGTTCGCATCAGACACGGAAGAGCGGCCATTCAATCGCGTAGAGCGCGCCGAGGTCTATCGGAAAGCGAAGGGTGTGGACTCATCGGCGGCCTTTGGATCCTTGCTCGACTTCGACCGCAGGGAGATCAAGCTGCGCCACTCGTTCTACCCCGTCGACAAAGATCAGATCGAACCCTTCGATGTCGCGGTTGGAGAGTCTCGCAATCTCGAGACCACTTATCACATCAGACGCCCAATCATGATCAGCGCGATGAGCTACGGCGCCCTGGGCGAGAACGCTGTCCGTGCCCTGGCTCGTGGCGCACGACTTGCCGGCGCGGTCATGAATACTGGAGAGGGGGGCACTCCGAAATACCATCTCATGGAGGGCTGCGACCTCATCTTCCAGATAGGTACCGCAAAGTTCGGCGTGCGGACGCCAGAGGGTCACTTGGACGAAGACAAGCTGGCCGCCATCGCGGGCCAGGACGAAGTGAAGATGATCGAGATCAAGCTCTCTCAGGGCGCCAAGCCGGGCAAGGGGGGGCTCCTACCGAAGGAGAAAATCACCCCAGAGATCGCCGAACTGCGGGGCGTTCCGATGGACGAAGACGTTATCTCACCGGCTCACCACCTCGAGTGCGTCGATGCCGAATCGACAGTTGCCTTCATCGGTCGCGTGCAACGGGTTGGCGGTCTCCCAACCGGCATCAAATTCTGCCTCGGCCGGCCAGACGAGTTTCGTGCCCTAGTGCAGGAAATGAAACGCCAGGACATCGTGCCGGATTTCATTACCGTTGATGGAGCGGAAGGAGGCACCGGCGCGGCGCCGAAGAGCTTCATGGATGACGTAGGCATGCCGCTCTTTGAAGCGCTGCCGCTCGTTCATAAAGCTCTCCAGGAGTCAGGGTTGCGCGATAGGCTCGTGCTCTTTGCATCGGGCAAACTCATCAACCCCGGCAAGCAGATGACTGCACTTTCGCTGGGAGCCGACGCGGTGTACTCCGCCCGCGGGTTTCTACTTGCCCTGGGCTGTATTCAGGCTCTTCAGTGCAACCGAAACACTTGTCCCGTAGGGATAACAACCCATCAAAAGAAGTTGCAGAAAGGCCTCGACATCGAAGACAAGGCGCAACGGGTCGCTAACTACATTGAGGCTCTACATCACGATCACGTTGAACTCTTGTCTGCCATGGGGAGATCTTCGTCTCGATGGCTGTCCGAGGAGAATGTGTATTCACCCACTCGAGCACCCGCTTCACCGCTCAGTCAGGAGCCGTCATGAGGCATCCCAAGCTCACCCGTACGGCGCAAGGCGTCGCCGCTATGTTCTTGCTGATAGCTTCCGTCCAGAAGTTCATCGGCGATCCCGGAAGTATCGAGATCTTCTCGAGCCTTGAAATGGAACCCACCGGCCGGTACCTGATCGCCGTCATCGAGCTTGTGGCGGCCTTGTTGCTGCTGTCCCCCTTGGCTGCGTTGGGCTCGCTTCTCGTGGTAGGTGTCATGTGCGGCGCCATCATCGCCCACGTCACCCAGCTTGGTCTTGTCGTCAACGACGACGGGGGCGGGCTCGTTGGCATGCTGGTGGTCGTGCTCTTGTGCGCCGGCTACGTTCTGATCTCGCGTCGCAAGGAACTACCGCTTGTGGGTGACACTCTGTGAGCATCCAGCGATGCTGAGGGGCCCCGTGGAGGCGGGGCCGGAGAAGAGCCCAGCCCCGCATGTGTAGGAGGTCACCCCATGAAGAGTTAGAAACCATCCACTTCGAGCTAGAGCCGATCACGCGGCATGCCGGGGCGAGATCGGACGATCATTCAGGACGACCTCGGAGAAAAGAACGGTCGGCGCCCCAAGTTGCGCCCAAGTAGTCAGGATTTCGTCGCCCCTCCGACTGCCAGCAGCGTGTCCTCCTCGCGCAGAAGGAAGAGCGTGACACAGGCCGCAAGCATCGGCCAGGCGGCGAAGAAGAGCAGATTCGGGCCCTCGAACGGCGCCAGGTACTGCTTGTAAGCCGACAGCGTCGAGATGGCGTGCAGCACGAGCACGGCGCCGTAGGTCCACCGCTTCGCGAAACCGGCGACAAAGGCGAGGAGCAGCAGCGCCTCCGCTCCGCCGACAATCCGAATCGCCACCTCTCCCCACCCTTCGAGGCCGTAGAAGCCACCGAAGACAGTCGCCGAATGCTCGGGGCGAACAAACTTATCGACTGTCCACACCGCCATGACGACGAACACTGTCCATCGCAGGAAAAGCAGCGAAAACGCCAAGCGTGAATCCCGTGACTTCATTGCGCCTCCTCGCGGTGGGGACGCGCCCCCCGTTGACTCGAGTGCCGCCGACTTCTGTGCGCTCGAACGAGCGCAAGCCGGGCGCCGAGATTGGCCGCCATGTGAGCGGCCGGCAAACCTCCCTGTCCAGATCCGATCACCAACAGGTCATGGTCATGTGATGGCATTGTGTTCCTCCTCCTTCATTGTTTTGACTCCAGTGCGCTCTCTTCCTGAGCATTAAGCGCTAGCCAGCGCAGCAAGAGAGCTGCTTGACATCCTTCGTGAACGTTTGCGCCGTCAGTTTGAGCCCTTCCACCATGGTTAGGTACGGGAAGAGCTGGTCGGCCAAGTCCTGGGTCGTCATCCCGGCCTTGA
Organism: Thermoanaerobaculia bacterium; assembly: GCA_019911795.1. Classification (GTDB taxonomy): domain Bacteria; phylum Acidobacteriota; class Thermoanaerobaculia; order Multivoradales; family JAIOJS01; genus JAIOJS01. The sequence continues at coordinate 5,630 of JAIOJS010000585.1, read as the reverse complement.
GGGCGATCGCGGCGGTTTGGATCACCTCGCCAGCTTCGGCGCCGAGGATCTGAGCGCCCAGGAGGCGTCCGCTCTCGGCCTCAGCGACCAACTTGACGAATCCGCGGGTATCGAAGTTTGCAAGGGCCCTGGGAACGTGCTCGAGCGAGAGGGTGCGGCTCTCGGTGGAGAGTCCTCGGGCCTGAGCGTCCCGCTCGCTGAGCCCCACCCAGGCGACCTGCGGGTCGGTAAAGGCGACGGCCGGCATCGTCGTGAGATCGAGCGTGGCGTCACCTCCCGTCATGTTCACCGCCACACGAGTGCCCGCGGCTGCGGCAACGTAGACGAACTGAGGCTGGCTGGTGCAGTCACCGGCGGCGTAGATGTGGGGAACGTTCGACCGCATTTTCTCATCGATGATGACCGCACCCTGAGGATCGGTCCTCACGCCGGCGCGGTCGAGCCCGAGTCGGGACGTAGTCGGCCGGCGACCAGTGCCTACCAGAAGACGGTCGCCGACGACGGTACCTTGTGCTGTTTGGAGGTGGAATCCCTCGGCGTCGTGTTGAACTCCCGTGGGGACAGTGTGGAGCAGTACTGTCATCCCTTCGCCCTCCAGCGCCTCCTTCAAGCCACGGCCAAGGTCGGGATCCTCTTTCGACAGCAAGGTGCTGCGAGCCATGAGGGTCACCTTGGTGCCGAGGCGCAGAAAGGCCTGGGCGAGTTCGACGGCGACGAGCGAACCGCCCAGCACCAGCAGATGCTCTGGGAGTTCCTCGGCGACGAGGGCCTCGGTCGAAGTCCAGTAGGGACTCTCGGCCAGGCCAGGGATGTCGGGCACCCACGGTCCGGCGCCCGTGGCGATCAGGAAGCGATCGGCCTGCAAAGTGCGGGTCGTGCCGTCCAGATGCTCGATCAGAAGGGTCCTTGGATCCTGGAACGACCCAAAGCCTCGAACGAGCTCAATGCCAGGGTTGCCCTCAATGATGCTCTCGTACTTGGTCTGCCGCAGCTCCTCGACCCGCGCCTGCTGCTGCGCCACCATGGCGGCGCGGTCGATGACCGGCCGAGTCCGGCTCACGCCGTCAAATGGATGGTCACTCTGGGTGTGAGCCGCGTGAGCGCCACGCAGAAAGATCTTCGAGGGCACGCAACCGACGTTCACGCAAGTGCCGCCGAGGGTCCCTGCCTCGATCATGGTCACCCTGGCTCCCTCTTCGACGGCTCGGATCGCAGCGGCGAACGCACCGGATCCCGAGCCGAGCACCGCGACGTGGAGAGCCGATCCATTGCCCTCGACCGCCAGCGGCTCCCGGGGCTCGAGAGGCGGACTGGATGGCGCTTGGCCTACGTTCATTCAGCTCTCGCTCTCGTCACCAACGAGCTCTGCGGTGTATCCGAGGTCTTCGATCGCGGCGATGATGTCGTCTGGAGTCACCGTTCTGGGGTCGTGGACCACCTTGGCCTGCCCATCCTCGTAGGAGGCCTCGACCGATTCCACACCGTCGAGCTTCTTGACCTTCATCTTCACGCCCAACTCGCAGCCGCCGCAGGTCATGCCCTCGATCTCGAAGGTGGAGGTGACGGTTTGAGAGTCCTCGTTGGCCGCGACCGCCTGGCTGACCCAGCCAACACCGCCCAAGGCCACCAACAGAACCAACGCAACCTGGATCTTCTTCTCGAGTAGCTTGTTCATCTCGTGTACTCCTTGTTTCAGGTGGCCTAGAACAGCCACGATGCGTAGTATGGAAACGCCATAAGCGCGACCGCGATGATCGCTACGATCCACAGCACCATGCGGTGGCGTCGTCGGCTCGCGGACACCGCGCACGCTTCCCCTGGTTCGCACTCCACCGGCTTATAGGCCTGATAGAAGGCGAAACCCAGGAAAGCGGCGGTGAGTCCAGCGAACCAGGGGCGAAAAGGCTCGAGCTTCGCTCCCATGGCCGCCGATCCAACCCCGAGAATCGCCACCGCGACCGGCAGGATGCAGCACAGCGAAGCCCCGAAGGCCGCTAACACTGCACCGGAATTAATGAATATGTTCTTCTTGGCGTCTTCCATCGGATGTTCCCGTTCAGTCTCAGCTCTGCTTGAGCAGGGTTGCGAGTACCTTGGTGACCTTCTCGAGCCTCTCGGTCGGGTCGCCATCCATGCAGGTGTTCATGCAGGAATGCAGCTCGTGCTCCAGTAGCACGGCAGAAAACCGGTTGAGAGCCGCTTTGACGGCTGACACCTGGAGAAGGATCTCGTCCGCACAGCGCTCATCTTCGAGCATCGCTCCCACCGCACGGAAGTGGCCCTCGAGACGAGCGAACCGGTTTCGCAGCGCCCGTTTCGAAGTCTCGTCTAGATAGCCGGTTCCTACCGGGTGCAGGGTCGAAAGGTCGGTCTTTGAAGTCATCATCCTTGCCTCCTTGATGGTCAATATATCCCCCCCTGGGGGATATATCAACCCCAGGATCAACACACCTCCGGTCCGGGCCGCCTCACCCTCCGGAGAAGGTACCCCACCCGAATCGCTTGGCGAGCCCGGTTGGGTACGTAACGAAAATTGAGCTCGCGGTACTACAGGTTCGTCCGACCTTCGCTCACTCTCGTTCACGGAACCGACTCCCACCAAAAGGAGACCCTCTTATGCGCAAAGCCCACTGGTTCACTCTTCTTGTTCTTGCCATGACGAGCGGAGCGCTGCCCGTCGCTGCCCAGTTCACCGCCGCTCACTGGGCGATGGAGCCCTGGACCCAGGACACCGGAGTTCTAGATAACTCTTACGGCAGTGACTCGGAGCTCGGATCGGACGGTACGATGATCGGTTTCCCGGAGGATGGCAGTGAATGGGTGCTGGGAGTTGTCGGTCGGGCGCTTCAGTTCGATGGCGTCAACCGCTATGTCACGCACACGGTTCCTCTGTGGGAGTCCCCCGAAAGAATCATTGCCCATTGGATTCGCTCGGACGTCGACGACCAGAACCAGGTCGCGGTTTACGAAAGCGACGCCCCCGGCAATGGCGCCGACTACAACGGCTTCGGTTCCGCCGGCGACGCGCTCGAGATCCACACGGGGATCGCGAATGATCAGTTCTACGGCCTCATCCAAAATGGTCTAGGTCCCGCCAATACACCAGGAAGCGGAGTTCGCACCGTATCAGGAGGGACCGTAGTTCCCGGACGCTGGACCCATGTGGCCATGACCTGGGACCTGGCAGGAGACCTCAAGCTATACGTCGATTGCGTTCTCGTGGATTCGGTCTCGCTTTCGGACGCAAGTTTCTTCGGCCACGGAGCGACGGAGCACCTCATCGGCTCTCCGAGCGACCCATCGAGCCGCAGGTTGCGAGGTGCTTTGGACGACGTCCGGGTCGAGTTCTTTCTTCCCACGAGTGACGAAGCACTGGCGCGGCGGTTCTGTTCTTCCCGGCGCTACGAGTCCTCAGATCTGACGGCTCAAGCGATGGCTCCGGACGATGCATTCGGATCCAGGATGGCGATGGACGAGAACTGGCTGATCATCGGTTCCGCGAGTGGTATCCACTGGTACCGCCGCGGTGACACCGCAGTGGACTGGGATTTTCACCACTCGGCCGAGCTGAGCCCAGGCAAGCTGGCACTCGACGGTTCGACGGCTGTCGTCGGGACCCGTATCTATGAGCAGGATCAGGGAGGCCCAGACGCTTGGGGCGAGACGGCCCTTCTGGCGGCCGAGGTGGGTGATGTGGGTGGTTTCGGGGCATCAATTTCTGTTCATGGGGACCTTGTCGCGGTTGGCTCACCGAACTCTGTCGACGGGGGCTCAGCCTACATTTTTGGTCGAGATCAAGGCGGGCCGGGAGCCTGGGGACAGACCCATAGGGAGGTGTCAGAAACCTCGGAGTCCTTTGGCAGGGACCTGGAGATCGATGGGACTCTCCTGGCGGTGGGTTCTCGGGCAACCGAGGAGCAGTCTCGGGTGGACCTCTTCGCCCAAGACCAGGGGGGAGCTGGAAACTGGGGCAGTGTGGGTCAGGTCTCGGCCGGGTTTTTTGACGCCGACGGTTGGAATCTCGACCTACGCGGTGATGGACTCGTCGTTGCAAACGGTTTCGTCGGTTCGGTCTCCGTGTTTCGGCAGGACCTTGGGGGACCGAACGCGTGGGGGCTGGAAGGAGAGCTCCAAGCGAGCGAACAATATTCCGCTGATTTTCTTGGAGGCCGCGTCCATTGGATCAGCGACGAGCTGATTGCGGCGGCTTCAACGTCCTGCTACGTTGAAGGCAACGTCATTTGCTATGAGGATCGCTTTCATGAAGCGATCTATCTATTCCAACGCAACAATGCCGGGGAGTGGAACCAGCGGCAGATCCTTCTCCCAACAAAGTTCTCGCCCTCTCACGAACGGGCCTTCAACTTGCTCGGCCTTTTCTCGCTGGCAGGAAGCGAGGACGTGCTGCTCGCCGGAGCTCCCCTCAATGGAACGACCGTCGATGGTCCGGATCCCGGCGAGATCGTCGACGCGGGCCGAGTGGTCCTCTTCACGCTGCCCTTTTTCTCCGATGGCTTTGAGTCTGGCGACACCGGAGCCTGGTAGAGAGCCTATCGAAAGGCCTAGGACCGTTCTCTCCTCTCGGTGCTCTCCGATGCCCCATCGGGAGGTCGCCGAGGTCTCGTCTGGCCGGGAAGTAGTATCATTTCAATCCACTGCGCACCGCCCAACGGATCGCTGAAACGGCCCCCTGCATCCATCCCTCGAGGTTCCGACGCTTCATGAGAAAAACACTAAGCAGGCCATTCTTTGTCGGCGCATGGGCTTTGCTCATTGCGGCTCCGTTCTCGGCATACCAACTCGCGGCCCCGCAGGCAGCTGCAAACATGCAGAGTCTCCAAGGGCATTGGGTAGGCTCCGGTCCGGGAGGCGAGTCCGCGGTGACCATCTCGGGCAACTCACTCCACTTTCGTGCGCGAGCGGATTTCTGGTACGAGACAACCTTCACAATTCCTGAAGAAGCCGACCCGCAGCAGCTACACGCGACCATCATCAAGGATAGTTCGGCCCAGCAGGTCGACATTGGCCGAGTAGTCGTAGCCCTTTTCGAGGTCACAGGAACGACCCTGACCTTGGGCGTCGTCGATGATTTTGATGAGCCGCCAGCCAACCCTATTGACAGCGACTGGGACTGGGTGACGGATCTCTATCACTTCGAGAGGGCCCTAGCCCCGAGCAATCGAACCGCCAACTGAGTGATTGCGGCATTTCCTGGCCGCCGGGGCTAGGTTCCGATCGCCGTGGCTACCGCCTCGTCCACGGCAGCGACTACTTCGACCGCCTCCTTTGCGGGCGAAGGCTTCCGGCGCTTGGCCTCGCCTACGAGCTGCGCCGGTCGCGTGGCTCCCGGCCGAAGCGCACGACCTCCCGGTGGCCGCCGTTGTTACTGAACAGGCAACGCCCGGTCAGCCCGAGGCGACCCAATCGCGGGAGTTGCCCGCTGGTGACCACCACACGGCGCCTACAGCAGGCCTCGATCAACCAACAGCTGCCAGATCCGTTCGACCGATGCCGCGGCCTCCTCGTGCCCGGTCGGCAGCTCGAGGTCGGGCTCCACGGGCGCCTGGTAGGGCGAATCGATTCCCGTCACGTTGCTGAGTTCACCGGAGCGTGCCCGTGCGAACAGGCGG
>JAIOJS010000584.1 GCA_019911795.1 Thermoanaerobaculia bacterium | reverse complement strand
CCCATGCGCTGATAGTCGATTCCAACGGTACGCAGACCGTGGTGACGACGATCAGCAGTACAGGGTCGACGAATCTTGCCCTGCACACGCTGGGAAACGTCGCCTTCCTGGGGTTCCTTCCCGGCGACGACAGGTTTCGAGTTTGGAGTGGTCCCCCTGGCTCGATTCAGGCTCAGCTTTCGGTAGGTAGCTCAGCTCCAGGAACCGTCGGTTCGATCTCCGAACTGGAAGATCTCGCGATCATCTCCGGTGCGAGGGCGGTTGCCGCTGCTTCCCTCACAACCGGCCAGAACGCGATCTTCAGTGACGTAGGAGGCAGCTCGCGCTTGGTGCACGAATCCCCACTGCTACTCTCCGGCTTATCGACGGATTCCTACGGGCATGTAGCCTTCATCGAAGACGTCGGTAGCAGCCAGACCGTATTTTCAGAGCAGGGCTTTTCGAACCTGATAGCCCTGGCCGAAGTCGGCGACCAGGCTCCTGGTATGGCGACGGGAGTTGAGTTCTTCGAGTTCAGACCTCCGATCCAGAATGATTTCGACCAGGTCGTCTTTGCGGCCACTCTGGACGGGCCGGGAGTAGGCACCTCCAACGATTTCAGTCTTTGGGTCTTCGATCCGTCCGTCGGCTTGGTGGCCGTGGCCCGCGACGGCGAGACGATCCAGATTGGACCCGCCGATACGCGAACCCTCCAGAGCTTCGTGTTTGGCTTCTCATCGAGCCTTCAGGACGGAGCTCAGATGAGCTTCAACCGGCGCGGTGACATCGTCTTCCATGCCCAGTTCGCCGATGGGGGCTCCGCCCTTCTCGTCGCCAACCGCCAATCAGCCGAGATCGTCTTCTTGGATGGTTTCGAGTCGGGCGACCTCGGGGCCTGGTAGCTCGACTTGCGGCAGGGCTAGCGGCTGAATGTTATCGGCCCAGAGAGGCTGGGGAGGGCTTCATGCTGGTTCTTGTGATGTTTGGATTGTTGGTCGTCGGGGCGGGTGTCTATCACGCAGTCAAGATCCGACGGTCTCGCCATTGGCCGGAGGTCACAGCGAGGGTCGTCGAGCGCGATCGGTCCTCCCCGGTTGAATTCGTGGGCGGAGAATTCGTTGCGAATCTCGATAGCGATCACTTCCTCGAGTATGAGGTCGACGGTCGGGTCTACCGCCACCGAGTGCCGGATCAGGCCACCGTCACCACCATGGGATTCAAGGTCTGGCGCAAGAAGCCGGAGTTGCATCGGGTCGTGGTGCGCTGTCACCCGCGCTACCCACGGATCCACGTCGAGTCCGACACGACCCTACTGGCGCCGGTGCTTGCGATCGTGGTCGGGCTGTCGATTCTCGGTTTTGCCCTGTTGGCTCCCCACCTCGTCTGGGAAGTGGAGGCCGGAGGTTTGTACAGATTGCACTGGAAGCCTTGAGAGACCCCTGTGGAGATCCTGCGGTGCAAGGCGTGAAGAGGGAGGAGTCGGTGCCCGAGCGGTCAGATAGGGCCAAGAGAGGTCCAAGAGAGGTCCAGCCGAATGGTAGGGTCGCTTCGGTAGATCTGGGAGGCTCGTGAAGAGAATTAGCTCAACCCCAACCGCTTCATTTTCATGACCAGGCCATTCCAAGTGATTCCCAGCTGGCGAGCCGCCTCCGACTTGTTGCCCTCAGCCACGGCTAGTTCCCGACGGATCCGCTCGCGCTCGGTTGCGGCAAGCTCTTCACGCAGCGTCCCATAGGAGGGGGAACTCGGCACCGAACCCTGATTGGGGAGTGGTGAAGACGGTCCGGATTCGACGCCGAGATGGGCTAGAAGCGTCGAATCGACAACTCCACCGTTCGGACACAGGGCCACCGCCCGCTTCATGTCGGTCTCGAGCTCCCGTACATTGCCCGGCCAGGAGTGCCCGGCCAGGATTCGCAGCGCTCGTTCACTGATCCCGCGGATCCGCTTTCCGGAATCCCGAGCAAACCGTTGCACAAACAGCGTGGCGAACTCGGGGAGGTCCTCGAGCCTCTCGCGTAGGGGGGGAAGCCGAATCTCGAGACCCCGCAACCGATAGTAGAGGTCGGCCCGGAACTTCTTCTCGGAGACCAGTTGAGCGAGGGGCCGGTGCGTGGTGGAGATGACTCGGATGTCGATTGGTGTGGCGCGCTGGCCGCCGACCGGCATCACCTCTCGCTCCTGGAGAGCCCGGAGGAGCTTGGCCTGGAGAGGGAGGGGCATCTCGCCGATCTCGTCGAGGAGCAGGGTTCCGCCGTCGGCGCGAATGAAAACTCCATCGCGAGCGCTGACTCCCGTGGCCGCTCCTTTGACGATTCCGAAGAGCTCTGCCTCTAGAAGTTCGGCCGGGATGGCGGCGCAGTTGACCGCTACCGGCTCTTTCGCGGTGGACTGTCCGAGCCGGTGGATCAGGTTGGAGATCACTTCTTTCCCCGTTCCGGTCTCTCCTAGGAGGACGACATCGAGGTCGCTGGCGGCGGCTGCCTGGACCAACTTCGAGACTTCCAGCATCGCCGGTGATCGACCGATAACGACTCCTGGCCCGTCGTCTCCGCTCGGTTCGGGGGCGATTCTGGGGCGCGAGGGAGAGTGTCGGAAGTCCTTGGAGCGCTGCGTGATGTAGGCGAAAAAGTCCTTCTTCCAATTTTCCACGGTGACGCCTGGATCGAAGATAGCGACGA
>JAIOJS010000583.1 GCA_019911795.1 Thermoanaerobaculia bacterium | reverse complement strand
TCGGCCACCCTGATGAACAAGGGCCTAGAGCTGATCGAAGCGACGCACCTCTTTGGCGTCGACGAGTCGCGGATTGAGGTGGTGGTTCACCCGCAGTCGATCGTGCACTCGTTGGTGGAGTTCCGCGATGGTTCCTGGTTGGCGCAGCTCTCGGTCAACGATATGGTCTTTCCGCTGCAGTATGCACTGGCCTACCCCGAACGCTGGGACAACGACTTTCCTCGTCTCGACCTGCAGTCGCTCCGAGCGTTGGAGTTCCTGCCCGTCGACGAGGCACGCTTTCCCGCCATCGGACTGGCCCGCAAGGCGCTTCGACTCGGCGACGCGGGCCCAGCGGTATACAACGCGGCCAACGAGGTGGCCGTGCACGCCTTCCTCCAGGGAGCCGTGCCATTTCCTGCCATCTTCGATGCGGTTGCCGACGCTTTGGAGGCGATGGCGCAAGAACCGGCCAGTCGTTGGGAGTCGATCGAGGCGGCGCTGGAGGTTGACGAGGCGACCCGGGCAGCGACTCGTCGGCGACTCGCCGTCCGTCATCCGACCGCGGCCGATCGTATATAGTCGCGACGGGTTCCCGAGCCGGGAATCACTACTTGGGCGCCCCTTCCAGCTCTTCTACCCCCCTTCGATCACCTTTCGCGAGAGCCTCACGCTCTTGCGAGTCTGGCCCTTCGGTAGCTGTCTAGGAGACAGGCTGCCCAAGACTCCTTCGAATAGAACACCACGAGGTTTGCCGAGTCGCGATGAATCTTCTGATCATTGTCTTTGCCTTTGTCTTTGCTCTCGGGCCGATCGTCTTCATCCACGAGGCGGGTCACTATCTGGTTGCAAAGTTCTTCGACGTCAGGATCCTGACGTTCTCCCTCGGCTTTGGTCACCGCGTCTTTGGATTCCAGCGGGGAGAAACCGAGTATCGCGTGTCCTGGATCCCCCTTGGCGGCTACGTCCGCATGGGGGGTGAGGAGCCGGGTGAGATCAGCGAGGATCCTCGGGACTTTCAGAACAAGCCACGTTGGCAGCGCATTCTCGTCTATCTCGCCGGTCCGATCGCCAATGCGGTGCTCGCCGTCGTCCTGATCGCCCTGGTGTTCATGGGAGGCCTCGACGTTCCCAATCTCGACAGTATCCCTCCCTTGGTCGGCACCGTGGTGGAAGGTTCGCCCGCCGAACGAGCCGGGATCCTTCCCGGTGACGAAGTGGTGGAGATCGATGGTAAAGAGGTGGACAGCTGGCAGGACGTGGCGATGACGGTGATGGAGTCCCCTGGGCGCGCTATCCCCTGGATCTCTGAGCGCGATGGGCGGCGCATGACCTTCGAACTCGTTCCCGACACGGTCTCCAAGTATGAATTTGGGGATGCTGGGGTCTATCCGCGAATCCTCCCTCGCATCTCCTTGGTCCAGGCGGAGAGTCCGGCTGCGGCGGCGGGTTTCGTGGTGGGGGATGAAATTCGCGCCGTCGACGGAAGGGGCTTGGGATCTCCCGGTGACTTCGTGGACTACATCGAGGCCCATGCCGGTGATCCCGTCGAGGTCGAGGTACTGCGTCAGCAGGAGAAGGTCCTGGTGATCGTAACCCCTGGGCTGGTTGATGGCGTGGGGAGGATCGGGGTGGGACTGACGGTTTCTCGCAAGCTCGGTCCGATGGACGCCTTCCGCGAGAGCGTTCGGTACAACTGGAATGTGATCGAACAAACCGTGAGCCTGGTCGGTAAGCTCTTCCGAGGCCGGGTCAAGCCACAGAGCGCACTGTCAGGGCCGATCGAGATCGCCTCGATGTCGGGAGAGGCAGCCAGACAGGGTCCTTCGAGTTTCTTCCACCTGATGGGCTTGCTCAGCATCAGCATCGGCTTTCTCAACCTGTTTCCCATTCCGATCCTCGATGGGGGGCAGATTCTCGTGCTGCTCGTCGAGTCGGTGATGAGGCGGGATCTGTCGATGCGTCTCAAGGAGGCGGTCAACATGGTGGGTTTGGTCCTCGTCGTCCTCCTGATGGCTTTCGTCCTCTTCGTCGACGCGAGTCGCAACGAGTGGTTCGGTGGCTCGAAGAGCGATGAGGCTTCCACGGAGCCGGCCGCGGACATCGCGCCGGTGGCCGACTGACCCATGGCGCGACTCGGTGCTCATGTCTCGGTGGCGGGTGGCCTTCCGCTCGCCCTTCCTCGTGCCGCCGACCTCGGGTGCGAGTGCGCTCAGATTTTTGTCAAGAACGCGTCTCGCTGGCAGGCGCCTCCCCTGGACCCGTCCGTCGCGAGCCAGTTCACGGCGGCATGGGGCGACTCCTCGGTCGGCGCCATCGTCGCCCACGCTGCCTACCTCATCAATCTCGCCTCGCCCAAACCGGAAGTGCGAGAACGTTCGATCGAGGCCCTTGCTGACGAGTTGACCCGGTGCCGGCGCCTTGGCCTCGATGGGTTGGTGTTCCATCCCGGCGCCCATCTGGGGAGTGGAGAGGCTTCGGGTCTCGCCGCCATTGCCGCGGGGATCGACGAGGTCTTGTCCACGGTTCCCGAGGGTCGGTCCCGTCTCCTCTTGGAGACCACGGCGGGGCAGGGAACTGTTCTTGGCTACCGCCTCGAACAGTTGCAAGAGATCCTCGAACTGGTGAAGGGATCCGATGCGGTCGCGGTCTGTCTCGACACTTGTCATCTGCTCGCCGCGGGGTATGCAGTCGATGCCCCCGAGGGAATGGGCGATGTCCTCGACGAAGTGTTCGAGAGGTTCGGTTCGGAGCGTCTCGCTTGCGTTCATGTGAACGGATCGCTCCATCCCCGGGGGTCGCGGAAGGACCGGCATTGCAATCTTGGCGACGGGTATCTCGGCGTGACCCCACTCGAGGTCCTGGTGAACGACTCGAGACTGGAGCTTGCCCCTCTGATTCTCGAGACGCCGGTGGGCGACGACGGGGAGGGCCACCGTCGCGATCTCGAGATCCTGCGCTCGATGCGCTCTGGAGTAGAATGAGAGCTATGAACTGGCTGGGCCGAGGCCTACTCTGGGTTGCCTACCTCATGATGCTCGGCGGGCTCTTTGTGATCGCAGGCTACTTCGGATTCAGCAGCTTCGTACGTCGCGGAGTGACACCGGTCCCAGATCTGTCCAACCTTCCGCTGGAGGAGGCCCGTGCCCTGGTAGGGGACAGGGGGCTCGAACTCCGTCACAGTCCTGCCGAGGATCGGTTCTCCGATCAGGTTGCGGTCGACGGTGTACTCGAGCAGACTCCCTCGGCCGGTAGTCTCGCCAAGCGAGGGGGCTGGGTCGAGGTTGTACTCTCACGCGGCGAGCGCACCGTCCTGGTGCCAGACCTGGCGGGCAAGGCGCTCCCGGCTGCTCAGGTGGCGCTGGCCGGCGTGGGGCTGAATCTCGGAGGGACTGCCCAGGTTCTCATCGGGGAGGGGTCGGCGGGGTCGGTGGTCGGCCAGCGGCCGGTGGCCGGCGTCCGGGTGGGTCGCGGGAGCGAAGTACAGCTCTACCTCGCGGCCGAGGGACTCGACACCACCTATGTCATGCCCGATCTCGTCAATCGCAGTTATCGAGAGGTTCGCCACTTCTTGGAGTTTCATGGATTTCGGGTCGGCAACACCAAGTTCGAACCCTACGAAGGGGTCGAACGAGAATTGGTCTTGCGGCAGTTTCCCCTTCCGGGGCATCCGCTACGTCGCGGCGAGGTTATCTCTCTCGTGGTGGCAGCGACCGACGACGAGAAGAGCGCAGAGGGAGGTTTCCTGTGAAACTGGCACCGTCGATCTTAGCGGCTGACCTTGCCGATCTCGGCCGTGCGGTAGAGATGTGTGAGGAG
>JAIOJS010000582.1 GCA_019911795.1 Thermoanaerobaculia bacterium | reverse complement strand
GCTTGAAATACGGAATGCGCCTCGCCGGCACGGCGACCTGCTCGCCTGTCTTGGGATTCCGCCCAACGCGAGAGTCGCGCCGGCGGATTCGGAAGCTACCGAATCCGCGCAGCTCGATCTTGTCTCCAGCCTTCAAGGAGTCCACGATGCTCTCGAAAACCGTCGAGACGACGACTTCTGCCTGCTTCTTCGGTAATCCGGTTTGGTCCGCGACCTCGTCTACCAGCTCGGCTTTCGTCATCCCTCCGCTCGCCACCATGAACCTCCTCGTATTGACTGATCGTAGGCGTCGAGTCTACTCCTCTTCCGAGGAAGCGTCATCTCCGGTTACCGCCTCGGCGACATCTTCGGCCGCTTCAGCAACTGCCTTGGTGACCGCCTTCTTGGCCTTCTTCGCCTTCGCGACGACCTTCTCGGCAACCTCCTCGACAGCCTCGGCGGCGTCCTCGGCAACTTCCTTGGTCTTCTTGACCGCCTTGGCGGTAGCCTTCTTCGTCTTCTCGACAACCTCGGCGGTAGCCTCCTTGACGTCCTCGACGGCGTCCTCGGCGACTTCCTTGGTCTTCTCGACCGCCTTGGCGGTGGCCTTCTTCGTCTTCTCGACGACCTCGGCGGTAGCCTCCTTGACGTCCTCGACCTCCTCGGAGACCTTGTCAGCGACCTTCTCGGCCACTTCCTTAGTCTTCTCGGCTGCCTTGGCGCCGGCCTTCTTGGCCTTCTCGACCGCTTCGCCGACCGCTTCTTCAGCCGCTTCGATCACAGACTCCGATTCGGAGCTGTCATCCTTGGCTTCGACAGCTCCCTCGGCATCAGCCTCGGCGCTAGCGTCTCGGGAACCCATGAGTTGGCTGAGCGCCGCCCCCATGGTGCCGAAACCAGCCGACGAGTCGACCGCAGCCGGACCCACCTTGGGCGCAGTCCGCGGAGCCCGAGGCTCCTTCTTGGCGTCCTTCTCGCGAAGCTCGTCCATCTCCTCGCCACTCGGCTGAGTCACGCCACGCATGGTCAATCCGACCTTGCGCTCCGCGTCCTCGATCCGCAGGATACGAGCCCGGACGAAGTCTCCAACCCGATAGTTGTCCTCGAGACGCTCGCCGGAGGCCACATCGATCTCGCTCACGTGAGCCAGACCCTCGAGGCCGTTGTAGATATCGATGAAGAGTCCGAAATCGGTAACGTTGACGATCTTGCCCTCGAGCATGTCGCCCACGCGGTACTCGTCGACGAAGGAATCCCACTCGTCGTGGAGAAACTCCTTGATCGACAGCGAAACGCGCTGGTTGCCGGCATCGATGTTGGTGATTCGCGCCTTGACCGAATCGCCCTTCTTGAGGACCTCGGAGGGGTGCTTGATCCGCTTGGTCCAACTCATGTCCGAGACATGGATCAAACCGTCGATTCCCTCGGTGATCTCGACGAAGGCGCCAAAGTCGGTGATGTTCCGTACCTTGCCCTCGACGATGCTGCCCACGGGGTGCAGGTCGGCGAGTTCTTCCCAAGGATTGCGCTCGGTCTGGCGCAGCGAAAGGCTGATGCGCCGTTGGCCCATATCGAGCTCGGAGACGATCGCCTCGACCTCCTGCTCGACGTCGACGACCTTCGAAGGGTTGACGACCTTCTTGGTCCACGACATCTCGCTGACGTGGATGAGGCCTTCGACCCCCTCCTCGAGCTCGACGAAGGCACCGTAGTCGACGATGCTGACGACCTTGCCGTTCACGCGCGAACCGACGGGGTACTTCTTGTCGACGAGAGTCCATGGATCCTCGGAGAGCTGCTTGTAGCCCAACGAGACTCGCTCGGATTCGGCATCGAACTTGAGGACGATGACGTTGACCTCTTCACCCACCGAGAAGTGCTCGGAGGGATGGTTGACCCGTCCCCACGAGATATCGGTGATGTGCAGGAGTCCGTCGATACCGCCGAGGTCGATGAACACACCGTAGTCGGTGATGTTCTTGACCACACCGGGCATCTTGACGCCCTCGGCCAACATCTCGATGGTCTCCGCCTTCTTGCCCTCGAGTTCCTTCTCGAGTACGGCCTTGCGCGAGAGCACGATGTTGTTGCGACGACGGTCCAGGCTGATCACCTTGAACTCGAGCTCGCGGCCCTTCAGTGAATCCAGGTGCTTGATCGGCTTGATGTCTGCCAACGAACCCGGCAGGAAAGCGCGAATGCCGATGTCTACCGTCAGACCGCCCTTGATGCGATCGATGACGTAGCCGTTGACGACCTCGTTGTTCTGATAGGCGGTCTCGATCTGCTCCCAGACCTTCATGCGGTCTGCCTTGACCTTGGAGAGGAGGATATCGCCCTCCTGGTCCTCGGTGCGTTCGAGCAGAACGTCGACTTTGTCGCCGACCTCCACCATCAGTTCGCCTTGGTGGTTGGTGAACTCTTGGAGGGGGATGAGTCCCTCCGACTTGTATCCAACGTCGACGACGACGGAATTGGATGTGATGCTGATTACCTTGCCTGTGACAACCTCGCCCTCGGCCAGATTCTGCAGACTCTCATCGTACATCTCGAGAAGCTGCTCGTAGGTATACTCTTCGGCGCCGGACGGTTCGACCGTTGTCTGTAAAGCAGCCTCCTCTGAAGTATTGGGCATGGTTAGTTCATGATCCTTATGGGTCGAAGCCATAGATCGATCTTCCTCCTTGGGGTGTATTTTCTTCCCTGACGGGAAGCGCGAACCTGTAGCTAGGGAGCTGAAGCTCGCGAAGCGCGATTATAGGCACCGCCTGCTTTCAGTGTCAACCGGCACTTGTGTCTGGATCACGCCAACGAAAGACTCCTTCGAGTTTGCTCCCTCGCCCAGTTGGGCGGACCCTCCGCCGCGGAACGCGAGCAGAGGGCTCGGGTGCGACCTAAGACCTGTTTCGGGAGCCCCTCTAAGTGGGCCCCTCCTACGGAGGCCCGGGGGGCCACGCACCGAGCGAGTGGTCGTAGCAAATCGTGTCGGTGTCGCTGCAGGGGTCGCCGGGTAGCAGCGGGGGCTGGATGGCGTCCCCTGGGATGGCGGCGAAGTTTCCCCAACGAATCTTCACTCCCGAGGTGTCGAGCCGGTAGGCGGCGCGCTGGTAGACCTCCGGGTTGGTGAGATTGAGGTCGCGCCACATCACGAGGAGGCTCGCGTTGTCCCAGGCCAGCACTTCGCCTACGGCCTGGAAGACCATGGCAGTGGTGGCGTCGGGCATCGTCCAGGAGTAGGGGCCTGGCCAGAGAAAGCGGATGGCGAGGTGATCGACGTCGGGGGAATCGTAATTCGCTGGATCGTAAGCCGCAGCTGTCCGGTCGATGGGCACGAAGCTGAACAGCTCGTCGAGGGTCGTTCCCGGTTCCGTCCTCTCATACCACCCACCGAGACGGGTATCGAGCGAGGAAAAGTCTCTCGGCAGAAGACTCTCGGCCTGGCACAGCCCTCCCTGAGCGGTCCAGTGCCAGCGCTCGAAGAACGGACTGTCCCGGTAGCGCTGCGAAACCGGGTCGAGCATGTCCAGATCCATCGTCGCCTGCAGGTCGGCCCGGTTCGAAGCGCCGAGGAAACGGTAGACGCAGAAGTCGGCCCCCAGGCCGTCGGAAAGCTGGTAGGGAAGCTGAAACTCCATCTGCGCCCAGGGATAGTCGAGGAATCCGCTCGACCCCCAATAGCCATCGTGTCCCGAAACCGGATCGGCGACGATCTGAGGCCAGGCGAGCTCGAGATTCGCCGACACGGGAATCGGATCGAAGCCAGAGAGCAGGTCGGTGCCGACCGGACCGACGAAGGACGTGGGATCGATCGCGGTCACACCCAGCACCAAGGCTGCAAGCGAGGGCGCGATCTTGCCGACGTGCCCAAGGACCATGCCGATCTCGTCGTAGAACCGGAGTTCGACGCGCCACTGCGGTTCGTCGTCGAAGTAGTTTCCACTCGGGCCACCTTCGTAGATCAAGCGTTCCAGCGTTCCGGGGCCCGGTGCCCGGTAGACCGGACGGCGGTTGCGGACGCGCGCGCCGGAGAGATCGCCTCCGATCGGATAGCCCCAGACCTCACCGGGCTCCCGCACGCCGTCCATGTCGCCCTCCAACTCCTCCATCTCCGCATCGGACTCGACCAGGAAGCCGATGAAGTTGGCCTTCGCCTCACCCGAGGGATCGCCGGTCAGGGGGCCGAAATGAGCCCCGTACGGTCCGAGAGACACGTAGACCGGTTCAGCGTCAGCGGTCGGCGCGACGAGACGGGAGACGCCGGGGACGACCGAGTAGTCGAAGGGAAGCACCAGGGCCGGGAGCTGGTTGCCGGCGATCTGCCAGTGGGCCCCGACGAGGCCGAGTCGACCCAGGTCGTCGATCAGGGGACGAGTCCCCGTGTCCCGGAACACCACCCGGTCTGAACCAGGGCCTACCGGGCGCCCGCTCCTCTTCTCGTCAATCATCCAGCCGAGCGGGCGGACGAGAGACGGAAAGGTGCGTACCTGCTCCTCGGTGGCCAAGCTGCGAGCTCGGGACAACTCCACCTGAATCTCCGTGAAAGCCGAGATCTCCGCTTCGAGGTCGGCCCGAAGTGTCGGCTCCTCCATCCCGAACTGCAGGTAGGCGGGGTCGACCCCTGGCAGAGGCGCCGGTAGGGGCGCTCCCGCTTCCAGCTCCTCGGCGATCCGGGCCCGGGTGGCGAGAGCGTCGTGGGCCGCCCGGCTCGTGGTCGCCATCGCGAAGCCAGCCAGGGCGGCTCCGTTGGTCGTTCCTCCACAATCCGTGAAGACAGAGTTGCCGAGGAAGAAACCCGAGCCCGCGTCCCACGTGACGGCGAGTTCAGAGCCGGCGGAGCACCCGCCGTCGGTCTCCAACCCGAGGGTCAGAGAATCGCCCACTTCACTGAACGACGTCACTCCACCGTCGCAGGCCCACAAAGCACAGTCGTCGCTGCCAACAAACCCTCCCGCGACCCACTGCCCTTCGTCGTCGAGCACGACCGCGAGTTCTCGGACGTGCTCTGGATCAGGACCCCCGGAGATGTCGGCTACAGCCACTTCTCGTTCGGTCAAGGGACAGACTAGGCGCTCGGCGCTGACCGCCTGGGTAGAGACTCCCCCGCTCGCGGTCAGGACCATCGAGCGGCGGTCGAAAGTTCCCGTGAAGTCGATCGTGCGGGTGGCTTCCGGAT
>JAIOJS010000581.1 GCA_019911795.1 Thermoanaerobaculia bacterium | reverse complement strand
GAGGTGGCGCGGTAGAGCTCTACTCTGGCGGCGCCTATCGGACTGATGATCTCGACTTCGTCGGCACCATCGGAAGGAACGCAACGCAGCAGCTGTTGGCGCATGGCTTCCGCAGGGAGGGAAGGCACTGGATCCACGAAGAGCATCAGATTTTTCTCGAGTTCCCAAGCGCCGTGCTCGCCCAAGGGGAGACGGCCGCTCGTATCGACTTCGGTAACTGTTCGGTCCTGGTGATCGGTCTGGAAGAGCTGATCGTCGACCGGTTGGCAGCCTGGTGGTTCTGGAGGTCCGACATCGACGGCATGAACGCCTTCCTGCTCCTGCGGGCGCAGGCTACTAGCCTAGACTTCAAACGACTTAATGATCTCGCAATAGCCGCCGAGGTTGGGCCGGCGCTCGACGCCCTCGAACTATTCGTGGCGCGCCTAGGATCCAGGCAGCCGGAGGCGGCCGAGCTGGAAGAGTGGGCAAGCCGCATCCCAAGTCGCCTTCCGAACGGGGACCGATGAAGACCTACCAAGCCCCTGCCGCGCGCCCTGTAGGACCCCTTTCAACCCGACTTCGACGGCGTAAACCGAGGAGCTACCCGGAGTGGAAGACCCTGCGGCGATGGCAGCGCCTTCCCTCCTGGGAGGAGGATCCGGCCGGCTATCTGCTGCGAGCAGCTCGAGAGGACGCGGAGGTCACGCAGCGTGAGATGGGCATCAGACTGGGTTGCTCGCAGCAAGCTGTGGCCCAAGCCGAGCGCTGGCCCAGCAACCCTACGATTCAGTTCGTTCGTGCGTGGGGACGCGCCCTCGGAATTGAGCTGCACCTCTCACTAGAGTAGCGCGACGCTCAAGTACAAGTAAGTGCCCAAGTAAGCAAGTAAGTGCCAGGAGTCTTTGGGCGACGACCGACGAGGGTGCTCTCCATTGGAAATGGCGAAATGTGGCGAAATGTACCTGGCACCGAGATTCCGCCGAGATTGCTGCCGGGGGCACCTACTTGCTACTCCAGAGTCACTCGATGGCTCAGCAGCTTGGCGTGAGTCTCGATTCAGGCCGCCGAGGCCAAGTCGACCGACCAATCCGTGCCCGTCGGGAACCTCGGAACTGATCATCCCAGGGAACGCACGGCACCGTATTCGGCCATATTCGGCCAGCCTCTGTGAATCGGGTGCGGTGTCATCCGGGCATCATCCGTCGTCATCCCGTCATCCCGTCATCCCGGGCGTCATCCTGCCGACCGAACTCGTCTCGCCCGCCCCCACTTCTGGAACGCCTTGACGGGCCATAGGAGCAGACCGAGGACCTGGGCGAGAATCACCAGGCAGAACGGGATAGAAAGCAGACTGGTTTTCCAATACACGGGAGCGATCAGGGTGAGCCTGCTCTCCCGACCATTGGGCTCCAGAAAGGACTCGATCCGCCGTTCGAGGGAGTCGACCGACGCAGAAGAAACCTCGAACTCATGGCGGTTCTCGTTTCCGATCAGGGTCAGCCACCCGTTGCCTTCATATCGCACCCGTCCACCATCCGTGCCCACTTCGATCCAGCCACTCTCCTCGACACGCGTCCTCACCTCCCTGAGATCGGCCACCCGGATGGAGCCGGTCGGGATGATCGATAAGATCGTGGTCCGAACCGTGGCCGTCACCATCGTGCCCGAACGCTCCAAGCTGACCCATCTCACCGGTGCCGACCAGGTAAAGAATAGCGTTACCGGGAGGATCACCAAGAAAGTGAGGGCTCGGGCACATCCCACCGGCAGAGGGAGTTTCTTGAGAGTGACAGCGTCCATTGGACAAGTATCGGTTGAGGGGGTGCGCCGCTATTGGCAGCCAACCTACTCTGGTTCGGGTCAAGAACGAGTATATCGCTCACGAGGACGCAACTGACTTGACCAGGTGGACTTGGCTAGGTGCTGACTAGGGTGGAGTCGACGGCGGGCGCGGTGGCTTTAGGTCAGGTCCATAAGTTTCTCGCCCTTTCGTTTGCCGCCGGAAGACGTCTCCCGGAAGACGTCTCACCCACCGGGAGAGACGACATCTCAGCGATGAAATAGTTGACATCGATTTCATACTTCCGTACTCCCCGCGCGATGATCCCGCGGATCATGGTGTTGAGCTCCTCAGAGGGTCTGAGGAGGAGTCGGCTGTAGATCGATCGCGAGGTGGTTTCGTAGGGTTGTCCGGCTCTTATCCAGCGAAGTGGTATCCAATGTCGACTATGACGGGATCTTGATTGGCGACCTTTCAAGGGTGGTGGGTGGCCCCTTGTCTGGTCGTGTCGCTGGGGCATTCTCTCTAAGCGGTTGAGGTCTCACCTCGGGGGGTCTCACCTCGGCAAATCAAGCTCGGCAAATCAAGCCACGTGCAGCGGCGTGATTCGTGCGATTTCTTCTTTGAGGGCCTGGCTCGCCTCAAAGAGATCGACGCCCCGCTGCGCATTGAGCCAAAACTCGGGGGTGTTTCCAAACAGTCGAGCCAGCCGGAGCGCCATCTCTGGGGTTACCGCGCGGCGCTCACGAAGCAACTCGTTGATGGTCTGTCGAGATACCCCAACGCCACGCGCAAGGCCCGCGACGGTAAGACCGTAGTCGCCAAGAAAGTCTTCGCGAAGCATTTCCCCGGGATGGATTGGACGACGTCTGATGGCGCGTGTGTTGGGAATGGTCATGGGAGTCTCCTGCTCAGTGATAGTCGCAGACTTCTACGTCGTAGGCGTCGCCGTCTTCAAAGCGAAAACAAATACGCCATTGGTCATTGATGGCGATGGAAAACTGACCTTTGCGGTCCCGCGACAGGGCGTGGAATCGGTTTCCCAGTGGGACCTTGAGATCGTCGATGTTGGTGGCGAGATCAACGTACTCCAGTTTCCGGACCACTCGCCGAGCTAGCTCTGGAGGAAACTTTCGAGATCGCCCATCTACGAACAGCTGCTCTGATCTCTTGTCGGCGAAGGACTTGATCACGACCGATTGTCCCGCGTCACGTGACGCGTGTCAAGATCCTGGTAAACAGCGGAAAGCCAAGAGATGCAGATGGCTGGATACTGCGATGAGATAGCTGGCCTCAACTCCGCAGATGCGCACACCACGGGAGATGATTCCCTTGATGACGGTGTTGAGCTCCCCGGAGGGTCTGAGAAGGAGTCGACTGTGCATCGATCGCGAGGTGGTTTCGTAGAGTTGTCCGGCTCTTATCCGACGAAGTGGGTATCCCATGTCGACTATCACGGAATCTTGATTGGCGACCTTTCAAGGGTGGTAGATGGCCGCTTGTCTGGTCGTGTCGTTGGTCAGGCTCTCCAAGGGTCGAGGGCTCTCCCCCGCCCCGGGGACGCAAACCGTTATGGAAGTTCCGACGGAACTGAACGCCGAGTCAATGACGCACGAGCAGCCTCCACCGATCAAGTGGCGCCACCGACCTAACACGCCCCGAATCCCCTCCAGGGCCCACTGATAGTCGACCGGCCCTCCGCTTCCGTTTCGGCCAAAGATGAGAACCGAGACACTACAATGAGTGCATGGCTTCACTAGCACCCATGAGCGCCGAGATCCTCACCCAGGTCTTCGCCGCGCTGGCCACACGGAGCGTGCGCTACGCGGTCTTCGGAGGCATCGCCGTCAATGCCCGCGGCGTCACCCGGACCACGGAAGACCTCGACCTCTTCCTGGAGCCCTCGCCCAGCAACATCGATGCGGCCCGTCAGGCCCTCGAGGACGTGTTCCAGGATTCTGACCTGGCGGAACTGACGAGTGAAGCCCTGCGCGAGTACGGACTCATCCGCTATGGGCCTCCTAGCCATAACTTCGTGATAGATCTCACCACCCGAATCGGCGACACCTTCCACTACTCGGACATCGAATCCACCCCGGTCGACCTGTTCGGGCAGTTGGTACCGATTGCGACGACGCGCACGCTCATCAGAATGAAGCGGGATTCGACGCGCGAGAAGGACCGCTCTGACGTGCTCCGCCTCAGGGAACGCCACGGAATCGAGGACGTGTGATGCCGATCTGGAAGTTCAGAACGCTCGAAGAAGCCGCCCGCCACCTGAACCACCGACCGAACACGCCCGAGGCGAGTGTCGGCACCGCGCTCTTCCTCCTTAGCCTCAGCGAGGCCAGTCGACGCGGCATCCGCACCGTGCCGCGGGGGATCCACCGGTACCGTACCGTGGAGGAGGCAGAGGCGGCCCGAGAACGGTTCGCCCTCGATCGCCTGCGAGCCCACTAGAGACGACTCGTCGTGGCCTTGACCTGATCGCCACAGACCCGCGACCCCAACGAGCGCGAAAGCAACATTGCAGGTAACCGGCGGCGTCGAAGGCGTCCGCCTTGTGGCAGTCGTTGATCGCAAATCATCCGTTCATCGATGGGAACAAACGCACAGCCACCATGGCGGCGGATCTCTTCCTACTATTCAGCGGCCTTGAACTCCGCGCCAATGACAGCAAGATAGAAGCCATTGCAATGGCCGCGGCGAAGGAGATTGGGTTCGGATGAACTCGCAGTGTGGCTCCGCCAGCGCATCGCGCCGATAGAGGCATAAGCGTCGGGGGAGAGCGGGACTAGGGGGGCTCCTGTCGGCCCCGCGTAGCCCTCCTCACCTCAGCCACTCGCTGCCGCGATTTCTAGCTCCAGGGTCTGAAGCGGTAGCTCATGGTTACTCAATTCAGAACGAGATTCCCGGGCCCTCCGCCGGCCAAGCCCGACCCAGTGGGTGAGGCGGGGCGTAGGTGGCGGGTGCCCCTGGGGGCTCGTCGCAATGACCAGAAGCCCCCTCGAGAGTGCTAAACTTAGCGCGTGTACGACGATGATCACAGCATCGAACGGGGGGTCGAACCTGGACCGTCAAGGTTGTCCCTGTGGAGGACCAGGAGCTCGAGGATTTTCAGTTCTGGTTCGAGGGGATGTCGCCGGAGGATCGTGTCGAGGCCGTATCCGACTGCCTCCTGAGTAGCCTCAAAACGAGGGGTATCGATGAGCTCCCGAGACTACGAAGAGTTTCTAGAGTCGTTCAACAACCACGGCGTTAGGTACCTCGTAGTCGGAGCGCATGCAGTTGCCTTCCACGCACAACCTCGCGCGACGAAGGACCTCGATCTGCTGATCGATCAGAGCCCAGAAAACGGTAGAGCCGCGCTAGAGGCTATTCGAGCCTTCCTAGGTACCGACCTAGGCCTCAGCCTCGACGACCTGATCGATACCGGCAGTATCGTCCAACTCGGGGACGTGCCTTCGCGTATCGACATACTCGCTCAGCTGTCTCACGCGATCGACTTCGACACTGCCTGGCGAGCGCGTGCCGGCGGTCGGTTTGCGAACGTACCAACCCAGTATCTGGCGCTGGACGACCTGATCCGCGAGAAGGAAGAGGTGGGTCGGGATCAGGATCGGGCCGATGTCAAGGTGCTGAAAATGGCACGGAGAGCGCGAGACGCGCGAGACGACGCACCGGAGCAGAGATTACGTCTAGGGTTTCCCTTGCTTCTACCAAAGCACCCAGGAGCGGTGTTGCAGTCCATGCCCTTGTGTCGCGGAAGACGGGGAAGACGTCACGGGGGGAACGGGGGAAGATCTGGCACCGAGATGGCTCGACTGGCTCGACCGCCTGTTCAGGGACTCGGCACAGCCAGGGTCCAGGCGTTGGTGTCTCCGGACTCGAAGCCATCGGCGAAGATATCCAACTGAAGGTCGAAGACCCACCCAGCTCCGGCCGAAAGGAATGCTCCGACGTCCTCCCCGGGGGCTCCGGAGACCACCCACTGGTCACTAATTCCGACCTGGTTGCCGAACAGCGGCACGTCCGGCTGAATCGTCGTTCCCTCCAGCGTCTCGCGAAGTGTCCAACTCAGGGCCGGCCCCAGAAGGTACACGTGTGCTGCACCGGCGTTCGGCCGGGGTAGATCGGATCTGGGTTCGCCCACGACTAGCACGCCTTCGCTGACCGCCACCCCGTTGCCGAAGCGGGCGTTGGTGGCGGCCAAGACCGGGGTCAACTTCCGCTCCGTCCACAGGTTGGTGTTGCCGTGGTAGGTGTAGGCGGCTCCACTCTCGTTCTGACCGAGGTCTGCGCCTGGGGCGCCGACCGCGAGGTTGTAGTCACCACCCGTCGCGGCAATCGCAACGGACTGCCCGAACTCGTCGTCGCTCAAACCGTCGCTGGCTTCCTGAAAATTGGCAAAACCCCAGTTGCCCTGGACCCCGCCGCGGGAGAAGAAGTAGACGGCACCGACCTTGGTCATACTCGCGTTCCGCCAGCCCGGAGAACCCACAGCGATACCGTCGCCATCCATCGCGACAGACGCCCCAAACTCAGCCTCATCAACGGAATCGACAGGAACGAAGTATCCCTTCTCTCCCCACTGGCCGGTGTCAGCCCGTAGGAAAACTGAGATCGCGCCAGGCCTCGTGGTGCAGCAACCGGGTATGACCGCCTGATCGTTGGGAACCCCTACCACCACCGAGGTAAAAGCGAGGTCTCCCGGCACCCCGACTGGTACCGAGGTGTCAACGGCAACCGCCGACCCGAACTCCATGAAGGGCGGGACCAGGCCGTCCGGTCTGGTCTCGAAGGGGAGCAGCTTCTGCTCCAACGACCAGAAAGTGCCGGTTCGCTGGTAGATGTACACTGCGCCCGATTCGCTGAACGAACTGGTGACGTCGTCGACGCCGGTGGCGCCTACGGCCAGGATATCTCCCGCGACACTGACCGCAATACCGAAGTTGTCACCGGCGACACCATCGGCCGAGGTCACCTTCTGCTGTAGCGTCCAGTCCAGACCATCGTAGACATAGACGTAGACCGCGCCGGTGCTGACGCCGAAATCGTTCTCGCCGATGTCGTCGCCGATCACCACCGTGTTTCCATCGATAGCCACTCGCCGGCCATAGTTCTGCGCCGTTGCCGGATCGAATGCGGTGAGCCGAGTGCCTACTGCGGAAGTCGACAATCCGAAGTCTCCGTCGGCAGCATCGAAGCCGCCGGCTTCCAGGGCGCCCGACCACGCCGATCCCGACAGGGTGCAGACAACGAAAAGATCAACTACCAAGCGCGTGCTTCGGAGCATGGGATTACTCTCCTTCCCTGGCACGCATGGAACTCCAGACCGGGAACAACTCCAACGGCCCGAACAAGCGAGGCGGTCGCAATGCAACGCAGCCGCGCAGCGCCTCAGGGGATTGGGATTCCTTTTCTGTTCTCGACTGTAGCATGGACACTCGAACGACCCCGATGAGGCCCCCGGTGAGGCCTCACCCTTTTCACAGAGACGGGTCGTTGTCGAGACGAGTTCGTCGGGCTGGATGAAGCGCGGTCGGTTTCCCATGAACCCAATTACGGGATCGAGCACGAGCACCTTTCGGGTTCGTCCGCTCTGCGAATCGGGTGAGGCCCAGTCCGCCCAGCCAGGGTCCAGGCGTTGGTGTCTCCACCTCGGGGCGAGGTACCCCTCCGCGAGTCGCACGCCTCCCGGTTGTGGAGGCTCGACCAGGAAGACCGCATAGCCGTGGCTGGCCAGGTCCTCCGTCAGATTGGTGTAGTTGGCTCGGACCACCCCGAGCCCCGGCGCGAAAAGGACCACGGGAAGTCCTCCTTCGATGGCGAGGGGCATGGAACCGAGGCGTGAGTGAGTCTCGACGTGTCTTCACTCCGCGATCTGCTCCGGACTCTGGTTCGCTCGCAAGAGTCTCCAACCGATGCGGCCTTGGTATCTAGACTCGAGGTCTGGAGTCTAGACGGACGGTCTGGAGGGTCGCTTCGGAATCCTCTTTCGCCACTTCTTTGGCAAGCATCTAAGTGTTGCTATGGCAATCTTTAGGTCGTTCCGCCAAGAAGATTGGATCGAGCCGCGTAGGGGGTTGGGGGTTGGCATGCTTCCTGCCCTGGTACATCGCATGAACAACACAACTCGAGACTACAGTGAGCCCTTTCCCAAGATTGTCGAGCAGGCTGGCCGCGGCGAACCCCGTGTTCAGGACTACTCGAGACGACATGACTCTCCGCGCTTGGAGAGCCGTGTCCCGTTTGACCAAGAGGTGCGAGTCGTCTTCGATGACCTCGGCGACTTCGTGTCCTGCTGTTCGGAAAACGTCTCCCTCGGTGGGATGTTCCTTGCCACTGAGGTTCCCCTTGCGATTGGGACTTGCTTCGACTTTGAGTTCCACTCCAACCAGGACCTCACGCTCGTCCGCGGGAGGGGCGAGGTTTCCTGGGTACGAGAGAGCGCTTCGAAAGGCTCAGCCGCCGGAATGGGGATCCGCTTCCTCGAGTTGGATGCCATCGGGTTCGAACTCATTTTTAGGACGGTAGACCGACATATCCAGGGCGGTGGGCAGCCCTTCGAACTCGAGAGCTTCGACGCGTGGCTGGACGAGCAGCCCGGTGAGTTCCTGAATGGCCACTGGCGCAGCCATCGAGGGCGTTCTTGGAGCAAGGTGTTCTCCCAGGTCTGGGCCTCGATGGTGGCGGGCTGCCGGTTGCCAAACAGGGCCGGTCGTCATCCGAGCTCGAGCGCAACCCATTGATCCGGTAGCTCGTTGGTTTGTTTCGCCAAGTAGGACGCAGCAAGTAGGTGCCTCGAGCGCCACGGTCCGCGAGACTGAGCTTCGGTTCGCCCTATGGGGCCTCGAGGCGCGCCATCTCCTCGGCCAGCCCGGCAACGATAGCCCTGAGATCGGGGAGCTCTTCGTTCCCAGCCCCGAGGCGAGTCTCGATGTCGACGAGGAGCCGACGGCTGTCGTCGATGCGTCCGAGGCGGAGGTAGGACTCGGCCAGCGTTGCCTCGGCGCGCAAGGACAGCCTGGAGTCGGCTCCGTAGGTCCCGGCGATGATCGGCCACGCGGGTTCTAGTAGGTCAGATCGCTTCAGGCCAGCGTTGTAGGCCGGCCAGAGCCGCCGCTGGGCGCGACCGAGCGACGTTGAGGGGTGGCGCGGCAGGGAAGGAAGACGTCTCACCCACCTGGAGAGACGACAACTCAACTTGGTCGCCGTGACACTCTCCCGCGCTCCCGCGAGAGAAAACTGCGGCGTCCAACGATTCCAATTGAGTTCAGACTCGCTGTGGGGAGGCTGGTTCATGATCCGTCGAGCTCCTAGGACGGCGGATCAGTGCCTAGTACCGAGACGGTCGGAACTCATACGTCCGGCCGGAGGTGGCCGTCGTGAAGACGATAGACGCTGTCGAAACCCGAGATCATGCGTTCGTCGTGGGTCACGGTGACGACTGCCGCGCCACGCTCACGGGTGATTCGTCGTAGCAGCCCGATCGCCTGCAAGCCGCGCTCGGTGTCGAGCGCCGCGGTCGGCTCGTCGGCGAGGACGAGACGGGGCGAGTTGATCAGGGCACGGGCGATCGCCACGCGCTGCTGCTCACCGCCGGAGAGGTTAGCCGGCAGATCGTGCGCGCGATGGCCGACGCCGAGCTCTCCGAGTAGATCGAGGGCCTGCCGACGCGCTGAACGTGGGGCACCGCCCGCGAGCTCGAGGACCAGAGAGACGTTGTCTCGCGCCGAGAGAAAAGGAATCAGGTTCTGGTGCTGAAAGACAAAACCGATGTTCTCGCGGCGGAAGCGACGCACGTCGACGAGCGTTCGCCCATCGCGGTAGATCGTTTCACCTAGCATGGCGATCTCGCCCCCGATCCGCTCGGCCCGAGGAGCGCCACCAGCTCGCCCGCCGCTACGGAAAGGTCAACGTCCTCGAGCGCGTGCACCGCCAGCGGACCTTCGCCATAGACCTTGGAGAGACCAGAGACTTTCAGAACCTCCATCGCATCACCCTCCGAGCGCCGCCGACGGTGGGGTCCTTAGCGAGTGGACGATCCCGGCCATGCTGGCCACGATGCCGCCGGCGAGGAGGACGAGGAAGGTGATCATCGTGTCTTTGGGCAGCAACACGAGGGTGCGAGGAAACCGCTCGTAAACCGCCGCGATCTCAAAATGTACCTGTCAAAATGTACCTGGCACCGAGATGGGCACCGAGATGCCGAGGGTCGTCGACCGGTTGGCAACCTGGTGGTTCTGGAGGTCCGACATCGACCGCATGAACGCCTTCCTGCTCCCGCGGGCGCAGGCTACTAACCTAGACTTCATAGGACCCCTTTCACCCCACCTGCGACGGCGGAAACCGAGGAGCTACCCGAAGTAGAAGACTCTGCGGCGATGGAAGCGCCTTCCCTCCTAGGAGGAGGATCCAGCTGGCATTCTGCTGCGAGCAGCACGGGAGGACGCTGGGGTCACGCAGCGTGAGATGGGCATCAGACTGGGTTGCTCGCAGCAGGCTGTGGCCCAAGCCGAACGCTGGCCGCCCTCCGGGTACCTCCCATGACGTACGATAGAATCGTTGGATCTTTCGTAGCGGTTTTCGCCGGTCGAACTGGTGGAGAGTAGGGGGATGGTTTGAAAGTGTATGCAATGGGCTGGATTCTGGCCCTTTTGGTTCCCTTTGGTGGAATTGCAGCGTCGGGCGCCGAGGCCGAGATCCATGAAATCGGCACGGTGGGGGCTACCTTCGAGGCGGTTGATTGGGAGCGCGCCCAACTCGCCGCGAGCCTCGGTAAGGACCAGTTTCTCCTGATCGGCGGCGAGTCCTACCTTGTTTTTTTCGAATCTTTCGCTATCTACGAGGAACGGGACGATTTTGTCGAGAAGCTGGACCGTTTCATTGCCGGCGCCTCCGCGAACCTGAAAGACTTCGTCATCGATTCGGAGATCGAGTTCTCGCGGTTGGAGGGGGTCGGACGAGCGATTCGCCGCTTCTCGGGGGTTGCTTCCGGCATCTCGGTGGCCTACCAGATCGAAGTGCTATCGAGGGGAGATGGGGTCGGTTATCTCTTGCTTGGATGGACGACGGCGGATCGATCGAGCCACCTGGGCCAGACGATGGACAGCGCCGGCGAGACGTTCACTCTTCCGGGTAGCGATAGCGACTGGTTCATCAAGACCCAACCGACGATCCACGACTACGATTTCGACCCGTGGACAGTGAGCCTGGCGTTTCGAGACTCGGTACTCAGTCCCTCGGCTTCGCAGCCTCGGGAGCGTTACTCGTTGGAGGGCGATGAGGGAGAGCTGGCGGTGCATCTGTTCGTCGATTCGCTGGAGGGAACGATCGACCAGGTTCTCGACCAGATCGTCGAGGTCGCCGCCAGCGGTGAGTACGAGGAGCTGCTCCGCGAAGAGATCGACTCGCCCTACGGACCTGCCAAGCAGACCTTCCTTCGCCTAGAGGGAGTTCCGGCCACCGACATTGCGATCGCGCTCATCGCCATCGACGATGGCCGTTGGGCCGACCTACGTATGGCGACGAACAAGAGTATCGACCGGCGACAGGGACTGTGGAATCGCCTTCTGGCCGGCCTCTCAGTCGAAGCGGCGGAGCCGATCGACGCCTTTCCGACCGTCACTCAGGACGATGAGTCGAGCGATCAGCCGCTGCATCCCGCGGCTCAGGTACTCCTGGAGGCAGGCCGCTTTCTGGTCTCGGTTCCCTGGGACGGTAGTGTCCATCGCGCACCGACGGGCGACCTGCTGGTGAGATCGGACGATCAACTCACCCTGTACGCTGCCTCGTCGAGCCCATCCGCCAAGCCCACCGTCCTGTACGAGGCGGCGGAAGACCTAGGTGGAGATGTCCTCGTTTGGGGCGACGACACGCTGCTGGTTCGCAGCGGAGAGGAGACGCTGAGAGTTCACGAGGGAGCGACCCACTCGGCTGGTTTCCAAGCCGATCAGGCCTCGGCCCAGGGTTCGACCCTGCTGCTGTCCCGCAGTCCCCTGTCGGAGTCACTACCGGGGATCCAGTCGACTCAGTACTCAGGAATCACGCGGCTATTCTCGAGGTCGCTGGATGGTACAGAGCGCGAACTCGCGGCACTGCCCAATCAGCGGGTCGTAGCGCTCGGATTGGGCCAGGACTCCGCTCTGGTGGCCGCGATTCCCCGTTACTTACCGAGCTCTTCGGAGGAGGCCAACCAGCAGCTCTACCGAATCGACCGAGAGCGCGGGAATGTGCAACGCCTCGGGCCATGGAGAACCATCAAGCGAATCGAGCCCTCCGACGACGGCTGGTTGGTCAGTGGCCAGGACTCGGTTGGGCGGGTCGGCGTCTTTCGAGTGGAGGAAGGGGGAGAGGTAAGCCTACTGGTTCGAGGAGGTCACGAGGCGATCGCCGGCGATGGCGGTCGACTGCTCCTCCTTGCTGATGACTGCCGCAGTGGAGACCAGCCCCAGTGTGTCTATGAGTTGCCGATGACCGCGGTCCTCGAACACGGTCTGCGCTTGGATCCCTTTCAGGCGCAGGACCTCAACGCCATTGCCGAACGCTTGGGCGAGCCGGCTGCGGTCCTCTCGCTCGAAGCCCTCGAGGCTAGGATCGCTGCCGCCAACGCGGCGGCCCGAGACCACAATGGAGAGGCTTTCCCCGAGACCAGCGACGGACTCGACCGGCTCCTCGCTAGCCTGGTCTACCGTCGTGAACTAAGTGGCGAGGCGCTCGGACTCCTGGCCGACTTGGTGTCCTGGCAGCTGGTCGCGGACGGCGCCCAGTTCGTGCCCGCCGTCCAGGCAAGCCCGGCTCGTCCAGGAGGCTCTGGCTGGGAGAGTCGCAGTTGGTTTGCCGTGGCCCTGCATCCCCTGTCCATCGTCATCAGTACTCTCTACGACGAAGACGGCTGGTACCGACCGCTGAAGGAGATCGCCGAGCAAACCGACGGCCGCCAGGTCTTGGTCAGTCCCGACCTCGCCGCCCTGCGCCGGGGTGCTTACGCGGCCTATCCCGACGCGTTCGACGAGTTGGTGGAGGTGGGAAGCGCCACCGATATCGGAGTGTTCCTGGCGGATCGGCGGGAGAATCTGTCACTCCGTGGCCATGTCTACCAACAACTCGCCGGTCACGGACGTGGCCAGGTGTTGACCCAAGTGGCCGAGCCGTTCGCTCGCATCGAGGATGCAGCGGGAATCGACGTCGCCGCTTTCTACGCCGAGCGGTTGAGCGGAGAGCTGAGTCCGGTGGAGGCCGAGGAGATGATCGCTGGTCTTCGCGAGGCGATCTCTCTCGACCCCACTATCCCTGGTCTCTACCAGCAGTTGGGGATCGCATACGAGGCCACCGAGCGCGACGACCGGAGGGAACTCGCCGCCGCTTGCTACGACAGAGTTCTCGAGCTGACCTCTCGCGGCAGCGTGTTCGAGGGGAGCAGCGAAGCCCTCGAACGCCTGTCTCGGGAGACGCCGTGAGGTGGGCCGGCTGTTTCTTCTCAGGCGCTCACTACCGAGGTTGTCGACGCCTTCGAGCCGCGTTCCAGTGGTTTCTGGTCGGGTCCCTCCTCTCGGTCTGTGCGAACGCTCAGTTCGAACGCGGAGTGGAAGAGCGAGAGCGGCAGCTCGTCGGGATCGAGGTTGCAGACGTAGCCCTGGAGCGCCATCTCCTCTCCGATCAACGGCTCGTGATCTGGCTGCCCCCAGGCTTCGAACCCGCCGCTTCGGATGAAGCAACCCGTTTCGAAAGCCCTGACCAGGAGGGCCTCTTTGCCTTCGGACACTTCGAGACTCCACCGGGTTCTTCGCTGATCCAGGTTGCCGAGAACCTGATCGAGGGGCTCGAGGACAGCGAAGTTCTCGAGTCGGTAGGCAGCGTACGCCGCCTGCGAATTGCCGATCGCGCCGCCATCGAGATCACCGGAACGGCCATCGTCGACGGGCGTCGTGGGCCACTCCGTCTGGCCGTTGTCATGGATCCCGAGGGGGGCCACCATCGGACGCTGTTGACGCATCTGGAGTTGGAATCGGCGGAATCGATCGATGCTCTCTTCGTTCGACTCGTGCGCGATTGGACACCACTCGATGGGGGGATCTGGTCTCGCGCGTTCGAGCGACGGCGTCAGGAGCTCGTGGAGCCCGAGAGCGGTCTCGACTGGGACCGCCGCAATCGGCGGTTGGCCGAGATTTCGCTGCCGGCCGCCCTCGACGAAGCGAACGATCCTCCCGAAGCGAACGATCAAGCGAATGATTCGCCGCCGTCTGGAGAGTCGCCGTTCGAAGAGTGGGGCGCCCGGCAATGGGCCGATGGGTTGTTGCACCACCACCCGCGAGTGCGGATGGCCAGCCTCTCCGGGATGGATTCTTTCCTGATCCAGGAAGCGGCCGGGAGGGAGCTCTTGGCCCTCTCCCTCGCCGACCGGGACCCTGCGGTTCGCCTCCGAGCCTCGCGCATCGCGAGGACTGCCCCCTCGTTTGCGGCCGAGATACTGGGGCGGGTGCTCCTCGTTGGGGATACCGCGGCAAGGGCGGGCGCGCTGCAGTATCTGGTAACCCTTGCTCCGCCCGATAGCGAGAGTGCGCTCCTGCAGGCGTTCTCCAGGCGAGGCGACTATTCCCCCGAGTGCCGCCGGTTTCTGACCACTCTCTTGGCACGTTGGGGGCAGGGTGAGTCGAGGGCGACCACGATGAAGGCCCTCTGGCAGGCCTGGAGATTCAGCCAAGACGAATCCGATCGCTCGGCCTTCTTGGTCGCCCTGCTCGACCTTGGACATCCGGAGGCGTTGGCTCTCGCTCGACGAGAGTTGAGTCAGCCCTCACCCGATGCGCCACTCGATTTGGAGGTTCTTGCTTCGGCTCTGGCGGTCCATTCTCAACCGGACGACCTCGATTGGCTCCAACCCCTGGAGGAAAGGCTAGGTCGAGAGCACAGCGAGTTGGAAGGGGAGGACTCCAAGGAGAGCCATGACCCAGCTGCCTCCGAAGCTGCCTCCGAAGAGGCCTCCGAAGAGGGCGACACCTTCGATCGAAGCTCCTTCGTGGAGTCTTTGGTGGACTACCTCGAGGCTCTGAGATCACTCGAAACGCCGCTCGGGGAGTGTGAGCTACTCCTGGGTCGCTACGAGCCGGGCACCTGGATCGCCGAACGGTCTCGAAACCTCGGCTGCGAGCCCTCCCAACACGCTGACCTCTTGCGGATCACGGTGCAACGTCCAGGCCCCTTCGTCGAATCGCTACTCCAGTATCTTCAACGACTCGATCTTGGCCAGGCCGCAGCTGACCAGACGTTTCACGTGGTTCTCGATCAGTTCTCGGATCGTCTCCAACACTGGGCTGGCGACCCGGTTTCGGTCGCCTCGACCGGCGCGGACCTCAGCGCTCCGCTCGAGTTCACAC
>JAIOJS010000580.1 GCA_019911795.1 Thermoanaerobaculia bacterium | reverse complement strand
CGTCGAGATTGAACAGTACGGATTGCCTCAGACCTACTGGGATCAACGGGCCACGGATGTTGCGGGACTCTCCCTCGAAGATGTCACGGAACAGGCCGACGCTGTCCTGCAGCCCGACCATCTGGTTTGGGTCGTGGTCGGTGACCGCGCGCTCATCGAGGACAAGATCCGGGCTCTCGACTTGGGTGAGATCCACCTTATCGACGCCAACGGCAATCCAGTCAGCAACTGATCCAAGAAGAGGTCCGGAGCCCGCCGGCTTCGGACCCGACGGACCCTAATAGAGAAGGGGGCGTTCGCGCCCCCTTTCTTTTATGCCGGAACTCCTCAGCACGCTCAGCCTCCTCTGGCTAGACCGGGGGATTCAGTCCTTGTTGCAGGTCCAGGAACCGTGGTCCAAGTCGGGAGACTTGGCCCAGGTCCAAGACCAGGAGCGTCTCGAAGGAGCCTTCGTTCAGCGACGGCGACGACCGCTGCGACGGCGACGACGGCGATTCCCCGCCCCGGCACTCTCATCGACGGCTGCCTCGACGGAGCCCCGGCGGCGCGCCGCCTGCGACCAAGTATCGAGGGCCTCCTGTCCTCCCCCGGTGGCCCGTACGAGGATCTCGAACAGTTGCAGCGCGTCGTCGAAGTAGGCCCGCCGCGCGAACTGAGTTCGGGCGCTAGGGGTCCAGGTGGGCTCGCAGAGGCGGTGGAATCCGACCAGCGCCTGCAGCATCTGAGCCCGGCGATTGCGCGACAGGGCGAAGCGATGCGAAAAGGGATCCACGCAATCCTCGACCAGGCTGCGTATGGCGGCACGACTCATCGGACGCCCGCTCTCGCTCTCGATCTTGTCGCGGCGAAACATGATCTTGGGCAACACTAGAATGGCCAACACCGTCGCCTCGCTAGGAATCCTGCCTTCAGCCACGAAGCTGTCGATCGTGGGCAGCAGGCGACCGAAGTCGGCCACCCCACCAGCGTTCCGTTCGAGCATCGCGGAGGCCTCCGGGAGGAGAACCTCGAGTAGACCAAGTTCCAGCATCCACTGGATCGAGCCGCCCGAACTACCGCAACGCAGGAGTTGAATAATCTCTTCGGTCACCCGGGCCGGCGACGCTTGTTCGACCCGTTCCCGATTGCGCTGAATACCCTCTTGGGTAGCGTTTTCGATGCCGAAACCGAGTCGCCCCGCGAACTCACAGGCTCGCATCATCCGAACCGGATCCTCCTGCATGCGAACGTCGGGATCACCGATCACCCGCACAACCTTGCGCCGGAGGTCGGCGATTCCCCCGACGTAGTCGATCACCGAAAAGTCCTCGATGTCGTAGAACAGGCCGTTGATCGTGAAGTCGCGACGGAATGCATCCTGCCGGGGAGTCCCGTAGGTGTTGTCGCTAGTCACCAACAGCTCACCCTCCTCGCTATCCTGACGCCGAGGGTCGGGACTGCGACGAAAAGTAGAGACTTCCAACACTTCACCACCAAAGACGACGTGGACGATCCGAAAGCGTCGGCCGATCAGCCGGGAGTTGCGGAACAGGCGACGTACTTCCTGCGGGCGCGCATCGGTCCCGATGTCGAAATCCTTCGGCGTTCGTCCCAACATCAGATCACGCACACTGCCGCCGACCAGATAAGCCTTGAATCCCTTCTGGCGCAGACGATACAGCACCTTGAGGGCTTCGGAGGAAATGTTGGAACGCGAGATCGGGTGGTCGGGCCGAGCGAGAACTATCGGGCCGTCGTCGGTCTGCGGGTCACTCACGTCGGCCATTATAGAGCGCGACGGAGAGGAATCGACCCCGGGACGATCAGGATCAGGGAGTTCGAGAGATCTCCTGGGGAAACACTCGGCCATCGGCGCGCGGCTCGAAGACCACGCCCTCGCGCACTCCGTACACCTGGAAGGCCGCGGCGATGGGAATCACCGAGAGATCTTCCATCACAATGGACATACACTCCTCGAGGGTCTCCCGCCGCTGCCGCATATCCAGGGTCACACCACTAGACTCGATCAACTGGTCCAGGGCGGGGTTGGAGTAGTGATTGAAGTTGGTCTCTCCCCAACCCACCGTCCGGGTGTGGAACTTGCTATCGAGGATGTCGCTGGCATCTCCGGTACTCGCAAGAGCTGCACCGTGGTAAAACTGGACCTCCTGAGCTTGGAGGCGCGAAAACAGCTCACCCCACGGGCTCGCCCTCAAGGTAACTCTAAAGCCGGCTTCGGCGAGCTGATCCCTCAGAGTCTCTCCCCCCTGCCTCGACGCTCGGGCTTCGAGAACGAGATCGATACCGTCCGGATATCCAGCGTCCACCAGGAGTTGTTTCGCCCCTTCGAGATCGCGCTCGGGAATTGGCAGACTGGGCGCATAGCCGAAAACCGACCGCGCCACGAGCTGTCCCGCCGGCGCTCCCTGTCCAAGCAGCCCCTCCTCCACAAACGCGGTTCGGTCGAGGGCGAGGTGAATCGCTCGACGCACGCGAGGATCGTCGAAGGGTGGGATATCGACCCTCATCTGAAGGTAGTCGACGCTCGAGCTGTCGCGCGCCGTGACACGAACTCCGGGCGTGGCCTCGACTCGACCCACGTCGCTTGGCGCCAGGTCGAGGATCAGATCGACTCGACCCTCCAGCAAACTCTGGACCCTCTCCCGAGGATCCGCGATAGCCACCATCTCTACCCGGGGCTCAGCCACCCGGGTGCCCCAATAGCCATCGAAAGCCTCGAGCCTCAGACCTTCGTCAGAGCGTTCGGATAGGCGGTAGGGACCCGTGCCATTCGCAGTCGTGAGGGTCTCGGGGGTACCCTGGGGCAGGACAAGCACGTGAGTGAGCTTGTTCAAGAGGATCGGGTAGGGACGCCGCGTCACGACTTCTACGATCAAGTCGCCGACCGCCTCTACCGACTCGACCGCAACCACGTAGCTGGCCAGGTTCGACGCCGGGTGCGAAATCGCCCGCCGAATCGAGAAGACGACATCCGCCGCCGTCAAGGCTCTCCCGTCGTGGAACTTCACTCCCGGTCGGACGTCAAAGCGCCAGAGGAGATCGGTGGGATTCTCCCAACTGACGGCGAGAGCCGGCTGCAGACGCAGCTCACCGTCGAAGGCGACCAAAGGCTCGTAGAGGCTGTTGAGCACCGAGAAGGTCAGGAACTCAT
>JAIOJS010000579.1 GCA_019911795.1 Thermoanaerobaculia bacterium | reverse complement strand
GGTTTGAGGCGCCCGAGGTCTCCGCTCTTGTTGCGTTGGCGCTGGAGGAAATCGATGATCAGATCGCCCGTTCGCAGACTGTGTTCCAGGTTGACGGCGAAGAGGACCTGGGCGGGTGGAGCCCAGCGGCCCTCCGACCGGCCCGGGCGCAAACCGGAGCGAGTTTCGATCGATCGACGGATGATGTCGAGCTGATCGCGCCACTCCTCGGGAGTGGGTCGAGTGAGGCTATCGGAGGTGGCTAGGGATGAAGAGTATCGAGTCATGCGTACCGTGTCGTAGGATTGGCCGAAAGCTAAGCCTACACCATGACGGCATGCAGAGGGTGGACGCTGGGTCGCCAGGGGACCGGGCGGCACCTGCGAGAGGTTGCCGGCAAGAGCATTTTGGGGCCGTGAATTCAAACCTAGGGGGAACCCGTGGAAGAGAGAGAACGACAGTTATCCTTCAGTGAACGTCAGGCGAAGACGGTGACCGCCGCAGTGACCCTGCTGTCGCTGGCCGTTATCGTGGCTGCGGTCGGTGGTCTGGTCTGGTTGCTGGCGCGTTTCCTCGACACGTTCTCTGGGATCCTCATGCCACTGGCCTTCGCGGGCATCGCCGCCCTCGTGATCAACCCTTACTTCGAATGGCTGAGGGATCGCATCCCCGCCGTGGTGGCCGTGGTCGTCGTCTTTCTCACCGTTCTCATCCCCATTTCGGCCTTCCTGTGGTTCTTCGGTGCTCTCATCGTCGGGCAGGTCTCTGACCTGGTTCATCATCTACCCACCGCCTGGAGTCGCTTCGTCGAGTTCGGGCAGGAACGGTGGCCACGGGTGGTGTCGTTTTTCAACGAGACCCCCTTGGGGCAGCAGATCAAGGAGGCGGCGGAAGGGCACGGAGACAGCGTTGTCCAGGGCGTTCAGATCCTCGGGGCCCACGCGTTCGACTTCGGCACGGCCCTCCTGCGCGGCGTAGGAACCGCGTTGGGATGGGCCGTGATGCCGGTGTACTTGGTCTTCTTCATGCTCGCGGATTCCGAAAAGATGGGTCCGTTGGAGAGCTACATGCCGTTTCTCAAGACAGAGACGCGGCGCGACCTGGCCTTTCTCGTCAACGAGTTCGTACGCATCGTCGTGAGTTTCTTCCGCGGGCAAATGATCGTCGCCCTGCTTCAGGGTCTCCTGTTCGCGATCGGCTTCAGCGTGATCGGACTGAAGTACGGCTTCATCCTGGGCCTGGTCTTGGGATTGCTGAACATCATCCCCTACCTCGGAAGTATCGTCGGATTGAGCGTCTCTCTGCCGCTGGCTTTCTTCCAACAGGGGGGTGGCTTGTGGCTCGTCGGCGCGGTGCTGGTGGTCTTTACGGTGGTTCAGATGATCGAGGGCTACGTGCTCACGCCCCGGATCATGGGCGACCGCACCGGACTGCATCCCATGGCCATCATCATCGCCGTCTTCTTCTGGGGCACGGCCCTGAACGGCATCATGGGGATGATCCTGGCGATCCCGCTGACCGCCTTCCTCGTGGTCTTCTGGCGCTTGGCCCAGGAGCGCTACGTCTCTGAGTGGGTCTAGATCGACCTAGATTCCGGACCTAGATTCTGGACCTAGATCCGGCGGTAGATGACCGGTCGTGGATTGGGCGCGACCGACCTAACGCTCATTCCTGGACCAGAGTCGTCGCCGCGAGCACGACATCCTCGGCATTGGGCAGGAAGTCCTGTTCCAGGGGAGGCGAATAGGGGACCGGTGTGTCCGGGGCGGTGACGCGTCGAATCGGGGCGTCGAGGTAGTAGAACAGCTCGTCCGCCACTCGCGCCGCCAACTCGCCCGCGAAGCCACCGCGGCCGGTGTCCTCGTGGACGATGAGGACACGGTGAGTCTTGCGGATCGAGTCCGAGATCGCCTCCATGTCGAGAGGCACCAGGGAGCGCAGGTCTAGGATCTCCGCCTCGATGCCTTGCGACGCGAGCCGCTCGGCGGCGGCCAGACAGGTCCAGGTCATGGCGCCGTAGGTCAGGATCGTGAGGTCGCTTCCCGGACGCCGCACCGCCGCCTTGCCGATGGGAACCTCGTGCGAGCTGCCGAGGGGAACCGACTCGCGCAGGTCGTTGCGGAAGAATCCGTAGAGACCCTTGGCCTCGAGAAAGATCACTGGATTGGGATCCCGAATCGCGGCGATCATCAGCCCCTTGGCATCGGCT
Organism: Thermoanaerobaculia bacterium; assembly: GCA_019911795.1. Classification (GTDB taxonomy): domain Bacteria; phylum Acidobacteriota; class Thermoanaerobaculia; order Multivoradales; family JAIOJS01; genus JAIOJS01. Next base: position 3,198 of record JAIOJS010000579.1, on the reverse strand, counting down.
GGGGTCGACGGGGCGACGATCTTCCATCCCGGGCACCGCACGAACCACATTTCGGGGCACTGGCTGTGGAAGGGACCGCCGCCGAGAAGTTTCTCTCCCGTCCCGGTGGCGCCGCCGTAGGGGAGCCGGACCACCAGCGGGACACTCCGGCCCCAGCGCCAGTGGAGCTTGGCCGCGTTGTTGACCAGGGCGTTGAAGCCGCTGGCGAGAAAGTCCGCGAACTGCATTTCGACCACGGGCCGCAGACCGGAGATGGCGGCGCCGACGCCGCAGCCGACGATCGCCGATTCGGCGATCGGAGTGTTGAGGCAGCGTCCATCGCCGAAGGATTTGGCCAACCCCCGGGTCACCCCAAAGGCGCCCCCGTACCGTCCACCGACGTCTTCCCCGAGGACGAAGACGGTGGGATCTTCCTCCATCATCTCGATCAAAGCCTGACGCACCGACTCGTCGTAGCTCATCGTGCGCAGCCGAGGGGGATCCTCCGCGGTCGGGACGGCCTCGGTTCGCTCGGCGTACACCGCGTTGCGGTACTCCTCCGGGCTCGGCCACGGAGCCTCGTTAGCGGCGACGAGGGCCGCGTCGACCCGCTGCCGGATGGAACCCTGGAGTGCCTCGAACCCTGCGTCATCGAGTAGTCCGAGATCTCGGAGTCGCTGCTCGTAGGACTCGACCGGATCGACGGCCTCCCAGCGAGCCCGCTCGTCCTCGTATTCGTAGCCCGGAATCTTTGCTTCGGCCATACCGTGGAAGCGATCGTCGTCGTGGTGGGCGTGTCCCGAACGACGGTAGGACACGAACTCGAGGAGGGTCGGACCATCGCCGGCCCGAGCCCGTTCGGCCGCCCAGGTGACGCCAGCGGCGATCTCCTCCGGATCGTTACCGAAGAGGGTGGCGGCCGGGATGCCGTAGCCCCGGCCCTTCTCGGCGAAGCGGCGCGCCACCGATTGCTGGCTGACATGGGTGCCGAGGGCCCACTGGTTGTTCTCGATGACGAAGATGATGGGCAGGCGCTGCGTAGCCGCGAGGTTGATCGTCTCGTGCCACTCACCGAGACTGCTTCCGCCATCTCCGATGAAGGTGACACAGACGCGGTCTTCGCCGCGCTGTTGCATGGCGTAGGCGATGCCGGCGATGGTCTGGGTGGCGACGGTCAGGGGAGCCGCCGGTGGCAAGACTCCCCAGTCCAGATCGCCCGTGTGCAGATCCCTTCCGCCGACCGGGGTCCCCAGCTTGCCGTATTGCACCAGGAGCGGGTGCAGCGGGTCGGAACGGAACATGAGGAGGACGCCGAGGTCGCGGATTAGGGGGGCGACGACATCGCCTCGGTAGTCGGTTCCAGGGGCATACTCTGGAGGGCGACGAAGGCGAAGCGCAGCCCCGACGACCGCCTCCTGACCGGTGGAGCGGAAGCCCTTCTGCGGCGACGGATGCTCGCCCCAAGCGATCTCTTTGCGGTCGAAGGCGTCCTTCAACTCGTTGTCGACGGTGCGGGTTAGCTGCATCGCCTCATACATGTCGAGGCGCTCTTGGTCGGTGATCGATGCGCGCAGGGCTTCGCGCTGGAAGAAGCCGCGGACGGCTATTTCGTAGTGCCGCAGTTCCGAGGTGATCGCATCGCCCACGGTGAGGTTGGGGTGAATCCGCTGCTGTGCGGTCGCTTCATCGGATCGAAAGCGCTGTTCGAGGCGGGTGAGGAGGAGGTTTTCCAACTCACGGACGGATTTCGCCTCCGGGACCGGCTCCAGAAACGGGGCCTCCAGGGCGAGGAAGGCGTGCAAACGGTCGATCGGTGAAGACGGGAGCGCTGAGTTCGACATGGGGCCGGATTATAGGTCAGCACCGGGGGAGTCTCTGGATCCGCCGAGCCAGCAAGGTCAGTCGGCGCCGTCCAGCTTGCGCGTTCGCTTGATCTCGCTCCGCTTCCGCTTGTTCTCCAGCCGCCGACGCTTCTGAGCCCTCGAGGGCCGGGTGGGAACCCTGCGTTTCGGTGGCCGCCGTGTCGCCGTCAACATCTCCACCAGTTTGGCGATGGCGTCACTACGGTTCCGTTCGCGACTGCGAGTTAGATCGCTGACCACGATGAACTCGCCCTCGGTGGTCACGTACGACGGAAAGGCCTTGCGCAGTCGAATGCGGTGAGCCTCGCTGAGAGCGGGGCAGGCATCCATCTGGAAACGGAGTTCCACCCTGGTCTCGACCTTGTTGACATTCTGCCCCCCGGGGCCACCGCTGCGCGAGAAGCGAAAGCTGATGTAGGAGTCTTCGATCTGGAGTTTGGGATCGACTTCGATCATGCGGTACTCCCTGGGCTATCCGCCGTTGCTACCGACGCTGCCGTCGCATCTGGGGGAAAGATCCGCATCATCCAAACCAGGAGGACGAGCCCCGGGGCGGCTGCCACCGTCGTCACCAGGAAGAAGGCGAACCAGGTCATGTGGTCGGCGAGCCAACCGCCCACCGAGGCGAGAAAGGTCCGTCCCACCGAGGAGAAGGAGGAGAGCAGGGCGTATTGGGTCGCGGTGTAGGCCACATTGCACAGGCTCGAGATGTAGGCGACGAAGGCCGCCGTCGCAAGACCGCCGGTGAGGTTCTCGACGCTGATCGTGACCGCGAGGAAGGGAAGGGAGTCTCCGACCAGGGCCTGAGCCGCGAAGACGAGGTTGGACCCGGCCTGCAGGATTCCAGCGATGAGGAGACTGCGAAGGATGCCGATACGGGCTACCAGGACGCCGCCGAAGAAAACACCGATCAGCGTCATCGCCAAACCGTAGAACTTGGACACGAGACCGATCTCCGTCTTGGTGAAGCCGATGTCCAGATAGAACGGATTTGCCATCGCACCGAGGAGGGCATCTCCGTACTTGTAGAAGATGACGAAGAGGAGGATCAGCAGCCAAGCCCTTCGCGTCATGAAGTCTGCAAGCGGGGAGATGGCGGCGGAACGCCACCAGGCTCCAATCTTCTTCCAGGTCGACTGCGTCTCGAACGCCGCCGCCGCTTCGGCGTCGACGGCATCACCAACGCGTGCATCGGGCTCAGGGTTCAGCAGGGTGGTCGCGATGCCGACCAGCATCAATCCCGCCATCGCCACGTAGGACCAGAACCAGTTGAGTTGGTCGGCGAGGATCAGGGCGCCTCCACCGGCGGCCAGCATCCCGATGCGGTAGCCGAAGACCACGTTGGCAGCTCCGGCTC
>JAIOJS010000578.1 GCA_019911795.1 Thermoanaerobaculia bacterium | reverse complement strand
GACGTTGGCGTTCCAAGGCGGGGTGGGCCTGTAGACGGCGTTCGGCCTTGCGGGAAACGGTGCTGGCTTCCGTGGGTGCGGAAGACCGGAAGGGCGGAAGACGGAGGCTCGCCCGTTGGGGAGATGCCGTGAGGAATCATAGAAACGCCTAGGAGCGCTTTGGGTGCCAAAAGAAAACGGACCCGGTTTCCCGGGCCCGCTTTCTCGTAGCTAAACAATCAAATCGGCGCCGAAGCCCTCGGGCTCTTAGCCGATGGTTGCCCCGAAGGGGCTCCCGCTGCTACCAAGCCGAAGTGTCACCACTCTCGAAGCCGTCGCTGAAGATCCCACCCACCGAGCAATTGGCGCCGGCATCGGGAATCTGTACTTGGAAGTTGGTCAGTGTCACCTCGTCAAAGGAGAACCCGCGCAATTCCAAGGCTGGATCGGTCGAATAGGTCACCTCGATCTGAATCGGACTTCCCGCGTGGCCAGCCGACCCCAAGGCGGCCGCGTTGAAGGAACTCTGAGCCCACGTCGGGAAGTTCCCAGCCCAGCCGTTTGTGTCGTTGCACCCACTATACGGCGCGCCAGGAACAGCGTTGTAAAGGCGTCCGCTGGAGGGCTCGACCTGGTTCCGGGTTCCGTCACCCTCGAGGACGGCTACGTTGGCACGGTCATACCAAGCACCCACGCCACCGTCGTCTTCGGTCTCGAAATTGTTAAACAGCGACAAGGTCGTCGTTGCAGACGGAACGATCACAGGAGATGCCATTCGATCACACTGATCCGGAAGAAGAGTGGATGAGTCGAGACGGAACGAACCGTTGCTGGCGTTGATCGGAGCACCCGACGCCCGATTGAACGTTCCCGAAGTCACCGTCCAGCCCTGGTTGTCGCTCTCGAACGAGAACATCTGACTGGCAATCGGCGCCGAAAAATCACTCTCGACGAACGGTACCGACACGTGGATGTTACGGGTTGCTCCAGCCAATTCTGCCGCCGTGAACTCGATGTCCAACTCAACGGTGTCGTTGTGGCTCATGCCGCTACCACTCACGCGAACCTGGGCCGGCGCAACGCCGCAAGCGGCCAGCGAGTTCCGGAACCGATGAGGCAATGGCGTCGTCACGATCACGTTCGGATGGCTCCCCGAGGTCACCGAGACGATGTCGAGGTTGGTGAGAGCTCCTGTTCCGACGTTGTTCACATCGAACGAGATATCCAGCGCTTCGCAGTTATCGAAGAAGAGATCACCATCACCTCCGGCCACCGTCGTCGTGGTGCTGGTTGAGTCAGCGACCATATTGGGTCCGGGGACCGGAGTCGCCGAAGCACACGAAGTCATGGCTCCGTGGCATTGATCACTCGCACCGAAAGCCATCACCGAGTAGAAGTACTCGCGACCGTTCATGAGTCCCGACACGTCGCTGAAGGACGTTCCGGTAGTCTCGCCGATGACCGTCTTGCCAAAGTCACAACCGAAGACACCCTCAGTTCGGTAGACCTTGTAGCGGGTTGCGCCCGCTACCGGATCCCACGTCAGGGCTGCACCGCGGTCCTCAGGGGTGGCCACGAGGTTGGCGGCAGCCGCCGTCGGCGCCCCCGCGCAGCCACCTACGGTTATCGGAGTGGGCGTCGCACAAGCG
>JAIOJS010000577.1 GCA_019911795.1 Thermoanaerobaculia bacterium | reverse complement strand
AGCGGTGATCACCTCAAGAGTGCCAGCGATCTTGGCCTCGACTTCGTCGGCGTCGGCCTGCTGTACCGATCCGGATACTTCCACCAGACGGTAGACGCCGGCGGTCATCAGCAGCACATCTACCCCAAGTACGACTTTACCCGCCTCCCACTGCGACCCGTGCAGGGACTCGACGGCCAGGAACTCGTGGTCTCCATTCCGGTGGCTCACCGCGAAGTGTTCGCCAAGGTTTGGAAGGTTCAGGTAGGACGGGTCCCGCTCCTCCTCCTCGACACCGATATCCAGCAGAACGCTCCTACTGATCGGCACATCACCGGTCAATTGTACGTGCGGGGACGAGCCATGCGGTTGCTTCAGGAAATCGTCCTCGGCATCGGTGGAGTTCGAGCTCTCGATGCGCTGAAGATCACTCCTTCCGTTTTTCATATCAACGAGGGACACAGCGCCCTGTTGCAGCTGCAGCGCCTCGAGGATCTCGGTGGAACCCAGGGCATCGAGCTCGAGAAGGCCCTCGAACCGGTGCGTCAACGCACCGTCTTCACCACCCACACTCCGGTTCCCGCCGGCAACGAACGGTTCGACATCGACCTGGCCAAGCGCTATCTCGGGGAGTGGGCGGCCCGTCTCGGCACCTCCAAGGAGGAGATCCTCGCCCTCGGACGTGCGGACCTGGGGGACGGTGACGTCTCACTCAATCTCACGGCTCTCGCCCTGCGTACTAGCCGCTATAGCAACGGCGTGAGTCAGCTCCACGGCGAGGTGAGCCGCTCGATGTGGCGCCCGCTGTACCCTGAAGCCACCGACGATTCCGAGGTGCCGATCCACCACGTGACCAACGGCGTCCACCTCCCGAGCTGGATGGGTACCCACTTGCGCACCATCGTCAGCGACCACCTCGGGTCGGGCTGGGAGAACCGCCGTCCCGAGGAGCTTCTGCCCCGCATAGACGAGATTCCCAATGAAGACGTGTGGGCCGCACACTCGTCCCAGAAACACCGCCTGGGTCGCTTCCTACGCGGACGGCTGCGTGACCAGTTCGCTCGCCACGGGTGTTCGCCCGAAGATCTCCTCGCCGTCGACGACTACTTCGACCCCGAGGCGCTGACGCTGGGTTTTGCCCGCCGCTTCGCTACCTACAAACGGGCCAAGCTGATCTTCAGTGATCCCCACGAGCTTCGTCGACTGGTTTCGGACCCGGAGCGGCCCATTCAGATCGTCTTTGCGGGTAAGGCCCATCCCGCCGACCGTCCCGGTCAGGAGATGATCCAGCACATCTTCCAGCTGAGTCGGTCCGAGCCGTTTATCGGCAGGGTCTTCTTCCTCGAGGACTACGATCTGCGTATTGGCCGCATGCTGGTACAGGGGGTGGATGTCTGGTTGAATACCCCGCAACGTCCCAAGGAAGCGAGCGGCACGAGCGGCCAGAAGGCGGCGATGAACGGTGCCCTCAACTGCAGCATTCTCGACGGCTGGTGGCCGGAGGCCTTTGACTCGATGAACGGCTGGGCCATCCAGGTGGATCACGCGGAGGGCATCGAGGACGCTCAACGAGACCAGGCGGAAGCGCAGGCCCTCTATCGAATCCTCAGTGAGGAGATCGTTCCCAGCTTCTACGGACGAGTGGGAGGCGCCGCGCCCGCCGACTGGGTTCGGCGCATGAAGCAGGCGATCCTGACGGTGGCTCCCGCCTTTTCCTCGGATCGGATGGTTCGCGATTACACCAACCAGGCCTACTATCCCTCTGAGGAGTAGGAGACCCGCGCCAAGCCTCTAGTCGATATAGCCGACAGTACGCAGCTGCTCGGTAGTCTCGCGTTCGGCGGCCTCGAGATCGTCGCTCAAGGTCGCGCTCTTGGCGCGCAGTGCCTCCGAGGCGAGCTGCGTTCGATAGAGCTCCCGGAGGAGACGATCGGTCTCTTCCACCCGCTCGAGGGCCACGTTCTCCCGCTCAGCGGGGTCGAGTGCGAGGTCGTAGAGGCGAGGATCCCTCCCCTCCTCGCCGGCGATCAGCTTGAGGGTTCCAAAGACGATCGCCTCCTGCGACAGGCGGTCCGGACTGGATAGGTGCAAGGCCCGCTCAGAGGGGTGGGGCTCCTCAATCCAGGCGAGGAGGTCTGTTCCAGGCCATTCGCCTTCCTCCTCCATGCGGGTCCCGGTGAGGGCGGCCAGGGTCGGCATCAGGTCTAGGTGAGAGACCGGCGCGGCGATCCGACGTCCCACCGGCACGCCAGGGCCAGCGAGGATCAGGGGGACCCTCACCAACTCCTCGTGTAGAGATACGCCGTGGAGGAAATCACCGTGTTCGCCAAAGCCCTCCCCGTGATCCGAGGTGAACACCACCACGGTGCGATCCGCCTTGCCACTCGCCTCCAAAGCCCGCAGGATCAAACCGACTCGCTCATCGACGCTTTCCACTTCAAGACGGTAGAGATCCTGCACCAGGGCTAGCTCGGCGGGAGAAAAATTCGGCGCCACGTCCCGCATGCGGAAGCGCCCCTTCTCCGGACGCCCCTTATGGCCCAGGTGGGTGTAGAAGGAGAGCTCTTCGGGAAGCTCGTCGACCTCCTGTCCGAGACCCTCCATGAAGGCAGCGGGAGGGCGGTAGGCAGCATGGGGGTCGTTGAACCAGTGTAGATAGAAGAAGGGCTGCTCGTCGGTCTCACCAAGGAGACGATCGACCAACCACCACACCAGATCGTAGCGTCCGTCACGTGGTTCGTATCCCAACTGCGGACCCCAGCGCTCGCGCGCGGCGACGGCCCGCTTGGAGCCGAAGCGAACGTCTTCTAATCCCTGCAGCGAGCGACCCTGGCCGGCGACCCGATTCTCCAATCGCTGGGCCGTTGTGTAGCCCTCCTCCACCAACCTCTCCGCGAGCAAGACCTCTTCCGAACCGACGAGGTAAAAATGTGTGATCGCCTCGTCCTGCGAGGTCTGATCGCGACGGTAGCGAGCCGGAGAGAATCCGGTGAACATTCCCACCGCGGAGGGCAAGGTCCACGGCGCCGCCGAGTAGGACGTCTCGAACAGGGTTCCGCGGTCCGCCAGGCCGCAGATGTTCGGAGCCTTGGCCGGTCCTCCATAACACTCGAGCACATCGGAACGCAGAGTGTCCGAAACCAACATCAAGATATTGACCCGAGGAACTTCTTTCCTCTGGCAGGACACCAGCACCAAGCCCGCAACCAGGACCAGCCCAAAAACAATCAGCCCTGGAGCAGGGACGCAGTCGAGCTGAAGTGTGCCCCAGCGTCTGCTGGGTGAACGAATGGCTCTCACCGGGGAATCACACCGGAACGGGAAACGGCGTAATGGTGGCGCTACCCTTCTCGAGGTCACTGATCTTGGCCGCACCCTGCTTCTCGACTTCGTCGATACGAAGCACCGAATGCATCGGGAGGTAGGAGCGTCGCACCCCTTCGAACTCCTTCTGTAGCCGCTCCTCCCCCGGGTCGATGACCACACTCCCCCGCTCGCCGAACAGGAGTTCCTCGACCTCGACGAAACCAAACAGAGAACCGGTCGAGATATGCCGAGCGTAGATCTCGTAGACCTTCCCCTGGTTGGCAAAGCTGATGCGATAGATCGAGGTGGACTTCATGAGGTGGACTTCATAGGGAGACTCTCGGTGAAACTCTCACGTACCAAGGTTAACAGACCGTACCAGGGCCGAAAGGATATACTCCAGCGTCGAGAGAACACTAGTATGTCTACCGATCGCCCCAACCCCAGCCACCTCCAGCGACAGCGAGTTCCTCTCGAGAGCAAGGTCTCCCTGAAATTCAAGGAGTTCCGAGGCTTCATCACCGAGTATTCTCAGAATATTTCGCTAGGGGGAATGTTCCTAGCTACCGATCGACCGCAGCCTCCAGGAACGGTCTTTGACTTCGAGTTCAAACTCGCCGACGAGTTCTCACTTATCCACGGCATCGGCGAAGTGGTCTGGGCTCGGTCCGAGAGTCAAGATCCCGAGGCGCCGGCGGGCATGGGGGTTCGATTCCTGCACATCGATGGCGCGGGCGAGAAGCTGGTTCGACGAATGGTTCGTGAA
>JAIOJS010000576.1 GCA_019911795.1 Thermoanaerobaculia bacterium | reverse complement strand
GATATCGACCTGAAGCCCATCGGCTCGCTCCGTGGAACAGGTGGCCGCGACGGTTGCGTCTCCCCCAACTGTTGCGTCTCAGGGCAGCGGGCTGCGAAACTGCGTCGGTGACCGCTGACACCAACCATCGACTCTCCGGCTGGGGACGACTCTCCGTTCCGGGACGAGAAGTCTGCCCCGAAAACCTTGTCGAGGGCACCACGGGAGCGACCCTGAGCCGCGGCCTGGGTCGTTCCTATGGCGACGCGTCGCTCCCTCCCGAAGGGGTGACCCAAGTAGTAGGAACGCGGCGGGCCGATCGCATCCTGCACTTCGACGAGGACTCCGGGTGGCTTCGCGCGGAGGCGGGTCTCACCCTGCGGACGCTGAACCGCTTGTTGATCCCACGCGGGTGGTTTACCCCGGTGTCGCCGGGCACCCAGGAGGTCACCCTGGGGGGAATGGTGGCCGCCGATGTCCACGGCAAGAACCACCATGTGGCCGGGACCTTTGGGCGGCATGTTGGAGAAGTGACCTTGAGGACAGGATCGGGTCGCGTGCAAACTTGTTCCCGTGAGGTCGAACCCGCGCTCTTCCTCGCCACCCTAGGGGGCATGGGACTCACCGGGCACATCCTCGAAGTCTCGGTACAACTGCAGAAGATCTCCTCGGCCTGGATCGACCGCGAGAGTGTACGGACGCACAATCTCGAGGAGTCGATCACAACCCTGATGGAACTCGGTGTTCGTTGGCCGTACACAGTGGCCTGGATCGACTGTCTCCTCGGAGGAGCTTCGATGGGACGTGGGATCGTCGAGGGCGGTCACTGGGTTGCGTCCGATGTCGCTCCGTCGCAAAGTCCTTCGCCGAAGCGGGTCCGGGATGTTCCGGTCTTCGCTCCCAACTTCCTTCTCAACCGATTCAGCCTGGGCCTCTACAACCGCTTTCGCTATTGGCGTCACGGGAGGGGCACGCGACGCCAGGTGGTGTCCTACGAGGAGTTTTTCTACCCGCTCGACGCCCTCGGCGAGTGGAGTCGTCTCTACGGACGTCGTGGCATGACCCAGTACCAGTGCGTCCTGCCGCGAGAGGCCGGCGACGATGCGGTAAGAGCGGTGCTCGAGGAAGTTCACCGCGCCGGAGGGGCGCCTTTCCTGGTGGTTCTCAAGGATCTTGGCGACGAAGGTGAGGGTCTCCTATCCTTTCCGAGGTCTGGGTTTACCCTTGCCATCGACTTTGCCGTCAGCTCCGAGACCGTGAACCTGGTTTTCCGCCTCGATGAACTGGTCCTCGACCGAGGAGGACGGATCTACCTCGCCAAGGACATGTTCACCACCTCGGAGCACTTCGAGTCGATGGAACGGGAGCGGCTGCCGGCATTCGACGCGGTTCTGCGACGCTGGGACCCGCAGGGGACGATTCGCAGTCGACAGTGGGAACGCCTGCGCTCGGGTGGGTCGGCGGGGTAGGTCGTTCGGTCCAAGCGAAGGATTTGCGCACCGCGGATCAGGCGGTGGCATAGAATCATCTCGTGTTCATCCTGCCCGCCTCGTTGAGTAAGTTCGTGCTGCGCTACGCCGAGCGACTGCGTTTCCCCCAGCTTCTGGTGTTGGCAGGGATGTTGTTTACGCTCGACCTCTTCATCCCGGACCTCATCCCCTTCGCCGATGAACTCCTACTGGGCCTCTTGACGCTGCTCTTCGGTGTCTGGCGTCGAGGGAGTGATGCGGCGGAGGTTGTGGCGAAACCACCCGAAAAGGACATCACGCCTCCGTCGGGGACCGAGTGAGGGTCTGCATCCTCGGGGCGACTCGGGGTATGGGCCGGTCGCTGGCCCGACGGCTCGCGGCTCGCGGCGATGACCTGGTTCTCTGGGGACGAGACACTGTCGAGCTCCAGGCTTCCGCCGCAGACCTCGCCGCTCGAGCGGGCCGCTCCGAGGCCTACCCTGTCCTTGCCCTCGACTTGGAGCACCCTGAGGGCTTTGCTGGAGCGGTCGAAGTTTCGCTGGAGACCCTCGGCGGTATCGACCTGGTGGTCATCACCGCCGCGTCCTTTGGCACCCAGGAGGAACTCGAAGCGGACCTAGAACGGGCCCGTCGACTGTTGGTCGTGAACTTTGCCAACACCGTCGCGCTGTGCGAAGCAGTGCGTCCGGCCCTCCTGGCGTCGCGAGGCACACTCTGCGTGTTCTCCTCCGTGGCCGGTGACCGAGGACGCAAGCCAGTTGGACTCTACGGAGCTTCGAAGGCGGGGCTTTCTCACTATCTAGAATCGCTCGACCATCGCTACCATGCAGAGGGACTTCGGGTAGTCTGCGTCAAACCGGGATTCGTACGCACGGCGATGACAGAGGGACTTCCCGCCCCGCCCTTTGCCGGTGAGCCGGATGGGGTAGCGAAGGATGTCCTCCGCGCCATCGATAAAGGACAACCGGTGGTCTACACGCCCAGGATGTGGGGTCTCGTCATGTTCATCATTCGCCACTTGCCGCGCTTTGTCATGCGCCGCGTGGGCTTCTAGTGTCCCGTGCGGGAAGTCCCAGACACCTGTTTCGGCCCCTTTTCGCCCTTGGCTACGTTGTGATTCCTCCCCATACTCCAGGTATTGTCTCATCATCACGCCTTGCCAGGACCAAGAATGACCTCGAAATAGGTACACGGTACTCCCCGAACGGGACACTAGAACTCAGTAGCCAGAAAGGTTCGAAACGATGTTAAAGAGAGCGCTGTGGGGATCCTTGGTTGGGGCTTGCGTCATGATGGTCTGGGGTTCGATCTACTGGACGGTCCTACCCTTTGGCTATCAGGTGATGCACGGAACTTCGCAGGAAGCTGCCGTCAAGGCGATCCTGGCGCGAAGCCTACCGGGCACCGGGGTGTACATGGTGCCGTGGCTTAACCAGGAGCAGATGGCCGAACCGGGCGCGGCCGAGTCTTTGATGGCCGAGCATCGGCAGGGGCCGTTGGTGCAGATCTTCTACACCGCCGAGGGTGCCGACCCGATGGGACCGAGCGTCTTCCTCGGCGGTTTCATCAACATGTTTACCAGCGCGCTCATCGTCGCTGCTCTCTTGTGCATGGCGATGCCAGGACTGCCGACGTTCAGCTTGCGCGCTCAGTTTGTGTTCCTGGTGGGGCTCTTCGCCGGGGTCGCCGTCGATCTGGCACGTCCGATCTGGTGGCACCAGCCCTGGAACTACTGGATCCATCAGGCGCTCTTTCCGATCACCGGCTGGCTGCTGGTCGGTCTGGTGATGGCGGCGATCGTCAAAGATCAACCGCCGGCCGAGGATGCCGCCTAGCCAGCCCAGGAGGAGTTAGGTCTAGGTCCCGGCCGCTGTCGATTGGATGCCGTTCTCGATTGGATGCCCTGTCGATCGGATGGGCTGTCGATTGGATGGCCTTTAGCGGCGTCGGCCGAGCTTGCTCGCCAACTGGTCGGGCGACATGGCTGCCGCCGTCTGCTGCATCTGCTCGATCGAACGAGGGCGTCGATGAGTCTGCTCCGCCCGCCTTTCGATCTTGCGTTGCTGCGCCTCGAGGAGTCTTCCCAGTTCCTGGATCTCCGCCAGCATGTGTTGTCGCGTGATGCACCCCGCCAACTTGCCTTCATGGACCACCGGAAGCATCGGGAAGTTGGTCGCCAAGAACATTTCGGCCACGCGAAAGAGATCCATCGACGGACCGATGATGACTGAGATCCTAGACATGTAATCGCCGACCCGTCCTACGGCGCGAGGTTGGTCGAAGGCGTCGCTGGAGAGGATCCGCAGGCAGTCCTTCTCGGTCAGCATACCGAGCAGACAGCTATTCTCGTCGACCACCGGCGCCGCTGCCGCCTGCTTCGTGGCGAGTGCATCGATCGCGGTGAGCAGCTCCGTCGCGGCGCTGAAAGCCAGCGCAGGCTCCTTCATGATGTCTTTGGCCCTTGGGATTTCGAGGTCGTACATCGGTGGCTTTCCCTCCTGTGAGTACGCTGATTGTATCGCACGGACGAGTAGTACTCGCGAAACTGGGATGGAGGGTGCTCCCTGTGGTCCGCCCGGACGGGAACGTGAGCCCGGAATATGGTCGCGGCTGGGTCTGGATTTTCCAAGTTCGTCTGTGGAACAATCAAAACTCCTAGTCGCGGGCCCGGCTGAGGTTCGCTCGACCCTATCGACCAATAGAAGTCGACTCAGAGAAATCGACCCAAGAGAAGCAGGACATGGGTTTGTACAAGACACAACGAGGACTTCGGTTGCCCATCACGGGGGAACCGGTCCAGGAGATCGATCGCGCGGCGAGTCCTCGCCGGGTCGCGATCCTGGCCGCCGACTACGTCGGCATGCGACCGACGATGCACGTCAAGGTGGGGGACGATGTTCGTCGTGGGCAGCTCTTGTTCGAGGACAAGAAGACTGCCGGCGTGCGCTTTACCGCTCCCGGTGCGGGTCGGGTCGCGGCCGTCAACCGAGGCGAGCGACGGGCCTTTCAATCCCTGGTCATCGACCTCAGTCGCAGCGAGATCGAGGGCCGCGCCGGTGGACCCGACGAAGTGTCGTTCAAGACCTACGACAGCACTCCGGGTTCTCGACTCGAGCGCGACGGCGTGCGCGAGCTCTTGCTCGAATCTGGCCTGTGGACGGCGCTTCGAGCCCGCCCTTTCGGCCGCGTGGCAGACCCTTCCACGGTTCCCCATTCGATCTTCGTGCCGGCGACCGACAGCAGTCCTCTCTCGCTTGACACCGCCCCGGTGCTGGTCGGCGAGGAGGAGCGCTTTCAACTCGGTTTGACTGCTCTCGGTACTTTGACCGACGGTTCAGTTTTCGTGTGTACCGACAAGGACACCAAGCTTCCGACGCCGGGCGACGAGCGGATCCGGGTCGAGCGCTTTACCGGGGTCCATCCATCGGGGACGGTGGGTTTCCACATCCACACCTTGGCCCCGGTGAACCGGCAGCGGACGGTCTGGCATCTCGGCTTCCAGGATGTCATCGCCATCGGGCACCTCTTCGGCACGGGGAAGCTTCATGTCGACCGCGTGGTGGCGCTGTCGGGGCCCGCGGCCAAGCAGCCTCGGTTGTTGAGGACTCGTCTCGGGGCGTCGCTCGACGAGTTGACCGAGGGGGAGTCGACCGCGGCCGAGACCCGAGTGATCTCGGGCTCAGTGCTCTCGGGTCGTAAGGCGAGCGGAGAGATCCTTGGCTACCTCGGTCGATACGACCAGCAAGTATCTCTGTTGGCCGAGGATCACGAAAGACATTTTCTCGGTTGGATGGCGCCGGGAGCCGACACGTTCTCGGTGACCAACCTGTTCCTGTCGCGGCTGATTCCCGGTAAGAAGTTCGCCATGACGACGACGAGTCACGGTTCGCATCGAGCGATCGTGCCGATCGGCGCCTACGAGCGAGTGATGGCGATGGACCTGATGGCCACTCCGTTGCTTCGTTCGCTCCTGATGCACGATGTCGAGACGGCGGAAAAACTCGGTTGCCTGGAACTCGGCGAGGAGGACGTAGCCCTGTGCACCTTCGTCGATACCGGAAAGAATGACTTCGGGCGCTATCTACGAGAAGTGCTCAATACGATTGCGAAGGAGAGCTGATGAAGTTTCTCCGCAAGATCCTCGATGGGCAGGCCAAGCACTTCGAGAAGGGCGGCAAGCTCGAGAAGCTGTTTCCCCTCTGGGAAGCCCAAGATACCTTTCTGTATACGCCGGGTGAGGTGACCGACGGTCCTTCCCACGTTCGTGACGGTATGGACCTTAAGCGGGTGATGATGACGGTGGTCGTCGCCCTCCTCGGCTGTATCTACATGGCGATGTACAACACCGGATACCAGGCCAACCTGGCGGCCTCGCTCGGTGCTGCGGCCCTCGACACCTGGCAAACGAGTGCGATGGCGTCGCTCGGACTCGCCCTCGATCCCACCAACCTGCTCTCCTGCATTGTCCACGGGGCCTTGTACTATCTACCCGTACTAGTGGTCACGTTCGCGGTTGGCGGCCTTTGGGAGGCTCTCTTTGCCTCAGTTCGCGGACACGAGATCAATGAAGGCTTCTTGGTCACCGGGATGCTCTTCCCGCTGATCCTGCCTCCGACGATCCCGCTCTGGCAGGTCGCGATCGGCATCAGTTTTGGCGTCGTCATCGGCAAGGAGATCTTCGGTGGCACGGGGATGAATATTCTCAATCCCGCCCTGACCGCCCGTGCCTTCCTCTTCTTCGCCTACCCGGCCCAGATTTCGGGCGACAAAGTGTGGACCGCGGCGATGACTAGCGCGGATGGCGTGTCCGGTGCTACTTGGTTGGCCCGCGCGGCGGAATCGGGGCCGCAGGCTCTCACTTTGGACTGGTGGAGCGCCTTTGTCGGGATGATCCCTGGTTCGATGGGGGAGACCTCAGCCTTGGCCTGTCTTGCCGGCGCCCTACTCCTGATCGTTACCCGGGTTGGTTCTTGGCGGATCATGGCCGGCGTCACCCTCGGTACCGCAGCGATGGGGTATCTACTCAACACCGTCGGGTCGAGTACTAATCCGTTCTTCGGCGTCCCCTTCTGGTGGCAGTTCCTTCTGGGTGGATGGGCCTTCGGTACCGCCTTCATGGCGACCGATCCGGTCTCGGCTCCTCATTCGACTCGGGGCCGCTGGTTCTACGGCATCTTCATTGGGGTCCTGGTGGTACTCATTCGGGTGATCAATCCGGCCTACCCCGAGGGGATGATGCTCGCAATCTTGCTGATGAATGTGTTCGCACCGACCATCGATTACTTCGTCGTCCAGGCGAACATCAAGCGGAGGATGGCTCGCTATGCAGCGTAGCGTTGGATACACCCTGCTGTTCGCGACGCTAGTTTGCGTCGTCTGCGCCGTCGTCGTTTCCGGGGCTGCCGTTTTGCTCAAGGAACGACAAGACGAGAATGCGCTGCTCGACAAACAGAGCAACGTCCTCGAGGCGGCGGGTCTCCGCGAGCCCGGCGTATCGCTTCCTCCGGACGTCGTGGCGGAGCGTTTCGCCACCGTAGCGTCGAAGGTTATCGACCTGGCGACGGGCGAGGTGGTCGAAGGGGTCGATGTCACGTCCTTCGATCAGGCGAAGCTGACCTCGGATCCGGAGACCAGCCGAGTCGCTCCTGCCAATCCGGCGAAGGTCAATCGCATCCCAAATCAGGCGATGATCTACGAGGTCCTCGGCGCGAATGGTGAGGTCGAGAAGTACATCTTCCCGGTCGAGGGTAAGGGCCTGTGGTCGACCCTGAAGGGCTTCATCGCCCTCGGTGCCGACCTGCAGACGGTCGAAGGACTGACCTTCTACTCGCACAAGGAGACGCCGGGTCTCGGGGGTGAGGTCGACAATCCGGGCTGGAAGGCACGCTGGCCGGGTCGCAAGGTCTTTGGACCGGACGGTGAACCTGAAATCCGTGTGATCAAGGGTCGCGCCGAGTCACCGGAGGCAGCACCGTACCAGGTAGACGGACTCTCGGGGGCGACCATCACCAGTCGTAGTGTGACTTATCTAATCCAGTTCTGGCTCGGGCCCGATGCCTTCGGTCCCTTTATCGAGAAGCACAGGAGGGCCGCCTGATGGCTGACAAGGCGCGTGAGGCGCTCATCGATCCGCTCTTCAACAACAATCCGATCGCGCTGCAGGTCCTAGGGATCTGCTCGGCCCTGGCGGTGACCACCAAGATGGACACCGCGATGGTCATGAGCATCGCGGTGATCGTCGTGGTAGCTCTGTCGAACTTTTTTGTCAGTGTGCTGCGTGACCAGATTCCCAATAGCATTCGGATCATCGTGCAGCTGACCATCATCGCTTCGTTGGTGATCGTCACTGATCAGATCCTCAAGGCCTACGTCTTCGAGATTTCCAAGCAGCTCTCCGTTTTTGTAGGATTGATCATCACCAACTGCATCGTCATGGGGCGGGCCGAGGCCTACGCCATGCAGAACCCACCCGGGCTGAGCTTTATCGACGGCATCGGCAACGGTCTCGGCTACGCCATCATCCTCATGGTCGTCGCCTTCTTCCGCGAGTTGCTGGGATCGGGTTCTCTCTTTGGTGCCCAGCTGCTGAAGCTGGCCTCAGAGGGCGGTTGGTACACCCCGAACGGACTCATGGTTCTCTCTCCGGGAGCCTTCTTCCTCATCGGCTTCTTCATCTGGATCCTTAGAACCTGGAAGCCCGACCAGGTGGAGGAGGAGTAGATGCTCGAGCACTACCTCAGTATCGCCCTCACGGCGATCTTCGTCGAGAACATGGCCTTGGCCTTTTTCCTCGGCATGTGTTCCTTCCTGGCGGTGTCCAAGAAGGTGGACACCGCCATTGGTCTCGGCATGGCGGTGACCTTTGTACTCGCCATCACGGTGCCGATGAACAACCTGATCTACAACTATCTGCTGCGCGAGGGCGCTTTGGCGTGGATCAGCCCGGAACTTGCCAAGTACGACCTATCGTTCCTCGGCTTCCTCACCTACATCGGTACCATCGCTGCCATCGTGCAGATCGTCGAGATGACTCTCGACCGGTACGCTCCAGCGCTCTACGGAGCCCTCGGCGTCTTTCTGCCGCTCATCGCCGTGAACTGCGCCATCCTCGGTGGCTCTCTGTTCATGGTCGAGCGCGAGTACGACTTGGCGGAGAGCGCGGTCTATGGTGCCGGCGCCGGTATTGGCTGGGCCTTGGCCATCGTCGGCCTCGCCGCCATTCGTGAGCGTCTCCGTTACAGCAACATCCCGGCGGGCCTCAGAGGGCTCGGCATCACATTCATCATTACCGGCTTGATGGCGATCGGCTTCATGGCGTTCGCCGGCATTCAGCTCTAGCCGGAATGTGGCCTAATCTAGGAATCTCGAGATGACGACGATCGCTCTCGGCGTATTCATGTTCACCTTCGTGATCGTGGCCCTGGTAGGGGTCCTGATGGTCGCTCGCAATCGCTTGGTGGCGATGGGTGATGTGAGCATCTTCGTGAACGGTGACCCGGACAACACGTTGGTCACGCCGGCCGGCGGCAGCCTCCTCGGAACCCTGGCGGCCAACAAGATTTTCATCCCCTCCGCCTGTGGCGGTAAGGGAACCTGCGGAGTCTGCAAGGTCGAGGTGGTGGAGGGTGGCGGCGCCATGCTGCCGACCGAGACCAGCCACATCAGTCGCGGCGAGGCCCGGGAGGGGTGTCGACTCTCCTGTCAGGTGAAGGTGAAGTCCGACATGCAGATCCGACTCCCGGCCGAGATCTTCTCGGTGCGGCAATGGAAGTGCAAGGTGCGCTCGAACGAGAACGTTGCAACTTTCATCAAGGAGCTGATCTTGGAGCTACCGGCGGGCGAAGACGTCCCATTCCGAGCCGGCGGCTACATTCAGATCGAGTGTCCCCCCCATGTCGTCGCCTACAAGGACTTTGACATCGAGGAAGAGTATCGAGGCGACTGGGACAAGTACAACCAGTGGCAGTACATCTCTAAGGTCGAAGAAAACGTGACCCGGGCGTACTCGATGGCGAACTATCCGGAGGAGAAGGGCATGATCATGCTCAACGTCCGGATCGCATCACCGCCGCCGCGTGCGCCAGAGGGAACTCCCCCCGGCATCATGTCGTCGTACATTTTTGGCTTGAAGCCGGGCGACGAGGTCACCATCTCCGGGCCGTTTGGCGAGTTCTTCGCCCGTGACACCAAGGCGGAGATGTGCTTCATCGGTGGCGGCGCCGGGATGGCGCCGATGCGTTCGCACATCTTCGATCAGTTTCGGCGCCTGCATACCGACCGCAAGGTGACCTTCTGGTATGGAGCCCGCAGTTTGCGAGAGGCCTTCTACCAGGAGGACTTTGACTCTCTGTCGGACAACAAGAACTTCGAATGGCACCTCGCTCTCTCCGAGCCCCTTCCCGAGGACAACTGGACGGGCTACACCGGGTTCATTCACCAGGTTCTGTACGATCAGTATCTCAAGGACCATCCGGCACCTGAAGATATCGAGTACTACCTTTGCGGACCGCCGATGATGTTGAAGGCCTGCATGCAGATGCTCAGCGACCTCGGGGTAGAGCCCGAGAACATCCTCTTCGACGACTTCGGCTAGGTCGGGCCGTTCACAGACTTGGTTTCTGGCGGTCCAACCGTGGGTTCCTCCAAGCCTGACTCTCGGAGGCCCGCCGCTCGACCGGGTTTCCGAATGGGCGTGTATGCGGTCGGCCTGTTCTATTTCGGAATCCTGGTGGGGTGTGGGAGTCCAACTCCTAGCGTCCTCTCCGACGGCCGAGGTTCCTCTCCCACCCTGATCGTTGTGTCCGGTCCTACGATGGGGACCAGTTACAGCGTCAAGGTGGTCTTCGACGACATCGGCTCGAACTCGGGAGCGTTGTCGAGGGATCTCACGATCCAGATCGAGCGTGTACTGGATGGGGTCGACGAGAAGATGTCGACCTGGAAGCCGGAGTCCGAGGTTTCGCGGTTCAATCGCGTCCGGGATCTCGAGCCCTTCCCGGTGTCTCGCCACACACTAGAAGTCGTCACTCTGGCCCAGAACATCAGCGAAGCGTCGGGAGGCGCCTTCGACATTACTGTCTCGCCCTTGGTCGACGCCTGGGGATTCGGACCGCCGGGTGAGTTGCCGACCGCTCCGAGCCACGAGGCCCTGGAACTCCTGCGGACGGAGACGGGGTATGGCCATCTCAGTGTGCGCGAGGAGCAGATCGATGCCAAGACCCACCGCTTCCTCGTCAAGGAGATACCGGGGTTGGAGATCGACCTGTCGGCAATCGCCAAGGGCTTTGCCGTCGACCTGGTAGCGGAGGAACTCGCGGCCGCCGGTTATTCCGACTTCATGGTCGAGGTTGGAGGGGAAGTCAGGACGGCTGGTGTCAACTCATCGGGGATACCTTGGCGGATTGCCATCGAGCACCCCGTGGTCGATTTCGATGGGGCGACCTCCCCTGCCGAGTCGGGCTTCTACGCCATCGTTCCTCTCAGCGGTCTAGCGATGGCAACATCCGGCGACTACCGTAACTATCACGAAGTCGAGGGGCGACGGGTTTCCCACACTATCGACCCCCGAACCGCTCGCCCCATCGAGCACCGTTTGGCTTCGGTCAGCGTGGTGATGCCCCGCTGCGCGGCGGCCGATGCTTGGGCGACCGCTTTGACCGTTCTCGGCGAGGAGGGCGTGGGCGTTGCCGAGAAGCTGGACCTGGCGGCGCTCTTCCTCTTTCGGCAACCAGATGGGTCCTTTCGGCAACGGGCAACTCCGGCGTTTGCACGCCTGCTAGAGCCCGGGCAGACCTGATAAACTCTAGCCATGGCAATACTCTTTCTCACCATTCTGGTCATCGGAACCGCCATGGCGATCATGGCGGTCGGCGTGATGTTTCATCGACCCTGCCTCCGCGGATCGTGTGGAGGTCCCGAGGTGCTCGGTCCGGACGGCGAACCACTTAGCTGCGATACGTGCCCTCGTCGACGAGAGAATGCAGCGTAGCGCCGCAAGATACGCGGTTCCGCAAGACAGTAACCAGCAAGCAAAGATAGCAAGGTAACGACTCCCATGGATTGGACTGCCAGTGCTCGCTCCGTCGAAGAGATTCTTCAGGACGCCCGTGACGGACACCGAATTACCGCCGCCGACGCTCATCGCCTTCTGCTCGATGGTGATCTGCTCGAGCTGGGCCTCGTTGCCGACGAGATCCGCAATCGGCACAATGACGCCGCGGCGGCGACCTACAACGTCGATCGCAACATCAACTACACCAACGTTTGCGTCTATAAGTGTCGTTTCTGCGCCTTCTATCGAGCTCCTGGCGATCCGGAGGGATATCTCCTCACGCACGAGGAGATTGGCCGCAAGATCGAAGAGACCCTGGCCCTCAATGGCACTGGGATTTTGATGCAGGGCGGGGTCCATCCCGATCTGGGGATCGACTTCTACGAGGATCTTCTCCGCTACATCCGTACCGAGTATCCGGATATCCATCTTCACGCCTTCTCACCGCCGGAGGTCAAGTTCATCGCCAAGAAGGAGCGCATGTCGTTCTCGGAGGTGATCGGGCGCCTGAAGGCGGCTGGCCTGATGTCGATTCCGGGCGGGGGAGCTGAGATTCTGTCCGATGGTGTGCGCAAAGAGATACTCGCGCTACCCAAGTGCAGCGCCGATGAGTGGATCGACATCAATCGCCAGGCGCATCTGCACGGACTGCGGACCTCGGCCACCATGATGTACGGCATGGGAGAGGGCCTGGAACCAAGGATCGAGCATATGCAGCGGATCCGCGATTTGCAGGACGAGACAGAGGGCTTCACCGCCTTCATCTCTTGGACCTTCCAGCACGACAATACCGACATGCCCGAGGTCCCCGAGACCTACGCCCACGAGTACCTCAAGACTCTGGCGGTGTCCCGAATTTTCATCGACAACATCCAGCACTTCCAAACGAGTTGGGTGACTCAGGGCAAGAAGATCGGTCAGCTGGCTCTCAAGTTCGGTGCCGACGATATGGGCTCGATCATGATCGAGGAGAACGTGGTGTCGGCGGCTGGAACCTCCTACAAGATGAGTCAGGAGGAGATGGAACGGCTCATCGCGCAAGCGGGCTATCGTCCTCGGCAACGCAGCAACCTCTACGAACGCTTCGTCGAACGCGAGGACACTGCCGAGATCGCGGCTCGCTATCGCCACGCGATTACCGTCCAGAACCGCGGTTTGGCGAACTCTTCGGTGCTTCCCGTCATCGGCTGATCGTTTTCAGGCCCGTCCGGCGACGGGGTTGCCTCTCCACTAGGTAGCGGCAGGATTCTGTCTGCCACCGATCTATTTCGGCGAGTTGGGAGGTTCCCGGCTGGCCATCCTTGGGACCGTTCCCGAAAGGACTCTTGCCATGCTCGGAGCTTTGTCTCGCCCCACCAAGATCTTGTCCACCAAGGCAGGCTTCCTGCCGCTCGCCCTCTTGCTCTCACTTGTTCTGCCGTCGGTGCCGTCCTCGGCGTCGGCGATAGAGGGCTACGATCCCCCCTTTCCGATGGAGGAGTACAAGGAGCGCCGCGATCGCTTCATGGAGCAGATCGAAGACGGCACCGCGATCATCCTCGGCGCCCAGCCGAGGGCGGATTATCTCCGGTTCCGGCAGAACAACAACTTCTACTACCTCACCGGCCTGGAGACTCCGAATTCGGTGCTCCTTCTGGACGGCACTTCGGGGCGTAGCACGCTGTACGTTCCTCGATTCTCGGAGCGAGACCTGCGGGTCGAGGGACCGCAGGTTCAACCCGGGGAGGACGCCGTCGAAGCGACCGGCCTCGACAGCATCCGCTATCTCGATGATCTGACAACCTCTCTGATCGCCTCGACTGCTTTCCGTCAGATGGGGGGTGGAACGTCGAAGATCTACATCTCGTCCTTCCCCGAAGAGATTCCGGCGGGTGACAACGCCTTCATGAGCTTCATGGCGGCACAGGTCCCCTGGGACGGCGCCATGACGAGGGAGGCGACCCTGGTCCGCTGGCTCCGGGATCGGGTGCCTCTGGTCGAGGTTGGGAGCTACGACGCCATCATTCACGAGATGCGTCGGGTGAAGAGCGCTCGCGAGATCGAGTCGATGCGGAGGAGTGGCAAGCTCTCGGCCGAGGCGGTGATGGAGGCGATTCGGGGCACGCGTCCCGGTCGGTTCGAGTACGAGATCTCGGCTCTAGCCGAGTTCGTCATGAAGCGCGGCGGTGCGGCGCGGTTGGCTTGGGACAACATCGTGGCGTCGGGCCCGAACGGAAACGTCTGGCACTACTTCAAGAACGACCGAAAGATGGAGAACGGTGACCTGGTGCTGGCGGATATCGGGGCTGAGTTCGACTACTACTCGACCGACATTACCCGCTCCTGGCCGGTTGGGGGCCGCTTCACCGAGGAGCAGAAGAAGATCTACGACTGCGTTCTCGAGGCTCACGAGAAGACGATCGCCGCGGTGAAGCCGGGTGTTACTTCGGCAGATCTCAACGCGATCGCCCAAAGGGTCTTCGAAGAGCACGGCTTCAAGGAGCATGCCGCTCATGGTATTGGCCATTTGATCGGGCTCTCTCCTCACGATGTGGGTAGCCGTTCGGCGGAGTTCGTTCCGGGCGTCGTCTTCAATGTCGAGCCGATCATCGACATCCCCGAGAAGGGCCTTCACATCCGTCTCGAAGATTCAGTTCTTGTTACCGAGGATGGCCATGAGGTGCTCACCGGCGACGCCCCGATCGATATCGAGTCGATCTACGCCCTGTACGACGAGGGGAGTCGGCACTTCGAACCCTAGGGGCGACCGGAACGATGCAGTACGAAGGCTGATTCCTCCTGTCGGTGGAAGTCAGCCCTTTCGCTTGTCCTCTGGTTTCTGAACACTAGCCTCGCCCCAGCGGGCTTGATATCCTGCGTTCGTCGTGGGCGTTCTGCCCGCGACCACCCCATCCCCAAGGAGCAGATCGCATGACGGATTCGATACGAGACATTCTCGCCGCCCTCGGCATTGACGAAAACCACTCTGGAGCCTTCGATGGCTCATGGATCGAGACCACCGGAGCGCGGTTGGAGACCGTCAATCCCGCAACCGAGGAAGTCATCGGTTCGGTGATGATGGCGACCCCCGATGAGTACGAGCGAGTGGTGCAGAGCACGGTGGCTGCCTTCGAGGAGTGGCGGACCTGGACCGCGCCCGCGCGAGGAGAGATCGTGCGCCAACTCGGTGAGGAACTGCGGACTCACAAGGAGGCCCTGGGCAAGCTGGTAAGCCTCGAGGTGGGGAAGGTCTACAGCGAGGGCCTAGGCGAAGTCCAGGAGATGATCGACATGGCGGACCTCGCGGTCGGCATGTCTCGTCAGCTCTACGGCAAGACCATGCACTCCGAGCGACCGCAGCATCGGATGTACGAGCAATGGCTTCCGCTCGGTCCGGTCGGCATCATCACCGCCTTCAACTTCCCGGTTGCGGTCTGGGCTTGGAATGGCATGGTGGCCGCCGTTTGTGGCGACTCCATGCTGTGGAAGCCCTCGCCTGAGGCGCCACTCTGCTCGATCGCGGTGACACGCATCGCCCAGAAAGTCCTGGCCGCCAACAAGGCTCCCGCCATCTTCAACCTCGCGATCGGCACGATCGAGGACGTCGGTGAACCGATGGTCGTCGACGGTCGCTTCCCCCTCATCTCGGCCACGGGCTCGGTACCGATGGGGCGTCGCGTTGGATCGCTGGTAGCCCAGCGGTTGGGACGGTCGCTCCTCGAACTCGGTGGCAACAACGGGATCGTAGTGATGGATGACGCCGACCTCGATCTCACCCTGCGGGGCGTGGTCTTCGCCGCGGCCGGGACTGCCGCTCAGCGTTGCACGAGTCTGCGGCGCCTCTTCCTCCACAAGGGAATCGCCAAGGACATGACGGAGCGCTTGGCACAAGCCTTCGGCTCGATCCGGATCGGGG
>JAIOJS010000575.1 GCA_019911795.1 Thermoanaerobaculia bacterium | reverse complement strand
CACTTCCGTCTCGTTCCCTCCGCACCGGCGCCCGATCTTGACTGACGGTTTCCCGGTCACGAGGCAGAGAGCTCGCCAGGCCGCGAGCGGGCGGGCGACGGCCCTCCGGATCGCGGCTGCCCTTCTGCTCGCCTCGACCGGGCCAACCGCCTTCGCCGTCGGACCCGAGCCTCCGGATCTGTGCCGTGATTTGGCCACCCCGCTCGTTCTCGAGGGAGAGCCCAAGCTCGAGGATCCAGAGATCCTGGCACCGTGCCTCGCCGCGGTACGAAGCAGCGATGCAGCGCCGTGGCAGGTACCCGTACTGCACCGCGAAAGCCTCGAGCGACTGCGCCTAGGGGACTATCAGGGAGCCGTCGACGTCGCTCGCGAGGCCCTCGCCGTCGCCCTCGCCCTCGACGAGCCGGAGGTGCTCCGGACCGCGACGTCCCTCCTGGGCGACACGCTCTTCTACTTCGGCGATGTCGGCGCCGCCCTCGCCGCATACGAGCGCTCGCATGCCCTGCTCGGCTCCGACGTCCCAGCCCAAGAACGGACCCTATCGCTGAAGAACCTCGGAATCGCGGAGATGGCACTCGGTCGCCCCGATCGAGCGCTGTGGTACCTCCGCGATGCGCTCGACCTCGCCCGCGGCGACGGCACCGGAGCCCTCGAGTTCTCGATCCTCGGCAACCTGGGCACCGTCTACCGACAGCTGGGTAGCGGCCAGCACGCGCTGGACGCGTACACGAGGGCGCTCGAGGTTGCCGAGCGCCGCGGAGATCCCGCCGAAAGGGTCGACATCCTCCTCCGGATCGGTGTCCTCGAGCGGCGCCTCGGCTTCCCCGAGGAATCCATCCAAACGTTGGAAGAGGCCTGGGAACTCGCTAAGGAGTACTCCGATGTACCGGATCGTACCTGGCTACGCAGCGAGCTCGCCGGGACCTACGAAATCGCCGGTCGATCCGATCGAGCGATCGAGCTGCTGACCGAGAACGTAGCGCGACGCGGCGACGGTGGCAATCGCACGGACCAGACGTTGGATCTACTGAGCCTCGGAAGACTCTGGGCCCACGCCGACCCGCGTCGGTCCAAGGAGGTCTTCCGAGAGGCCCGTCAGGCGGCGTCCGGGCACGCTCCGCACCTGGAGGCCTCTGCCCTCGCCTCATTGGCCAACGCGCACCGAGCCGAAGGGGACTACGAACAGGCGGTACAGCTCGCCCTCGAGGCGGTCACGAGGCTCGCGCCCGATCCGTCCATTCCACCGTTTGAGTCCCGGCGTTGGGTCCAAAGGGAGGTCTTTGGCAGCGCGGTAGCGGCCCTGCTGAATCGACACCAGCCCGGGGATCCTGAAGCGGCCTTCGATCTCGCCGAACGCTCTCTCGCGATCGACTCGCTCGAGCGCCTACGCGAGGCTCAAATCCCCCTGGAACTCGACGATTCCTCGCGGGAAATCTTCAGCGATCTACTCGAGGTCGAGAAGCTCCTGGAAACACTGCGAAGCGAGCTCGACTCGGCGAGCGACACCGAGCGCCGCGAAGTGGCCCGCCGACTCTCCCTCGCCGAGACCGAGCATGGGGCCTTGGTGTCCGCCGCCCGTCGAGCCAACCCTCGCTACGCCGCCCGGCACTATCCTGCTGTCGCCACCGCGGCGACGACCGCTGACCTGCTTCCGGCCGACACCACTCTTCTCGTCTATTACACGTTAAAGGATGCTCTGGCGCTCTTTCTGGTCCGACCTGGCGAGGTCCAAGGTTTTCGCCTACCCCTCGATCCAGCTCGCCTACAGGAGAAGATCGTCAACTACCGGGAACTCCTCGCCGGCCCTGATGAGAGCCGCTGGCGACTCGTGTCCAAGCGCCTGCACCGTGACCTTCTCGCGCTCGTCACACCGGATCTGGGAGAACCAATCGCGCATCTGATCATCGTGGCCGACGGAGCCATTGCGGGACTGCCCCTCGAGACCCTGATGGACCCGAGCCGAGGC
>JAIOJS010000574.1 GCA_019911795.1 Thermoanaerobaculia bacterium | reverse complement strand
CGCGCTGGACAACGTGGTGATCGAAGCGGTGACGGTCCCGGTCGAGTTGATGGAGTTCAGCGTCGACTGAGCCGGTCGTCGGTCTTGCGCTTTCGATACCAGGCCCCGAGCATAGCCGGGGCCTTCTTCGTGGCAGCAGCTGCCAAATGGACACCTTGTTTCTCGCCCGACTCCCGTGACCAGGACCGAGTTCGGGGAGCCCGACCGGCTAGGATTCCCGAGCGTGCTAGAGTCCGTTGAACAACTCTGACCAATCGAACAATGGAAGACGCAGAAGCCCTCCGGTGACCTCGCACTCGAGCCAAGAATCACCCCCCATTGGACGGCGGCTCGGCGCGTACCAGATCCTCGGTGAGTTAGGACGCGGCGGCATGGGTGTGGTGTGCCTGGCCGAGGACACTCGGTTGCGTCGGCGAGTGGCGTTGAAGTTGGTGCCGGCGAGCGTTGCTGCGGACCCCTTGAGACTCAAGCGGTTTCGCAGTGAGGCCAAGGCGCTTGCGTCCCTTTCTCACCCCGGTATCGTGACCTTGCACTCCGTCGAGGAGGTCGATGGGATTCATTTCCTGATCATGGAGCTGGTCGAAGGTCCGACTTTAGGGGACCTTATCCAGGGCGAGCCGATGCCGGTTCGCCGGATTCTCGACATCGCCATTGCCCTAGCTGGAGCCCTTCAGGCAGCGCACGAACACGGTGTGCTGCACCGGGACATAAAGCCCAGCAACGTCATGATCGGCAAAGGCGACTGGGTCAAGCTACTCGATTTTGGGCTCGCCAAGCTCGGACCGTCGGCCGAACTCACCTGGGCGGGCGGCAAGGGCGACTCGCTGCCGGTGACCCAAGAGGGCAGTGCAGTCGGAACCTTGGGATACATGGCTCCCGAGCAACTCATGGGAGCGGAGACCGATGAGCGATCCGACATCTTCTCGCTAGGGTTGGTTCTCTACGAGATGTTTGCGTCCGACCTTCCGTTCGCGGGAGAGACCTCGGCGGCGCGAGTCGCTGCGGTTCTTCGCGATGATCCCAAGCCCCTGGCGATTCGTCGCCCGGACCTGCCGAGCTCGATTGTCGAACTCGTCGAGCGCTGCTTGAAAAAGAAGCCGTCGGAGCGTTTCGCCAACGCGGGAGAGCTGCTGGAGGCCCTCGAGACGGCCCAGCGCGAACGCGATATCAGTCGGCTGGTCAAGAGTGGCGCGCTGATGACGCGTCCCCCCTCGAGAGTCGACCGAACACGGTGGATGCGATGGGCTTCGACGGTGGCGATCTTCGCTCTCTTGGTCTTCCTGGCCGTTCGGTGGAAGAGCTCTTCACACCTTGGTGAATCTTCTGCCAACGCGTTGCTCGGAGCGACCACTCTGAATGGTGAGGTGGCCGATGCGGCGGGGCTCGGCGATCCACTTCTGGTGGCCGAGACGACACAACCAGTCCTCGCCGTCCTCCCTCTGAGTAACCTCACCGGGGATCCCGAATACTTCGTCGATGGTATGACCGATGCCCTCGTGGGTGCGCTTTCCCGCAGCGGCGGGCTGACGGTGATCTCGCAGCAGTCGACGTCCCGGTACCGTGGGTCCAGCCAGTCAGCGGCGGAAATTGCGAAAGAACTCGATGCTGACTATCTCGTCGAGGGTTCAGTCGCTCGGCAAGGCGACATGATTCACGTACAGACTCGGTTGATTCGCCCCCAACCCGAGGAGCAGGTTTGGGCGGACACCTACGATAGACCCCTCAGCGAAGTTTTTGCCCTACACGACGAGATCGGCGCGAGCGTCGCGACCGCCCTGGGGACCCAAATGGCGAAAGAACCCGACAGTCAAAAAGCTACTGCACATGCCATCGACCCGCTTGCCTATGAGGCGTATCTGAAGGGACGCTACTGGGGCTCTCGCTTCGAAGAGGGCAGTCTTCGAAAGTCTCAGGGCTTCTTCGAGCGTGCAGTGGCGATCGACGATGGTTTCGCCCGGGCATGGGCGGGGCTAGCCGAGACGCTTATCTCGCTAGGCGCGCTCCATACCGGTGCCGGGCCGACCTTCCAACTGGCTGAGTCCGCGGCGGACCGAGCCCTTCAGCTCGACCCCTCGCTTCCAGAGGCCTATGCCCTCCTTGGCGAACTGAATTTGAAGCGCTGGGAGTGGAAGACCGCGGAGAAGCAAATTCGTCGAGCCCTAGAACTCGATCCGAGTTCGGCAGTGGCTCACCGAAGGTACTGGATGCTTCTATCCTGCCAGCGGCGGCTGGAGGAAGCGCGACGCGAAGTCGATGCGGCGCGACGATTGGATCCTCTGTCTGTCGGCATCCTGGCCAACGACGGTATCCAATACCTCTTCGAAGGCCGTGTGGTCGAGGCTGAACGACTCCTGTTGGAGACCGTCGAGGAGGATCCGGCCTATACGCTCTCCCACGTCTATCTCTGGCTGCTCTACCACGCTGAGAATCGTGAACCCGAGCGCGGACGCGAAGCGGTGGAGTATCTCAAGGGCTACGGCTACGTCAACGCCGCCGCTGACCTAGCGGCTCGCCTGCCGACGGAAGGGTACGATGCAGCTCTCGCCCGAGTCGCCGACAGTATCGCGGCCGGGGAGGACCCCCGGGGGAAGAACGCGGCGGTGGTTGCCGGTCTCCTCGCCGCAGCCGGGCAGAATGAACGGGCGATGGAGTGGCTGGAGAGCGCCCTCGACGCGGAGGTGTGGGACCTGGCTTGGGCAGGTTTGACTCCAGACTTTGCGAGTCTTTGGGGCAGGCAGGACTTTTCCCGATTGCTGGCACAGGTCGGCGTGCCCGCCCCGTCTCGAGGTGGGGCAAGCTGACGGGATGTTCTAGGGACAGGCCCTTGCCTGCGGGGAAGGCTCGTATCCTCGGGGAAGGTCCCTTAGTCGTAGTCCACCTGAACCTGAGCTCCCGCGACATCGTCGCCCAAGTAGCTCCTAAGGCTGTCCAAGTCACCCGACTGGACCAGGTCGGCCTCGTCGGTGGATAGGCCATGCTCCGTGGCCACGGCCTTGGGGTCGTCCTTGAACTTTCGCTGCATCTCGCGAGACAGAGACAGGTCCGTGAGGAACTTCTTGAGTGTTGCTTTGGACATGAGACTTGCTCCTTCAGAAGAAAATATAAAAGTAGACCGACGTTAGCATGAGCGCTGTGAAATTTCGATGTCTAGAGGACAGTTCTGACCTTCGACGATGCTGCCATGGCTCCGCTGTCCCGACGACAAAGAACTGCGCGAGGCTATCGATCGAGGAGATTGCATGAAGCAGGGATCACTATGGATCGTGGGAACGGGGATGCGGGCCGCCGGTCAAGTGACGGCGGAGGCGAGATCGGCGATTCGTCATGCGGACAAGCTCTTCTACCTGGTCCAGGATGTTGTGACGGCGGCGTGGTTGGAGGAGCAGAACCCCACGGCTGAGTCTCTCTTTGGTCTTTACGGCGAGGGCAAGGACCGACGCCAGACCTACGAGGAGATGGTGGTGACCATCCTCGATGTGGTGCGCACCGGTCAAGAGGTTTGTGTTGCCTTCTATGGGCATCCAGGTGTGTTCGTCGATCCTGGCCACGAGGCGATTCGGCGGGCGCGGGGCGAAGGCTTCGAAGCGGGCATGCTTCCTGGAGTCTCGACCGAAGACTGCCTGATAGCCGACCTGGGATTCGATCCTGGCCGATGCGGGGGACAGAATTTCGAAGCCTCCGACTTCTTGCTGCGGCATCGGATCTTCGATCCGACTAGTCACCTCGTTCTCTGGCAGATTGGTGGCATTGGCGTCAAGGACTACAGTTCAGAGCCGCTGTGGAATCCGCGAGGACTGGTGGTGCTGACGAGGGTTCTGGCCGAGAGCTACCCGGTGGACCACGTCGTCGTCGTCTACGAGGCTGCGCCCTATCCACCCTTCCCTCCGAAGGTCCTCCGCCAGCCGCTCGCAGAGCTGCCGCATGCCGCCGTGACCGTGCGATCCACCTTGTGGGTTCCACCCTTGCCTCCGCGGGCAGTAGACCCGGAGCGGCGAGCCGAGATTCTCAGGGACCGCTGAAGGGCTGAAGTGGCCCACGAGGCACCGCGGAGGCATCGGCATGGGCTCCGCGACGGAGTGCTCTTGGGTGATCCAAGGAGAACGGCTGCAACTGGGCCTACCTCTCGGGCCGGTCGGTCATCCAGAACCGCGACGGCTTCGTACTATTTGCAGCCACCCGACTAGGACCGCCTCCTTCTGGGGAACAGCGCGTGGTCTCACCTTGATCAAGGAGGATACTTTGACGCCGACGGCATCTGCAATCTCGAGTCTGCAAGTGCGAATCTTGCGGGCACGCGGGATCTACTTTGACATCGGACTTCCGGCCTCGTGAGTGTCCACTCTGCACTCAGGGCCTTGGTGGAACCGATCCCACAGGAGAAGAAGCGCCTCCTCGCCGAGCGGTGGTCGCGTTTGGATGACGTCACCCGCGTGGTAGGGCAGGGTTTCGGACGCCAGGCAACCGGGTGCGGCGCCACCATTGGTGTCATGCCTCGTTGTGACTTCGACTGCCGAGGTTGCTATCTCGGTGAAGATGCCAATGCCATGACGCGGAGGCCGCTGCGGGAGATTCTGGTCCAGATCGATCGGCTCCGAGAGTACCTAGGACCCAAGGGAAATCTCCAGGTGACGGATGGGGAGGTCACTCTCCTGCCCACCCCCGAACTCATCGCCATTGTGCAGCACGCCCACTCCGTCGGCTTGCTGCCGATGGTCATGACCCACGGCGACTCCTTTCGTCGTCAGCCGGAGCTTCTGACGCGACTGGTCAGCGAGGGTGGACTGACCGAGGTTTCGATCCACGTCGATTGTCTCCAGCGAGGGCGGCGTGGTGACTACCGGGGGGCGATCACCGAGGCGGAGTTGATGCCGCTGAGGGACGAGTTCGCGGCGATGGTACGGGATGTGAGGTGCAGGACGGGTGTTCGCCTTCGCGCCGCCACGACGTTGACCGTCTCTCGCGACAATCTCGACGAAGTCGCCGACGTCGTGCGCTGGGCTTTCGACAATCGAGACGCCTTCGGACTCATCTCCATGCAGTCTCTCGCCAAGGTGGGACGTACTCAGGAGGATCAGTTGGGAGTCAGCTCCTCGGAGCTCTGGGAGAAGGTAGCGGAGGCATTGGCACCCTTTGGATTCGACGGATCCGAGCGCACTCCCCTGCAACTCGGACATCCCGAGTGCACCCGGATGGAACCTTTCGCGGTTTATCGACGTCGCGGGGAGGCACCTCGGCTCGTACCGGTCGTGCGGGCTGGATCCGAAGCGGACAGTGAGTTGGTCGAGGACTTCTTCCGTCACGGTCTCGGTGGACTCAATTTCCGGGACGATCCGCTGGGAACTCGCATTTGCCGGGGGGCAGGCCTACTATTTCGCGCCCCGCAATGGTTCCTCGGCTATGCCAGACGCTGGGTCTCGGGTCGCTGCCGAGACTTGGGTACATCCCTTACGGGATTGGCCTGGGACGCCATGCGAGGAACGGCTCGGGTCAGCAGCTTCATGGTGGTGTCTCATCACTTCATGGACTCGACGCAGCTCTCCACCGAACTGGGGGCGCAGCGGCTGGGCGCTTGTGTGTTCCGCGTTCCGGTCGGTGACGAGATGATGCCGATGTGTCGCGTCAATGCGGACGGTGGACGTGATGTGGTCTACTCCATCAGTCCTCCCCGGAGGAAGGTCCACCGAGCCGGAGGCGGCGAGGTACAAGTCCGCCCACTCGACGCCGGTAGAGTCGATAGGAGTCGCCGTACTTCCTGACGAGCTCTCGCTCCTCGAAATGGATGCCGATCAAGATGTACAGGCTGCAAGAAGCGGCGAAGAGGAGATGCCCTCGGGTCATGTCAGGGCTAGTCCAGACCCCCAGGAGGAATCCCAAATACATCGGGTGCCGCACCCGGGCGTGGAGGTACGTAGCGACCATGGGATCGGAGTCGGGCGGTTGGCGGCGAAGCCGTCGCCAGGCGGGTCGTAGTCCGAAGAGTCTGGTGTGCTGCAGTGTCTTGATGGCTATCAGGGCGATCAGCCACGCCGCAATGTTGAGGCTCCAGACCAGCCGGCGGGCCAGGATCGAATCGAAGCTCCAGACTTCGACGGGGAGTGGGTTCCAGAACCAGAAGAGCAACATGAGATGAAGGCTGGCCACAAGGACGTACACACTCCGCTCCAGCGACGGGTGGAGGATCCGCAGTATGCGCACCTTGATGACGGGGCGCACCATCAGGCTGTGCACCACGAAGAACGACAGCAGAAGTGCGAGGTCGATGGCGATCGAGATCGCTCCGCCACCAACCGGGCCTTGATCGATCCCCTTCGGCACGAACTTGTTGCAGAGGAACCCGACGAGGTAGAGCAGGGTACGAACCCCGACGAGGTAAACCACCAAGGCGAAGGCGAAGCCTAGCCACCGCGACGAAACTTCGCTGGGGTCGTCCGCCTGGGGGGCAGGGCTGACGTCAGGGCTGACGGTGATCCGTCCCGTCGGGTTGGCTCGAGAACGCTGCCCCCAAAGGCATGTCGTCCTCGTGATGCCCAATGAAATCGACAAGCCATCGGGCGCAACGCTCTCCACGGGGGTTTCTCATCACCCAAAGATAGCAGCAATAGTGGTCCAACTAGGCTCGCTTGCGTCGGCTTCTAGCCCTGGGCATCGGTTGAAGCGCCGAGTGTCGCACGCTGCGCAGTCAATCTATGTGAAGCTCCTGGAATTGGCTACCAGGCTGCCACCGGCTTTAGATCCACGGTGGCCGAGAGGGTCCAGTTCACGGAATCGTCGAAGGCGGTGGGTGATGGGTTGGTTTCGAGCGTGCCGACCAGCCGTTCGGCGCCGATCTCGCCGTCGAACTCGAGGGCGGGGAAGCCTGCGCTGCTGAAGTTTTCCTCCATGCCCGCCGCTCCGACCACGACCACCAGTGCGTCCTGAAACTGGATATAGAAACCTTGGTTCCCCTCGCTATGGAATGCCTCTCGGAACTTAGACCAATCCCACAATTGCTCGTCCGAGAGGGACTGTTGCGAGCAGATGAGGCGGGATAGCACGGGCTCTTCGGGGTTGGTCGGGTCGGAGAGTTGCACGGCATACTGGTAGTCGAGGGTCGCGGCTTCTTGGCCCTCGATGGTCATAGAGCAGTCGTCGGCGGCAACAGTGGAGGCCAGAGATAGGATCCAGCCGATCATCAGAAGGGTGCGCATGGTGTTCTCCTTTCGAGTTCGATCCTCGAGAGATTGGGTTGGTTTTGCCGGTTGCACTCCTACAAACGCTCGTTCGGGGGCAGAACGCACAGCCCGCGGTGAGCGCGTCGACGAGACGGTCGGCGCCTCGAGACTCCGGCCTGGAGAAGAGCGAAGCTGGTCAGCCAGGGCTGGCTATGTGGTCGCTGTCTCGGTCCACCGTACCGTGATCAGAGCAAGAACGCCGAGGACGGTGAAGGCAGTCACCAGCGGTGTCACAGTGCCGTCGTAGAACTGGCCCACCACCATGCCGAGGATGGTGGAGATGAGGGTGCCGAGGGACCCGACGATCGCGGCTCCTAGTCCAGCGATGTGTCCCAGAGGCTCCATGGCAAGGGCGTTGAGGTTGCCGAAGAGAACGCCCACCGCGAAAAAGCTCGAGGCGAGAAACAGCATGAGTGACCAGAGGGGAGGGTGACCCTGGAGAGCGAGGACCACGAGGCTGTAGAGGAAGGCTAGGCCGGTAAACCCCCGGAGTGCGCCGAGCACCATGCGACGCATTCCAAACCGCGATACCAACCGGCCGTTGAGAAGAGAGGCGAGACCAATGGAGGCGGCGAGCGCGCCGAAGACCACCGGGAAGAGCGCACCGAGGTCGTACTGCTCCTGGAAGATCTGCTGGGCCGACGACAAATAGCCGATGAGGGCGCCGGAGGCGAGCCCGGCGGTGATCGAGTAGCCGAGACTGGCTCGGGTCTTCAGTACCTCGAGAGTGGCGCGTCCGAGTTGTCGAGGAGAGGGCCGCCGCCGATCCTTCCGGGCGAGGGTCTCGGGCTGGCGAATCGCAAACCAGATTCCCATCGATGTTGCGAGGAGGAGAAAGGCACCGAACAGCATGCGCCAACTCGCCACGAAGAGCAGCGCCTGGCCCAGGGCCGGCGCGATCAGCGGTACGAGGATGAAGATCGCCATGACGAACGACA
Source organism: Thermoanaerobaculia bacterium (assembly GCA_019911795.1). Taxonomy (GTDB): domain Bacteria; phylum Acidobacteriota; class Thermoanaerobaculia; order Multivoradales; family JAIOJS01; genus JAIOJS01. The sequence goes on along the minus strand of JAIOJS010000574.1, from coordinate 10,581 downwards.
TCACCTTCGCCATCGCCTCCCCGGAGAAGAGATCCCGAATGAGGGCAAGACTGACGACTCTCGGAGCGGCGAGGCCGATACCTTGGATCAGTCGCCCGAGGAGCAGGACTCGAAGATCGTGGGCGCTCATCGCCACGATGCAGCCGATGGCGAAGAGACCGAGACCCAGACCCACCATCGGCTTGCGACCGGTCCAGTCGGAGAGGGGGCCGGCGAGGAACTGCCCCAGGGCGAGGCCGAGGAGAAAGACGGAGACCACGAGCTGGACATTGTTGGCTTCGGCGACCTGAAGATCCTCGCGGATCGCAGCCAGGGCCGGGAGCACGGCATCGATGGCGAGGGCGACGAGGGAACTCAGGAGCGCCATCAGAGTGACGAACTCTCCCATCGGTAGCAGGCCGGCCCGGCGTGGCTCCGTCATCGCGTTCTCAGTTCTGCTAGACAACGTGTGAGTTCGGCCGTCGCTCGGGGTGAGTCCGACCGTCGTTCGCGGCCCGTCAAACACCAACTCGGTATTGGACAGCGTCTAGGGGCGGGAATCCGGTCTCTCGTTTCTACAGTAGAAGAAGCACGGCCATCGAACTGGCCACGATCGCCAGGGTCGCGGAAACGAGGGCAAGGGGAAGTTGCGTGGTGACGTGGTCCATCAGGTCGCAGCCGGTGAACATCGCGGAGAGCACGGTGGTGTCGGAGATGGGCGAGCACTGATCACCGAAGACGGCACCACCAAGAACCGCACCGAAGCAGATGTGGATGAAGGTGGGGTCGGGGTTGATGGCATAGGCCAGCGGCATGGCCACCGGAAAGATCACGGCATAGGTACCCCAGCTCGTTCCGCACGAAAAGGCGATGATCATGCACAACAGAGCCAGAATCGCCGGGAGGGCGAGCGGAGGAAACTCACTACCGATGATGCTCACCAGAAAGTCGGCGGTATGAAGTTCCTTGGAGACGAAACCTATGGTCACGGCCAGTCCGAGGACAACCGCGCCGAAAGTCATGGCTCGCACCCCATCGAGGAAGCCGTCGAGAATTTCGCCGAGGGACATGCCGCGGAAGGCGGCGAGGATCATGGCTGATAGGACGCTGGCCATGAAGGCTTCGTTGATCCACGAGGTATCAAAAAGCACATACGGACCCACCGCGAGGCCGAGCAGGACCCCGAGGGGAAGAAAGAAGTCCCAGAGGCTGGGGGAATAACCTGGATCTCGGTTGTCGCTGGGGTCGATGTCAGTGGTCTCGGTCGCAGGATTGAGACTCGTCCTTGCCTTCTCGGGCGGGAGCATCGGCTGGGCCCCCTCGCGGTCGAGGGCGCCGGTTTCGCGGGCTCGGCGTCGCGCGGCAGCCATGCGTCGGCCGACCCAGGGCATGATGCCGAGGGCGGTCAACAAAGTACCGAGGACGGCGAAGATGGCGTAGAAGTTGAAGGGGATCGAGGTGAAGAAGAATGCGAGGGTCTTTTCCATCGCCGCTTCAGGGGTCGGTGCGTCAAACAGGGGGATGGTAGAAACCACCAATCCGGCCACGAACACCGGCCACGCGTTGAAGGGCAGGATGGTCGCAACTGGCGATGCGGTGGAGTCCACCACGTAGGCGAGCTCTTCGTGCGAGATGCGGTTCTTGTCGGCGACGGGTTTGACCGTGGTACCGGCGAGCACCGTGGAAATGGTTCCACCCTGGTGGAACACGCAGCCGAGGAGCCAAGCGAAGAAGAGAGCGGAGCGAGGCCCCACGACGATGCGGTCCCCGATGGTCTCCGCGAAGTGAAGAGCCCCTCCTGTCTTCTCCCACATTCCCATCAGGCCGCCGAGACACCAGAGGTAGATCAGCAGGATCGTTGCGTACTGGGCACTCCCGAGGGCTGGAAGGAGGAAATTGGCCACGAAGTTGGCTTGACTGATGTCGCCGGTCTGCCACCAAAGCACGAACCCGCCCGAGACGATTCCGAGGAACAGCGCAGGTAAGACCTGGCGGGTCAAGAAGGCGAGACCGATGGCGATCAACGCCGGGAGAAGGGAGAGCACACTGAGGGTGGGCCCGTCTGCGGTTGCCGTCGCCGGAGCCGATGTCAGCGCGAATACTGAGGCCGCCAGGAAGAGAAGAGCGAGGAAGATCCCCGAACGATGTAGGTTTTTTCGATTCAAGCGAAGGCCTCGATCCCTGGAAAGAAGTTCCGTTCGGTGAGTGAGGTTCCGATCCTATGAGGGGAACGACGCTGTTACCAGCTCGCGGTGTCTCCGCTCTCGAAGCCATCGGCGAAGAGCAGTCCGCCATCGGTCGCCGCGTAGAGGATCGAGTTGAGAAGGATCTGAAAGTTGTTGCCGGGCTCGAGAGAGTGGGGCTGATACTCACCGGGCTGGTACATGACCACCACGCCCGTCCACTGAGCCCTGCGTTCGACGTAGCCGAGAAGGTGGGGCGTGACGTCGTAGTCGCTAGCGAACAAGGGGAGAACCTCGCCGGCGGCGGGCAACAGGCCCAGGTTGGGATAGCGCTCGTCCGGGGTGTTGTTGAAGCTCGGGTAGTCAGCGAGTGGGATGCCGAGGCCGGGATCCTCGTAAGTCAAGGTTGTCGGGTAGTCGATTCCGTACCGGGTGACGAAGTGATCCGGAGCGACCGCGATGACGTTCTGTCCATCCACTGTATTCCAGGGTACCGCGCCCGTGGCCTCGCCGCCGAGTAGATCCTGCATCGACTCTTTTCCGGCGGTGCGGTAGATACCGTGATGGAAGGAGACGACTCCGCCCCCGGTCTCCAGGAAGTCATCGACCGCTGTCACGAAGGCCTCCTGCCGGACTCCGCCGTCTCCTCCATTCGGGATGCGATGGGCAAAGTAGACGAGGACGTCGTAGGCCCCGGGGTCTCCCGAGGGAAGCCCGAGGAGAGCGGTCGCCGTTTCGAGGCTATCGGTCGCGATCTCGAGTATCGGATCGTCTCCTTGGAGCTGGAGATTCGGCAACGCGAGGAGGGCGGCGGAGATCTCCCCGGGTTGAGTGAGATCTTCCGGAGGCAGCCCGTGGGGGTTCACTTCGTCACTCACGATGAGGATTCTCAGGGGTGAGTGAGCTGGGAGTTGTTGCGCTAGCCCGGCGGAGGTGGTGACGACGAGCAGGGTCCCCAAGCTGACGAGTCGATGCACGTTCATGGCCCAACTCTAACCCGACCCATCGGCTTGCGAACCGCCGATGCTGAATCGACGAGATCGGGATCGAGTCAGCTCATGCACTAATCGTTTGGGGGTTACAGTCCACAACTAGTGCGTCGAATCGTCGTCCGGATCCAGGTTCTGGACCGGTGGGGAAGACAGCAGAGAATCGGTAGGAGGCGCTAGAGCGGCTGCGACGTTCTCCGGAAAGAAGGTGAAGTTGGCCTCGCCGGTCAGTCGGTCTACCAAGTCAGCGTACAGGGACTGCTTGGAGCGTTCCAAGTAGTCAGAAACGACCCGTTCTTCGACATCTTCGAACGGCAGCTCAGATGGCTCCCTGCGCTCTTTGACGGCTACCAAGCAGAGACTTTGACTGAGTTGGAAAGGATCGGTCATGCCGGTTCCGGACACCTGGGTGACGTACTGGAGAACCTTAGGAGCGAGAGACGCCATTTGGGAGGCTTTGACCCATCCCAGATCCTCCAGCGACCCGCCGACTTCTCGAACCAATTGGTCGAGGCCAGGGCGTTGAGAATCCAGTCTCTCGCTTGCCTTGTCAACGCGCTGGGTCAGCTCAGCGGCCGCCTCGCTCGAAAGTCCGGTCAGTGGGATGGACCAAACAATAAGGTGACGCTCCAATTCTGATTGGTAGAGGAATCGATTGTCTTCGAAGAACTCGAATAGGTTGGGGGAGGTAGCGGCCTGTTCCCGTAGCCAGCGCACAATCTGTGCGTCGGTGCGAAGGCTTCTACTGAGATCGGCAAGGCTCTGACGGACCCGCTCTCCGACTACCGGATCGGCGGCCAACTTCCTCTGTGCAACTTCGATATCGAGAAGTCCCAAGAATCGTTCGTTGTCGTAGAGCTCCTCGATACGCCACGCGGGGGGTAGGGAGTTTTGCGGAGGTCCCTCTTGGGCCAATCGAGCGGCGAATTCGGATCCGGTGACTCGGCGATCTCCAATTTGCAGCAGCACCTGTGGGCTTTGGCTCATGACTTGGGCCAAGACGACTTTCCGCGGCATTTCGACGGCGTCCGTGGGCGAGCTGGGGTCGCCGAGCGCCTGGAGCTGAAGGTCGCGCCTTTGTTTCTGAAAGGCTCGTTGCCGGAGGGCGCCGACTACGTCCTCGAAGGTGAACTGGTGGGCGGGGAGTACGTCGGACACGAAGAACACCGTCCAGCCGCCCGGGACAGCGAGTGGCTCGCTGGTGGATCCGGGGTCCAGCGAGAACACCACTTGCTCGAGGCGACTCGGAAGACGACCGCGCTGAATCCAGCCGAGCCTACCCTCCAAGGAACGCGTTTCAGATTCTGAAATCTTCCTGGCCAGCGTTGAGAACTCAGCGGGGCTCGATATGTTTTGAGTTTGCTCCTCGAGAAGTTGTCGGACCTGCACGGCGTCCGCCTCATCGACTGCACGACGGAAGATATGCCAGACGTTGCGCTGTTCCGCACGAGCGAAGAGCTCTTGGTTCTCGTCGTATTCAGCCCGGAGCTCTACATTGGAAATCTCTAGTGTGGCGGGCAGTTCCAGGGTCCTGAGGAGTTCCTCCCGAAGGACGCTCTTCCTAGCGTCGTCCCAGCGGCGAGCGAGGTCGGGTGGGAGCGAGGTCGCCGCCGTGTCGTCGGCGGCTTGGGCGAGTCGACGGACCAGGATGTTTTCTGCCGCCTGTCGGTAGAGGGGTACGAAGTTGTCGGATCTAACATTGTTGGACGCCGGGGACCTGCGCAGTTCTTCTTCGATATCGGCTAGGGTGATCTGTCCGCCGTCGTAGGTCGCCGCGACTTCTCTGGCTGGCTCGGTAGAGGGCGGCCCCGAGCAACTAATCGTCCAGGCTATCCACCAAACTGCGCCCGCGAGGGACAACAGTGATCTCTGCGATAGGGCTCGTGCCGACTCATGCCTCGGGCTGCCAGGCCGCGATCCATTCGTTTGGTTTCGGTTCATGATCCCTCCACGAGAAGTTCTGCGCGTCGCAGGATCTCCGGATCGTCGGTGCTGGCCTCGAGGCGTTCGAACGCTGCTCTCAGGGCCTTCTGGTCGCCTACCTGTCCAAGTGTTGTCAGTAGAGCCAAGTGAGCGGCCCAGTACTTGGGTTCCAGCTCGATCGCACGCTCAAAGTGGCGGACCGCCTCGGGGTTCTGACCGGAGGCCTGTAGTGCAACGGCGAAGTTGTAGTGATTCCGCGCGCTCCTCGGTTCCAGCCTGAGAAGTTCGACAAAGTGAGGGCGGGCCGCTTCGAGGCGGCCTGCACTTGCCCAGCCAATGGCAAGGCTCCGGCGAGCTCTGGCGTATGAAGGATCGAGGTCGATAGCTTGCCCGAGGAGGTCCTCCCAGCCCTTTGAGTCACCCTCGGCGCCCAACATTTCGGCGAGCAGGTACAGCCCTTGAGGACTAGGTACATCCTCGACGCAGCGTCGAGCCAAGGCGATCGCTCTGGCCCTCTCGCCCGATCTGAAGAGTTCCTGAGCGGTATCGAGAAAGACGTCTCGGTTCTGACCCGAGATCTGAGCACTCCGATCCGCAACCGCAGCCGCGGCGTCCAGCTGTCCTAGCCGCAGATACGCCGAGGTCAAGATGGAGTCGAAGAAGGGATTCTTGGGATCCTGCGCCACGAGCTGGAGCGCGAACTCCCGGGCTGCCAAGTAGTCGCCCCGAGTCAACGCTTGCTTTGCCTGGCTAGAGAGATTGATGGAACGAATGTGATCCTGGGGCGGATCACCGTCGGTGCGCAGCGATTCTTTGACCTCCCTCGGATTGGAGCCCGCGGCCGAGATGTAGCCCAGGGCTATCAACCGCTGACGACTCTCTGGGTCGACATCCAGAGCTGCCTCCGCGCTGGTCGTCGCAGCGTTGCGCTCCAGGAAGGCGCTCAGCGCTGCCTTCATGCGCGCTGCTTCTTCGGGTTGCTGGAGCGAGAGGTCTACCAGTTCCTCGGGATCAGCATCTAGATCGAACAGCTCCGGCCGCGGGCCATGGATGTACTTGAAGTTGTCTTCGAAGAGAACCCGCAGTTCCCCCCACCCGTGAGAGAGGTGGGGGGACAGGGTCTCCGAATAGTAGAGACCTCGCGAGGGCTCGTCAGATCCCTGGCGGATGAGTTGGCCTAGCGAGTGCCCCTGGACCTCACTCGGTACGGGCAGCTCCAGGAGGTCCAGAACCGTGGGAAGGATATCGACGGTGCCGACTCGACGGCGCACACGATGGGAGCCGTCGCTACCGGACATGTGGACGATCAGGGGCACATGCAGGGTGGCGTTGTAGGCGAGCAGGGAATGAGTCTCCTCATCGTGATCGCCGCGGCCTTCACCGTGGTCTGCGGTGACCACTACTAGAGTATTGTCCGCCACTCCTTGGCGCTCTAGCTCGTCGAGAATACGACCGAGATTCTCGTCGACGAAAGCGATCTCCGCCTGATAGGGATCGTCGGAGAAGAGTTGGTTGTAAGGTGGCGGAGCGAGGAACGGTTGGTGGGCGTCCCAGTAGTGGATCCACGCGAAGAAGGGCTGATCCGACGGCGATCGGAGCCAAGGCAAAATGGCGTCGTTGACTCGCGACGCAGGTCGCTCGTCGAAGAAGAGCTTCGGCGCGGTCTCGTCGATATCGCCGCGGTAGTCCTCCTGGAGGATAGTGATGTGATCGTCGAAGAAGTCGAATCCCTGTTGGATGCCGAACTCCGAAGTCAGGGGAAAGGCACCGATCGCGGCGCCGGTCCGGTATCCGCGATCCCGAAGGATCTCCGCCAGGGTGGTGACGCTCGCGGGCAGCTGGAACAGACCGTTGTCTCGAACACCGTGAGCCAGGGGATACATCCCCGTAAAGATCGTGGAGTGCGAGGGAAGGGTTACGGGAACCGCTGAGAAGCAGTTCTCGAAGACGACACCGTTGGCGGCGAGACGATCGAGATTTGGGGTTCGCGCGCCCGCTTTTCCGTAGGGGCCCAAGTGGTCAGCTCGCGTGGTATCGAGAGTGATCACCAAGACGTTCATCGGCGGCTCGGGGGCGCAACCAGCCAGCCCCAGAGCGATCGTCGCGAGGACCAGGGTTTTCAGGACGGATCGACGCCGCATCGGGCTTCTCCTTGGGGCGTTAGTTCGATCCTGGCCGTTCGTCGCAGCTCCTCGCGCAGTACTCGGCGTAGCTGAGCCCGCTGCTGGTTGCGCAGGATGACTGAGATCTGTTCTCTCGCTTCTTCGAGCGAGGGTGTCGAGGATGCACGGATATCTCGAGCCTGCAGGATTAGCAGTCTTCTTCCCTCCTGCACCGTCGCGGTCACTTGGCCGACCTCTAGCTCTTGAAGGGCATCAAAGGGTGCCGGCCCTAGCATCCACATCTGGTCGTCGGTGAGCCAGCCGAGGTCTCGTATCGTAGCGCCGGAGCCTAGAGCTGTGGCCGCCTCCTCGAAAGTCGCCTCGCCAGCTTGTGCCTGGAGTCCAACCTGGCGCATTCTTTCGTAGAACGTCCTTGGCTGGGATCCGTCGGCCGGCGCTTCGAGAGCTCGAACGTAGACGGTCTTCGCCCTGCCTAGTTGGTCGACATGTTCCGCGTAGTAGGCGGCTATTTTGGCAGGCTCCGGTGTCGTCACCCGGCGTTCGACGAGGACGGAGAGAGCACTACTAGCTCGAAGCGCCTGGAGATCACGCTCGAGGTCTCTTTCGCTGTTCTTGTCTACTAGATGACGCCGACGGGCCTCTGATGCCTCGAGTTCCAGAAGAATGCGCTCGTCGAGGAAGAATCGAAGTCGGTCCGCGGGCAGCTCTGCAAGCGGTCGATAGTTCCTTCGGAACTGCAGGTAGGCCTGCAAGGCCTCTTCTGAAACCGACGATGTCGTCTCACTCACTCTGTATCTAGCTAGTGACTTGGAGTGGGCCGGGTCCGAGGTCTTGGAGTACGTTACCCGAGCCTCGTCCAATAGGCGGGTTCGGAGGGCCGAGTGTTGTTGCTCCAAGGCCTCCCGTTGCAGGCGTCCACGGACCCGGCGGCGGGCCAGGTCGAGATCTGGAGGTTGCTCGGGAAGGACTCCAAGGAGTTGCACCATGGTCAAACCGTCAGCCACTTCGATCGGCGGCGTGACCTGCCCCGTTTCGAGACGGGCTACGGCCGTTGCCACCGGCGGTGCCAGGTCCTCAGCTCGAACCCAACCTATCTTGCCGCCACGAAGCCGGTTGGACGACTCCGAATACTGAAGAGCGAGAGCGGAGAAGTCCTCTCCTTTCTCGATTCTCTGCCGCAGCTCGTTCATGAGTTGCAGGGCCAAGGAGCGTTCCTCCTCCGAGGCCGACGGTTCCACCCGGCGGAACAAAGAACGGAGTTGCCAGCGTTTCGGGGTGGGTTTGGCGAGCGGAGATGAGGCGAGGGCGGCTTCGATCCCCTCGTCGGTTGGCTCGGCGTCGGTTCTCAGTGCCTTCTCGAGTGCGAGCACTTCGACATCCCAGCGTAGGACTCGACTCCACTCCTCGAAGCGAGGCTCCTCTTCGGGATTGAACTGAGCGGCCAGGTAGTGATCGAGGGCAATTGTCTCGATCTCGTTTCGACAGGAAGCCTGTTGCTCCAAGGATGGCTGTTGTGTCCCGGTGATCTCAGAAGTTCCTCCTTGCGGCGGGGCAGCGGAAGGGGCGAGGTCGAGAAGAGTCACAGTACCACCATCGAAACGTGCCAGGACTATCTCGTCCTGGAGGGAGCTTGCCTGTGGTGTGAGCATCGATCCTAGAAAGATGAGCTGGATCCACACCAATGGGTTGTTCCTTGTGCTGAATGGAGAACGAGAGTCTCGGTCGAGGGGCAGGGAGGGGAACTCGACCCCAAACGAAAAGTCATCGCCTCGATTTCGAAATCGAAGCGATGACCAGTTTGACCTAGCGTGAGTCTTGGTTCAGAGCCCGGCGCAGTGGCCGAGAATCTGTCGGTCCGGGAAGTCTCTATTCGCTAGTCTACTCGACGCCGAAGTTCATCAACTCGACCGGCAGGTTGTCGCCGGTGACTCGAAAGATCGCGTTCTGAGTGAAGTCGGCAATGGCGCCAGTGGCGACAACGGTTGTAGTCGGGGTGAAGCCACCTGCCGCAAGTTGAATCGCGGCACCGTGAAACCCCATCCCCGGGTCGACAGTGCCGGCGGTCAGGGCCACTCCGTCGCAGGTTCCGTTGAGGTTCGTGTTGCTGGGACAGCCCAAGCCGGTATAGGCGGTATTGTGCAGGCCACCGATGAAGCTACCGGAATGGGCCGCGATGGGTGTTCCAAGTGCAGCGCTAAAGACGGTTGCGGTAACGGTGCTATTTGGCAACCCGCCGACGAGAGTGCGTGCCAAGACCACTGCCGAAGCTGGATTCACGTCCCATAGCGTCATGAACATGCTGGAGCCGTAGTTCTGCGCTAGCCTAAAACTGACGGCGCTTATGGAGTGAGTTCCCGCCGGTACAAACCGATTGCCGACGCTGGCGTCGGTCTGAGCGCGGCGCTGGAAGGGCGTGTCGTTGTCGTATTGAAGCGTCCCGACGACCTGCGGAGCATCGCCTGGGGACGCGACCGGTCGTGCCGTGACGGTAGGCAGGGTCGAGTTGGGATCTGCCTTTCTGGCGCCGCTATCGGCCACCGCCTGAGTCCCAATCAAGATCGATAGGAACGCTAAGAAACCCAAGAAACTCTTGCTTTTTGATGCCATCTACAGACTCCTCCTTGAATCGAATCCGATTTCCATTTCTCTCCCCGACCAAGCCGTGCACTACTCAGATTGAAGTCGTTCTCTTACTATCAGGATCGGAACCTACAAACTTGGGCTTGCTGACTTGGTACTTGTTCGGACGTTACAGAACAACGCTCGAACCGTCAAGACGTTCGGACTGCACATTCGGGCTGCACACTTTCGAGGCGAGGATCTGGGGCGCCCGGCGCGGTCATTGCCAGCGGAAGAACTTCAAGGCGAGGCAGAAGCAGGCTATCCCCCAGAGCAGGAGGATCCCGAGCTCTCCCGCTACGGCGGTAACGCCGGCGCCCTCGAGCATGACCGCTCTCAGGGCGTCGTTGAGCGCGGTGAGCGGCAGGGCTTGGACGAAGGGTTGCATCGCCTCGGGAAAGCGTTCCGTCGAGAAGAAGGTACCGGAGAGGATCCAGCCTGGGAACATGGCTAGATTCATCAGGCCCGAGACGCCTTCGAGGGTTCGGGGTCGGGCGGCGACGAGGAGGCCGACTCCGACGAATGTGGCGCCACCGAGGAGCGCAACCACCGCGAGGAGGAGGATGGATCCCCGCAGCGGCACATCGAGGACGAGGACCGCGAAGGTGACCAGTACGGTCACCTCGAGGATCAGGAAGATGGCTCGCGCAAGAGCTTGCGAGGCGAGGAGCTGCCAACGTCGGAGGGGTGAGGCCACGAAGAGCTTGAGCAGCTTGCCGCTGCGGCTTTGCACTAGGGCGAAGCCCACAGACCAAAGGCCGGTAC
>JAIOJS010000573.1 GCA_019911795.1 Thermoanaerobaculia bacterium | reverse complement strand
CCTGCAACCTGCGCGGCTACGAGATGGTGTGCACCGCGCCCGACAAGATCCCAACCGAGAAGGTCGCTTTGCTGGAGGCCCTCGGCGCCACCGTCTACCTCTGCCCGACCAACGCCGAGGCCGACGATCCCACCTCCTACTACAAGGTCGCCGAGCGGATCCGTGACGAAGAGGGCGCCTACCTGCCGTACCAGTACCACAACCCGGCCAATCCAGACGCTCACTACCGCACCACCGGCCCCGAGATCTGGCGCCAGACCGACGGCGAGATCACCCACTGGGTGGCCGGCATCGGCACCGGCGGTACCATCAGCGGTACCGCCAAGTTCCTCAAGGAGCAGAATCCCAACATCAAGGTGGTCGGCGTCGACACCGTCGGCAGCGTCTACGCCTACTACCACCAGCACGGTGAGATGCCGCCCGCGGATCAGATCCACCAGTACCTGATCGACGGCATCGGCGAGGACTTCCTTCCCAGCTCGGTGTGGATGGACTACATCGACGAGATCGTCACCATCGACGACAAGACCGCCTACCAGACGGCGATGAACCTGGCCAAGTGCGAGGCGATCTTCACCGGTTCCTCGGGGGGCGCCGCGGCGGCGGGCGCCCGGCAGATCGCCGAGCGCGAGGGCGACGGCGCCCTGGTGGTGACACTCTTCCCTGATTCGGGCGAGCGCTACCTGTCGAAGCTCAACAAGAAGTGGCTCGCAGCCCACGGCATGCTCGACGCTTGAGATATCCCGGCAGCCTCTTCGAGAGGATCACACCATGAAGATCCGCGGCAACGACTTTCGCGACGCCCTGCGCCACTTTCCGGCCGGGGTGACCCTCGTCACGGTACGTTCCGGGGAACGGATCCACGGACTCACCGTCTCGGCGTTCTGCTCGGTCTCGCCGGAACCACCGTTGGTCGCGGTGGTGATCGACCAGAAGCACAACACCTTCGACCTACTGCAAGCCGAAGGCTCGGTGTTCGCGGTGAACATCCTCGGCGAAGAGCAGTCGGATCTCTCCGACCGCTTCGCCTGGAAGCCGGAGAAGGAGCGTTTCGAGGCCGGCGACTGGTCGGTGGCGACCACCGGGGCTCCGGTCCTGAACAGTGCGCTCGCCTGGCTCGACTGCCGTATCGTCGATCGCTATCCGGCCGGAACCCACACCATCTACGTGGGAGAGGTCCAGGAGAGCTCGGTGCCGCGACCCGATGAGAAGCCTCTCATCTATTGGAACCGCGACTACCGCAAGCTGGACTAGTTGGGCCGCGTGGGAGCGCAGGATTCCTATCCTGCTCTTCGTTTCCCTTGGGAGACGCTTCCGGTTGCTCGTAGTGTCGTCGGTCTTCGATTCCCCGGTGAGAGGACTCTGCCGTTGGTGCCGAAGAGCAGGACGGGAGTCCTGCGTTCCGAGGGAAAGTAAGGCGATGCGCGGGAAGGGAAGGCGTTCCGAGGGAAAGGAAGGCGATGCGCGGGAAGGGAAGGCGTTCCGACGGCGGGGAAGGCGTTCCGAGGGAAGGGAAGGCGATCCGCGTTAAAGGGAGGGCGTTTCCTCCGTGCAGCCCACGCCCTGAACAATCCACCAACCAGGGGTTCAGGCGTCTGTCCGTTCGAGCCGGGGACCCTTCGGGTTGCCTGAGCTCGGTTGTCCGGAATAGGTGAGGACCTAGTACGTACTGCACGGGGTGAGAAGAGTGGCAAGTTCAGAGTTCTTCGCCCGCTCACCGAAACCCATCCTGCCCCGGAGTCCTCGAGCAGTTGTCCTGGTAGGAATTACAGACGAACGGAGTTTTTTATGATTCAACTAGAAGAACGGACCGATGTCACGCCACTTTGCCCCCACTGCGAGAGCCCGCAAGAGAAGATCTACTACCAGTCGCTCCCGACGCGGCTTGGGCGCCGATACATCTACTTCTGCAAATCCTGCAAGAAGACTCTCGGAGTCTCCCATCGCAAGGGCTTCTGGATGGGCTAGCTGGCTTCCAGGCAGCGGCGCCCTCTAGGCGCTGCGGTAGGGACGTATCGTCCCCTCGCCCAAGCTATACATCCAGGTGCCTTCGGAGGCGACCGACGCCGGCATCCGGACCGGCGCGGTGGCCCAGGGTGGCCTGCCCCCCGCCGTGAGGGCGGCGGCCCCTCCCTCCGTCGCGATCTGGACCAGGTGGCGACCGAAGTCGCCGGCGATCGAGCCGCGCTCCTCGCGTCGCACCCGCTGTCCGTACTCCAGCCAGCGCATCTCCTCGAGCATCGAAATGCGCAGGTTCGAGTCCGTTCCCAGGCAGACCTGGCC
>JAIOJS010000572.1 GCA_019911795.1 Thermoanaerobaculia bacterium | reverse complement strand
ACCGCTCATATGGCCTGTCGAGAAGTTGTTGCGGGCGGTGTCGTGAAGTAAATCGGGTAGTTGACTTTCTCGCTTGATCCGCCGGCGACCCTGTCTCGCCCGATTGGCCGTCGCGGACAAGACTGCGGAAACGATCTGTCGGCTACTGCCTCCCACTCACAACGTGTGGACCTGATCAGGCAGGAGGCACGGCTTCTGCCCTTACCCCTTGTTCCCAGGTCAAAGGGCTTCACCATGCGCCGACTCATTCTTGCTCTAGCATCGTACGTACGGTTACCGTGGCGGCCCGTGGCCGTGGATGCGTTCCTTCCTCCTCCTCGACCGGCAGCAGCCAGCGAGAACGGGGATTATACATCTGGCGTCGTTTCGGGGAGGAGCTTCCTGCGAAAGGCTCGGAGTTCGTCGGCGAAGAGAAGGAGTCCAATGGGGCAGGCAGGGGTGTCTTAGTCAAGCAAGGATGCCCTCGACCAATCGGTGATTGCCTTAGCCATGCTTTTCAGCTGACTGCTGCTGAGTTCAAAGGACGTCGAAAGCCGCAAGTCTTTCGATCGCCTCCAGGAAACCAGCCGCCTCGTTCTGATGTCCGCTCCATATCTCTGGGACCCAGGTGAAATCCTTCTCCGAGAGTTTCTGCAAGATGGTGTCCCAGTCGACAACACCGTCTCCGATCTGAAGGCCCTCGCCATCGACTCCTTGCGCATCGGCCAGGTGCAGGTGCTTCACTTGTGGAAGGCATAGTTCCACAAAGCTGAGTAGCGAGCTTTCCGAGTAGTTGCAGTAGAGCTGCGCGTGAGAGATATCCAGCGTCATCCCGAGCCGGGTAGCCGCGCAGAACTCAACCATCTCCTCAGGCCGGATGAATAGATTCTGAAACCACTGCCCGCCGAGATACCACGGTCGAGGTGGAAGGTTCTCAGGCAGGAGGTCGAGGCCTTTCGGATCGATCCTGCTCAGTGAGTCGATAGCGCGACGCATGAGGAGATCCCGATTCTGTACGGGTTCATCCATACTCATCCCACCCACATGGATCACGACTCCGGGGGTTCCGCCGGTAAAGGAGGGGGCGAGTGCCACCGTCTTGTCGATTGTTCTCTGCAGGAAGTCGATCGCTATCTCACGGACCTCGTCCTTTTCTGAGCAAAGGTCCAGCAAACGAGATCCTGAGAACTCAGGCGCATGAACGAACAGCCGCTGAGGGTGTGGCACTTTCGGTGCTTCAAACGGATGGTCGACGTCATCATCGCTGAAGTGGAGTTCGACTAACGGCGGTTTATTCTCGAGGATCTCAGCGAGGTCGTGAAATCTGGCCTTGAAACCCCAGGGGCGTACGAGCATCGAAGTGTCCAGAGCCGTCTTCTTGCCACCGGTCAGATCATTGAGAGTGAAGAAGTCCTCCTTCTTGACCGTCCGCGAGAGCTTGGTGCCGAGGAGATCGCCGATCTGCTGTGGACTCAACCCTTTACCTGGTCCTTTGACACTCACCATATCCTTGGTAACGACAGTGCCACTGGCGAGATCCTGTGCGGCGACCAGGCTCTTCCTCAGTAGCTGCCGATTGAGCCGCTCCATGGCTGAGAGCAGTTTCTCGGGCTTCCCAAGGGCGATCTCGGCGTGCCTGATGTCGCGGATCAGCTTTGACAGGCCGGAGGGCTCGAGACTGGCGGGGTGATCCGGGCCTGGGAGGGTCCTGTCCAAAGTCAAGTGCTTTTCGATAATGCACGCTCCCAGCCCTAGAGCGAGAAGGGGTATTGCGATCCCCCGCTCGTGGCTGGAGTAGCCGACCGGTACACCGAAGTCCCTAAGTGTTGCCATGAATCGAAGGTTGAGGCTCTCAAAGGGCGCAGGATACGTCGAGACGCAATGAAGGAGCGCGAAATCGGTGCCAAGCTTCTTGAGGTGGTCGACGGAAACCTCGATCTCGTGCTGAGTTGCCATTCCGGTCGAGAGAATCAACGGCTTTCCTGTGGCGGCAAGAGTCTCGAGGAGAGGGAGGTTGATCAGGTCTGCCGACGAGACCTTGAAAGCGGGAATATCGAGCTCCTCGAGCTGTTCAAAGCTCCTTGCATCCCACGGCGTGCACAGGAACATGATGCCGCGTTCCTGGCATCGCTTCTTGATCTCTGCAAAAGCATCGATCTCCAACTCGGACTGTTTCAGGATCGGAAGCAGGTATTGAAACGCCCATTCGGCTTTATTGGGGTCGTCCAACAGTTCGGTTGGATACAAGCTCGAGATGTCGCGCTTCTGGAACTTGACGGCATCCGCTCCGGCATCCGCGGCGACGTCAACGAGTTGCAACGCCATATCGAGAGAGCCATTGTGGTTGACGCCAGCCTCCGCGATGACGAAGCAAGGGTCCTCTTCGCTGACTCGCCGGCCGGCGATACTGATACTTGGAATTTTGGTCATTAATCTCCCGGCTAGGTAGGAGTGCGTGACAGTTTCTTTGCGGTAGGAGTCTCAATCGGGGAAGGGGCCAGACCCTGCGCCGACAACTGTCACGTGGTGAACCACTCAGGGTTGTCTTTTAGTGAAGAGAAGAGCCACTCCATGAGGGCAACATCGTGAGGCTCGTCTATTTGGAATGATCCGAGGGGGTGTGTCTTGTAGGCCGCAATCGAGCCTCCCAACCGGTTGCCCGTGTCGAGAAGAGTGGACGCGCGGAAGATGTAGAAGGAGCCGTTCTCCATGAGATCTTCCCCGATCTCCTGCCTTCGTTGACGCGCCTTCCAATCATAGCTCACTGACTCGAGGTGGCCATCGGCGCGGGTTCGCCAAAGGAAGCCGTGGATCGTGGTGGCCGAGAACATACTGTCCGCCCCTTCTTCGAGGAAGGCCTGAATCGCGCTGTCCAGTTCGTTGCGCCTTCGCAGTGGCGATGTCGCTTGTAGGAAGACGACCAGATCCGGTTCGTAGCCTTCCGTCGCGAAGAGCGTCGCCAGAGCGTGTTCGATGGCGGACTCCGAAGACGCCTCATCGCCAGAGATCTGACCAGGACGATCGATCACTTCGGCACCCAGGGACCTTGCAACGTCGGCTATTTCATCGTCATCAGTCGAGACGACGATACGGTTGATCCTCGGAGTGGAGGCGGCGTGGAGAATCGACCATGCGACAAGCGGACGGCCGCCTACGTCAACGATGTTCTTTCGTGGTACGCCCTTGGACCCCCCACGGGCCGGGATGATGGCTAGTATCTTGTCCAAAGTTAGGCTCCCAGTTGTGTTGTCGCGGACTCAGGTTCTCGAACGTTTAGTTTCTTGCGCATTGAAGGACTGTTCTAATCTTGGGCTATTTCCGTTGGCTGATCATCGCGGCGTGTCTTGGAGTGAGGTTGGCTGGCTTCATGGTGGTACCTCTGCAATTCTATCGACCTCGACCGAGGATCCAAGCGTGGTCGGTAGCAGGGAGGCCGGGCCGGCTCAACTCCAGTTGGCTGTTTCGGCGGTTGGCTTGGGGCACGCCCGAGCATAGAATGGGAGCTGAATCGCTCGAGGTGGCCGCTGCGTTTCTCGAGCGATCCTCGCCCGAGAGAAAGCGGTCATAAAAGAGAGGAGTTGAGGTGGTACCCCACCCGGTAGTTGAGGCTCGCGCACGGCGTGACGCCGCCCGCGATCGCCATCTCTATGCTCCCTGGAACGTCAGCCAGCAGTTTCTGCTCTTCGGGAGACTGCGACAGGTGGCTTCTATTCTCAAGCGGGAAGGGAAATTTCCTTCAGCGGGGGACTCTGTTCTCGAGGTTGGCTATGGGCAATTGGGCTGGCTGGCCGTACTCCTGGGCTGGGGATTGAGGAGTGCTGACTTGTCGGGGATCGAGCTTGACGCGGCCAGGGCCCGTGTCGCCCAGGAGGCATTGCCGGGAGCGGATCTGAGGATAGGCAACGCGACGGAACTCGACTGGCCTGACGGCCACTTCAAGCTCGTGATCGCCTCTACCGTGTTCAGCTCGATACTCGATCCCGAGGAGCAGCAGGAGGTGGCCCGTCAGATGGTTAGAGTTACCGCGCCCGATGGTGTGATCCTCTGGTATGACTTCTTCCGAAACAACCCGCGAAATCCGGATGTAGCTGGGATCACCAGGAACAAGATTGGATCCCTCTTCCCTTCGTGCCGACCTGTGCTCGAGTCCTGTAACCTGGCTCCACCGATTACCAGGATCGTAGCTCCCAGGGCTTGGTGGTTGGCGTCTCTCTTGGAGAGTCTCCCGATCCTTCGTACCCACCTAGTGGGTATTTTGATTCCAGCTGGTCCTCCTGATAACTCCTAGTCATACCTGAGATTCATTGATGAATGAAGATTCGAATGGGCTCGTCCGATGAAAGTCCCCTACTTTCGCCCAAGTCTGTCTGAGAACGAGATAGAGGCGGTGACTGCAGTCCTCAGGTCGGGATGGCTAACCAGTGGCCCCCGAGCCGCAGAGTTCGAGGCTGCTTTCTCGCTCGCGGTCGGAGGGCGTCATGCACTCGCCGTTTCATCGGCTACCGCAGCCATGCATTTGGCGGTGGAGGCACTGGGACTGGAACCCAATCAAGCGGTTCTGGTACCGACGATGACCTTTGCGGCCACGGCCGAAGTGGTGAGATACATGGGCGGAATCCCGATCCTTGTCGATTGTGAGCCAGACACTGGAAACATGGATCTCCAGGACGCCCTGAGGAAGCTCAAACTTGCCAACGAGGGTGAGCTGCCCCGCAAGTGGCCTGACACAGCCGGCAACAGGCGAACAGCGCTGAAGGTCGTGGGAATCATTCCGGTGCATGTGGGGGGCCTGATGATGGATACCGCGGCGATTCGGCGGTTCGCCGATGACAACGACCTTTGGGTTGTCGAGGATGCTGCGCATGCCTTCCCGTCGGCCTGGAGAGCGAACGGTGAGTCGGATTGGAAGCAATGCGGTCAGGACACGGCTGACGTCACTTGCTTTTCGTTCTATGCCAACAAGACCATCACAACTGGCGAAGGAGGTATGGCAGTTACCGCGAGTCCGGCAATCGAGGAGAGGATGCGCTGTATGGCGCTCCATGGTCTGTCGAGAGATGCTTGGGGGAGATACTCCGGCGGATCCTGGGACTACCGGATCGTGGCTCCAGGATACAAATACAATCTGACCGATATTCAAGCTGCCCTCGGAGTTGAACAGCTGGCGCGAGCAGAAGCAATGCGGCTGGCTCGCGAACGGCAAGCTGAGAGGTACTATGCCGAGCTGAAGGGCCTTCCGCTCTCCCTTCCGACAAGACCGGGGCCCGACCGGCGGCACTCCTGGCATCTCTTCCCCATCAAACTCAATCTCGAGGATCTATCGATCGATCGTGATGAATTTCTGGACCGTCTGCGAGAGGGAGGGGTAGGTTTCTCGGTTCATTGGCGCCCCCTGCACCTTCACCCCTACTACCAAGAGGTCTTCGGTTGGGATCCTGACGACCTTCCGATCGCCACGAGGGAATGGGTGCGTCTGGTCAGCCTGCCGATCTTTCCTTCAATGTCGGAGGCGGAGCAGGGGCATGTCGTTCACGTGTTACGAGAAGTGTTGCTGGGAACAGCCCCGAGGTAGAATGCTAGTCTTCGCGATCGGAAGGAGAGGTGGACCCCAGCATTCGGACGCGCTGCCAAGTGGGAATCCGACCCATCTAAGGAGAGCCGATCTGGCAGCTCAGCTGAACGTCCATCCAAACCTGGTCGCCAACTGGAAGAAGCAGACCCGAGACCTGATCGCCCCGGGTCTATTGGAGACTCCGAGTCTTGAGAGGATGGAGCCATGAGGACACGGAAACGGTACTCCCCGGAGTTCAGGGAGCGTGTCGTTCACCCCTGTGACTCTTGCAATCTGCATATCGTAGGTTCCTTGAAGCTCGAGCAGGGTGTTAATGGGAGTCAAGGGGGCGGGGGTACGAATGCAGCGAGGTAAGCGCACCATCATCCGAGTCTTCCCAGGATTCGATCTCTTTAGATACTCCTTCTACGTGACGGGTCTGCGCCAGGCTTTCCCGGGTGCGCGCTTTGTTCTAACAACCAGGGGCTTCCCAGACTTCCATCAGCACTGCTTGGCCTTCGAGGTTCTGGAGGAGCGCTCGCTGAAAGTCTATATTTCAGCAGGCGACGGTCCTGGATACAATGAGAATGGGCTGGAGTGGGCTGATGTATATGCCAAGAGGACGCTCTTGGAGGAACGGGTCCCAGAGGAGTATTCGGCAAATATTATTCCGATGGGTCCGCACTTTGGCGTTCGAGTGTGGGGCTACTTGAGATCTCTGATCCATGGCCTCCACGCACTGCTCGCCGCTGGCGGTTCTATAGACAGTCCGCGACGCCACTTGGTCAATTGTATTCGCCAGGTCAGGTCACGGCTTCCGGAGGACCAGTTTCAGCCGGCACCGAGCCGCGATGACTATGTATTTTATTCTTCGACACTGTATCCAACGCACCCTAACTACAATCGATACCGGGCTAACTTCATTCGAGCTTGCAGGAGCGTGGAGGATCTGGCGTTTGAAGGTGGATTGAGCAGGACGGACGGTCTTTCTATTGAAGAGTACAAGGATGTCACAACAATATCTCGTTATCGGATCGGTGAGTGGTGGAGCAAGACCCAACTTTCTTTAGTGGGCTTTTGGGCCCCAGGAGATCAAGGGGCCATGACGCTGAAGCTGGGTGAGTACCTGGCCGCGGGAAAAGTGATCATTGGGTTGCCAGTACCCCATGGAATGCTCCCGGCCCCTCTGCTCGATCGGGTACATATGATAGAGGTGGATGGGGAGATTTCTTCGATTCGAAATGCTCTCCAGGAAATCAGGCACGACACTAGTCTCAGGCGACGAATTGAGAGGAACGCTCGCGACTACTACGAGGAGTACTTGACGCCGCGGCGTGCGATCGAGAGGTTCGTGGGTGAGGCCCGTAGGAGGGTGAGCCACAGATGACGAGGGCTTTGCCGAGAGGGGACGGCTTGCTCCAGATCTTCGGAGATGCCTTGACTGAAGTGAACCTGGTTTTCGCTTTGGAGCGGTGTAATATTGCCCCCTCCCGTTATCTCTAGATTCCGAAGCAGTTGCTATTGCGGTATAGAATCGTCGTTCGTTTTACTCCGCTACCCGTCGCCTGGAGTCCCTCGAAATGAAGGGTCTTAAATCCGCGTTCGAGAGCGAACGAAATCGCTTCTTCATACCGCGGACGTTTCGAGTCATCGAGCAAGATCACGCCCCGATCCGAGAGCGCGGGGATCGATTGTTTGACGCAGTTAACGCGGTCCCTGCCGTCGACTACGACGACATCATAGGAATCGTGTGTGGTGCCGATGACTCGGCAATAGTCACCATCCACATCCTTTTCTTTGAGCATCAGGCTCGCGTTCTTCGGTGCCTTGGACGTGATCAAGTCGAACCATTTTTTGTCGTATTCGACTGAAACGACGCTCCTAACTCGGTCGGCGTAAAAGAACGTTGAATAGCCGCTCCCGTATTCGAAAAGAGTCAAATCCGGGGTGAGTCTTTCTTCTAAAAACAGAACCACCGAATAGTTCATCCATGGGACGGGACGACCGTCTTTGTTGATCGGTTTATCCGCCCCGAGGCTTTGCATCCACCCCGACAAATACAGGTAGGAGTCTTTGTTTCCGATGAGGTTCTTGTAGGCTCGGTATCGAACCGTGGTTTCGGGAAACATTTGGGTCAGGGTTTTTCTGAAGAACGATTTCATTTGAGTCATGGGCGATTCATGGGTCATTGTGGCACCGCGAGGATCTAGAGATGAGGCGATCCGCCTCGCAAGTCAATGTTTAGCAATGGCGTGTGGAGCTTACTTGGACATTCGACCCCTATTCTGTACCACACTGACGACTGTTGAAAGCAAATCCACTGAGGGGTTCTCCTCCTGGTCGAGTTGATCCTGCAGGAAGGAGATCGGGGGCTGGGGTGCAGACTAGACTGCCGTCGCCGCTCGTTGTAAGTAGTCGAGTCGGTCGTCGGCGACCAGGCGACGGATCCATCGACCACTGGGAAAGACCGGATCTCTGTCCTGGTGGATGATTAGTCTGGCGAGACTGCTCCCAGCAGATCGAGGCGAGATCGCGGCCTTACTGCCGCTCATCCGGTAGCGTCCTCGGTGGGCCAGGCAGGAGTCGCGGTGTCGCGCCAGCGTCCCGCGAATCGCACCAGGCCAGCCAGGAAGCCGATTCCGTAGCCGAAGTGAAGGCAGGCGAAGGCAGCGGACACCACGGGAAGCAGGCTCCAGCCGCTGTCTCTCGCGACAGCGAGAGATGCGGCACCGTTGGCGAGCCCGTACGCTGTCAACAGTCCGACCAGCGGCCAGACGGTCACCGGCAGCAGCGCCAGACTGCCGCCGATCGCGGCCACGAAGAGTGGGGGTACGAACTGGCGAGCGCGCATCTGCCGCGGGTGTTTCTGCAACACGCGGACCTTCCACCAGCCGTACTGTCGGTACTGGCGAAGGGTCGAGCGCAGGGTGGCGCGGCTAAAGTACGTAGCGCGAATGGCTGGGTCGAGCACGACCCGGTAGCCGAGAGACCTCAGGCGGTAGCTGTACTCGTCGTCTTGATTGCGAACTAGCTCCTCGTCGAAGGGCCCGGCGCTGGCCAGCGCCTCCGCTCTGAAGGCAGGAAAGGCCACCGTGTCGACGTCCTTCGCTTCCCGAGTGCCGACCCGAAAGGCTGAGCCGCCGACTCCGAAGCGGGAGCTCATCGCAGCGGCGACCCCTCGTCCGACCAGGCCCTCGCCTACCGTGTCGAGTACTCCGCCCACGCAACCGATTGACTCCGATTCTTCGAGGCTCTCAACACTCCGCCGCACAAAATCACCCGCTACGATGCAGTGTCCATCCACCCGAACGATGATCCTGCCATGGGCAGCACGAACGGCGATGTTGAGGGCCTTCGCGGCGATTCGCCCCGGATTGTCGAGCACCCGAATCTTGCGGCCGGCGGCGGCGGCGCAGCGCTGGGCGACTTCGACCGTGTCGTCGTCGGAAGCGCCATCGACGACTAGGATTTCGGTCTTCTCGCACGGAAAGTCCTGGGCCAAGACGGCGGACAGCGCTCGCTCGATGAAGGCTCCTTCGTTGCGCACCGGCATTACGACGCTGACCTCGAGGGGCGGGTCTGGCGTCATGATTGGGACGGAGTATCGAGTTGTTTTACCACCGCACGCAGCTTACCCGAAGGTCCCCGCGTAAGCTCATCGACCTCCTCCACCTCGACCCGGACCAAGGGTCCCATCCGCTCCTCGATCTGCCGGCGGATTGACTCCTTCGTGCGCGAGTCAAAGCCGCGGGCGGGCACCACCCGAGCCACCACTCGATCCAACGCGGTTTGCACGATCTGGGCCTCGTGAATGGGGAAATCGTGCTTGAACACTGGGTCCAGCCTACCTACCTGGCGTCCGTCGGGAGTCTCGAGCACGTCGTCGCTCCGACCTCTCAGCTCGCGGACCAGGGGCAAACCGCGGCCACAAGCACAGCGCTCGTCTGGCGGGGCTAGGGTGATTTCGTCGCCGGTGTCGTAGCGCACTAGCGCCATGGCATCGTTGAGAAGGCCGGTGGCAACGAGCCGGCCCGGCTGGCCGGCTTCGACGGGTTGATCGTCGTCGTCGAGTACCTCCAGAAAACCGACCTCGGGCCAGAGATGCAGGCGGCCTTCCTCGCACTCGCTAGCCGCAGCCACTAACTCGGCGAGGCCGTAGGAGTCGCGAGTCGGACAGTCGAACACCGTGGAAATCTTACTGCGTTGGGCTGGAGATAGGGGCTCGGCGTTGGTGACGACGACCTTCAGCCCGGGGGCGGTAGCGGCGACCTCGGTCCCGGCGTCGAGGGCGAAGGAGGCGAGGGCGGCGGCGGCGGATGGATAGGCGAGCAGGTACTCCACGCGATGGGCTCGCATGGCTTCCAGATAAGCTGCGACAGTGTCGGGGGCCAAGTGATACGACGATAGATAGAGCTGTCGCGCGGCCGCGTTCCACACCCAATAGGGAGGCCTTCTCTGGTTGGCCGGTGCCACCAGCTGCCCGCCAAGAATCGCCCAACGGGTGTGGCGCGAGACGCCGTGCCAGCGGCGCAGCCTGGCTTCGACCAACGCGTACCACAAAACGGAGGCCTTGCGGCTCCAGTGGAGAGACAGGGGGGTGCCGGTCGAGCCGCTGGTGTGCTCGTGGATCCAACCTCGCTGCTTGCTCGCCGAGAAGCTCGCGGTATCGGCCCTGAGATCCTCCTTACGCACGACCGGCCATTCGGAGAGCCTCGACGACCCCAGGCCTTGCTCAGCGTAGAAAGGGAGCTTGCTTGCCAGGAGTAGGCTTCTGGCTAGGGCCTGCGACCGCCAGTCCTCCCATTGGTCAGCCGACCAGGCGTCTCGCTGAAGGGCTTCTCTCACCAGCAGAGGCGTCGTTCGGTCGTAGCGGTTGCGTTGAAGCTGGAATCCGCGCAGGGTCGCTGCGATGACGCGGCCGGGGTAGGGAAGGGCGTCGTAGACTCGTTTGGCAAGCATGTCTAGTGGGGGACGTTGCTGTCGAGAACCGCAAAGAGCGCCTCGCTGGTGACGCGCGCAACCAGCTTGTGGCCGGCTGGCCCGAGGTGGGTATCGATACGGCCAAAGAGAGTCTCGTTACCCCCTGCTTTCGCCTTCTCGAGAGGGCCGGTAGTGTCGATGAAGTGGAGGCCTTGGTTCTGTAGCTCGCGGCCCAGAATGCGTGCCGGCTGGTACCGGTCCATCGTATTCGGCTCGCCGCCGAGGTCTCTGACTTCCCTTGCGAAGGTCGGGTTGTCGAGCCACGAGAACTTAGGCAGGAGGATGAATAAGGTAGGCGCGCCTACGCTGTCGGCCTCGGAGGCGATGTCGGCACAGATCTCGGCGGTTAGCTGCCAACGCGGAGAGTCTTTCATCTTGATGTTGAGCACCGACTCTTCCAGGCCCGCGTTCGTACGACTCGAACCCTTCTTCGCAGCATGCACTAGGGCAATGAGCCTGGTTTTGATCCCAGGCATGTTGTTGCGTGCCAACACGAAGAGGTGGGAGCGACGCTCCAGGGCATCGTTGACCGGATAGATCCAGGCGTTGATCACCGCTCCCAAAGTGGCCGAGCGTGGCCAGTGGAGGTGGTGGACCACAGTCGGCTGCTTCGGCGGGTACTGGTCGACTCGCCGATACTCGATGTCGTTGCCGAGGAAGAGAAAGACCACCACCGCCGAGTAGTTGCTCTGGTGTAGTTGTTCTCGAGCCTTGATCAGGTACTGGTTGGGACCCCAGCCTGCGACCGCGGTGTTGATGGCCTCTACGGGGCGACCCAACTCCTGGGCGAGCCGCGACGCGACCAACTCGACCATCGAGTCTTCGGCGTCGACTTGGAGGGCTTCGGTAAACGAGTCACCGAGGGCGAGGATTCTCGTGTCGGCGTGGCTTGGTCTCTGACTAGGCACCCTGTTGCCATGAGTATCCGTGATGAACCTGGTAGACCGCTCGCCGGTATTGACGATGACGTCGACCGCAGGGGTATGAGCCCAGCCGTAGAGCGGGTCGCTGCGGTAAATCCTCGGGTCGAAGACTGGCAACTGTTGCGGGCGCAGCAGCCTCACCGCCCCCTCCCCGATCAAGAGCGAGATCAGGAGTGAGATACCTAGGGCGGCGAAGCGCGCCAGAATCGGACGGACTCGCTTCCAAGACCCGCTAAAGCGTCTCACGCCGGTCGGCCCTCTTGGCGGTGTGTTGACAAAACTTTACAAAAGAGGTGATCCCACTGGGGGACGACCTCCGACCAGTCGAAGGACTCGACTTTCCGCCTAGCCTGCTCCGCCAGGCGCCGGGCTCTAGTCGGCTCGTGGGTGAGGTCGAGTAGACCGGCGCAGAAGGCAGCGGGGTCCCGGGACGATACTAGGTAGCCATCGACGTCATGGTCGATTAGGCTGGGGATGCCACCCACGGCGCTCGACACAATCGGAAGGCCAGATGCCATGGCCTCGAGGAGACTGACCGGCGTGTTGTCGATGCGGGGTGTATTGAGGAAGAGCTGGGCGTCACCGAGAACGTCAGGCACCCTTGCCTTGGGGACTGCTCCGCACAGGACTTCGCGAGGATCATGGCCTAGGGCGATCAGTCGTTCCTGGACTACTCGGCCGAAACCCTTGTCCGGACCGTACATGCGTAGGTTGGTTGATGGCCGAGCGACGGTCATGGCGTGCAGAATCTCGACGGCCAGAAGTGGGTCGTAGGTGTCGGCTAGGGCTCGCAGCCACACGATCTTGGGTTGCACGGCCGGACGGAACTCATAAACGTAGCGCGACACGTCTATTCCGTTCGGAATAATGGACACCTTGGTTTCTAGGCTATCCATGGCGCGGGCCAGGTAGGAGGACGGTGCTACGACTGCCTTTGCTCGCTTTAGCACTTTGGCGAGGCGCTTGGGCTCAGCCTCGGCGAACGCAGGAAGCGCTCCGCCGTGGAGGGTGACCACCATTGGTTTTCCGAGACTTTGCAGTAGGCGCGTGGCCACCTCAGCGAGATGAAAGGCTCGACCGCTGAACAGGTCGACGTGCGCGACCGCGTAGTGGTTGCGATATTGCAGGATGTCGGAAGCGATCTCGATCAGCCGTAGCGGCGCAGAACGACGGTGGGAGGTGGTTCTGGTGGCCCAGCCAGAGAGAGAGAGTCGCTCCGCGAGCTCAGCGCTGATCGCAGGTGAGCCGGCCTCGGGTCGCAGGAAGGTACCTACGAACAAGGCGGATCTCGCGGGTGGCCTCTTCGAGTTCATCGACGAAAGTGCCTTGTACAGTGACTCCAGAGCATGGCCGCGTGCTCGAGCCGCGCTCGGGAAAGCATCCGTAGCAGTAGTCCCCAACGACCCGTGAGTAGGAGCGATCTGAGCCCGGCGATACCTAGGCCCGTGTTGCGCTCCGCTCGTTGCTGATAGAAGGTGGCTTGGTAGTCTCCTTGCAGCTCCGCGCTGATCCGTCGGAGTCGGCTCACGATCTCGGCCGCTTCCTTGGCATCGGCGGGTTCGACTCGCGAACCGTTCTTGATGACCGTGGGCAAGATATCCACCGCGGACACGCCGTCGCGGTCGAGTTGGAAGGAGAAGATTGCACCCTGCCGCTGCAAGTCGTGCTCGATATCCACCTCGAGGCACCCTTCCCTGGGATCGACGAGGAAGTTCCCCAGGCTGTAGCAGGCCACTCCTCCATTGGGCCCGACTTCGACTCCTTGGAGGACGTGGGGGTGATGCATGAGGACCAGATCGGCACCCGCTTCCAAGAGGGCGAGGACCTGTCGCCGGTGCTCGGGATGGGGATGATCGACGTACATATAGCCGGCGTGGACGGAAACCACCACGATGTCGACGGCGGGACGGGGCGCGAGTTCGTCGGTGCCGTGCCCCATCACTGGATCGGGGATCGCTAGAACTGCTTCCTTGGCTCTTTCCACGGAGTGGCGCAGCACGTCCCAATCGAGCTCGTGAACTCTGGGGAACCCACTCGGGACCGGTGCTCCGGTGCGTGTTGCGGCCAAGAACGCGATGACCAGCCCATGGCACCGGGCGATATGCGAGGCGGAGCTGCGATCGGGTGGGTCGAGGCCGATGACATCGAACCCAGCCGCTTCGAGCGCAGCAACGGTGCTCGAAAGCCCCTTGTAGCCGTGGTCACTTGTATGGTTGTTCGCGACGTTGACGACTGCCCGGTGGGCCACCCTGAGCAGGGTCGCCCTGTCTTGTGGTGCGGTGAAGGGCGAAGGAGCTGGGAGGTCCAAAAGCACGCCTTCGTAGTTGGCAAACATAAGGTCCTGTGACTGCAGGTGGGGCTCGACGGCCTTCAGGGCCTCCGGGCCGGAATCGGCGAGGGCTCGCCCTGACAGGCTTAGGTCTCCCACCGCGCCTAGGCGGACGGAGCCAGGTGCGGGCGGGCGGAGCTCTAGGAGCCGATGCCAGCTGGGCGGGTCTCCAACGTTAGCCAACTGAAGAAACCCGGGCGGACGTTTGCAGAACGGGAGCGCGCTTGCGGCTGACCCGTCTTGATAAGGGAGCGGGCCGCCAGAGGCGGACCGACTGCGGATCGAGTCGAGTGGCCGCCAGAGCAAACATGAAGGCAGGTGCGGCCAACCGCATCGCCGAATGGCCCATGAACAGGCCAGCCCAAAGGAGAAAGGCGATCGTGCAAGCGCGTTCGAAGTCGCTCCGGCATTTGGCAATAGCGGTCAGGGACATGAGCACCATTAGGACCAAAGCCGCCAACCCAAAGGAACCGTGCTCCGACAAGAGGCGGGAGTACTCGGTATGGGCACTCGATGCTCGAAACGTCCGTGCATGCTCTTTGTACGACTGCCCTGGGCCGATACCGAAGGCAGGATTCTCCTGGAAGATTTCGAGGTCGGCGCGGGCGATATCGATCCGCCCTGTTGAATGAGCATCGGAGAAACGGGCGCTCACAATGCCGCCGGTAAAACTATCGATGGCTGGGAAGACAAGAAACTGAAAGAGGGTACCCACGAGCACCACGCCGACGATTAGTTGGCCTCGGCGGCGCCGATCGCGAAGAAGAAAGAAGGCTCCGCCCACGATAGCGCCGAGGGCACCCCAGAAGCCACCGCGAGAGAGACTGAGTAGTGCTTGGGCCGACAGCCAAAGCGCGAACACTCCCAGGGACACCCGCGTGAGCCGCCGTCGTACCAACAGCCCGAGAGCCAGGCAAGCTAGCATCCCGAGGCCAAGAATAGCGGACACTTGATTGGGGCCAATACCAGCCGTGGTTGCTTTGCCTCCGGCGACAAGCTCCGTTGGGTCCGCAACGGCAAACGTAGAGGAGGCCGCGAGCGCTACGAGGCCCACAATGGGTGCCAGAGTAGTGGCGAGAGCGGTCCTGAGCTCACCGAGGGACAGCGTGATGCCACTGAACACGAGGGTCAGGCCACCCAGAGCTATGGGTCCTGAGATGTTGAACGCTACCTCGCTACGGTCGAAATACGGCAGGATCGTTATCGAGGGCAGCATCAGCAATGCGTAGACACCCCCAGTCATCTGTGCGCCCTTCCACGATCGGCTAGCAACCACGACTACTAGCGCCGCAATGAGGAGTGATGAATACTTTCCGGTCTCCCAGAACGAATGGGCGCCGGTTCCTCTCCAGAGAACCTCGGCCCCACAGATGTAGCCGATCGCGGCTACGGCGACCGCAGGCCGACGCGAGCGGACAACGGCAACCATGCTAAGTCCGAGGACGGCGGCGACGTGCAACGTAGACAGCGCGGCTGACACCTTGTCCAGGTAGGCGATGGGAATGTGAGCGAGGCACAACCAGAGTATCTGCTGCTCAGAGAGAACCCAGCGCGAGCGTTGGCCCGCGCGTCTCTGCCTCGTCGGGGCACCAGTCCGGGGCCAGCGGCCTGCGAGTGCGGCGGCTCTACGGTTCATTGTTATCGGAGTTGGGTTCATCATGATCGGAGTCGCGCGGCACCCAGTGAAGAGAAGTGCCGGCAAACAGAGATTGGAGCTTGTAGATCATGGAAGTCACTATCTGAGCTAGATAGTTGGCAGGCTCCGGGGTCGGGTCAGGAACTGAACTGGCAATTGGAGCGAGGACACAGGGCAGGGAGTCTAGCAGCCGGAGGCGCTATCGTACTCGTAGGTTCTACCAGTCCCCGATGCCGCTGTGCCCTAAGGAGAGTCCA
The DNA here is from genome assembly GCA_019911795.1 of Thermoanaerobaculia bacterium. GTDB lineage: Bacteria > Acidobacteriota > Thermoanaerobaculia > Multivoradales > JAIOJS01 > JAIOJS01. The sequence continues at coordinate 4,466 of JAIOJS010000572.1, read as the reverse complement.
ATGAAGAGCAGTTCGACAGAGGTCCCGAGGCGAAGTTGGCCTGGTCGCCGGCTTGGCTAAACGAGGTGGGGGGAATAGTTGCGAAACACCGGGCTGTTCTCGAGCAGTGAGTCATAGGTGCCCTCGGCCACGATCCGCCCGGCCTCTATGACGAGTATCCGGTCGCAGCGCCGGACGGTTGTCAAGCGGTGCGCAATGATGACGAGGGTCTTGCGCCCCGCCAGCTCATGGATTGCGTCCATGACGGCCCCTTCGGTTGCCCCGTCGAGGGCGCTCGTCGCTTCGTCGAATACCAGCACCTCAGGGTCATGATAGAGGGCACGAGCGATGCCAATTCGTTGTCGTTGACCTCCACTGAGGCGGACACCTCGCTCTCCGATCACCGTGTCGTAGCCTTCTGGAAGAGATTCGATGAAGTCATGTAGATGAGCGGTGCGTGCTGCCTTCCTCACGGCTTCGGGGGCCACTTGTGAGGGCGATACCCCGAAGGCGATGTTGAGAGCGATGGTGTCGTCGGCGAGGAAGATCGATTGCGGGACATACCCGATCTGGCGACGCCAGCCGGTGACCGTAGTGTCGTCGAGGCGTGTGTTGTCGATCGATACTTCTCCTGACAGAGGGGGATACAGACCGAGGATGAGATCGACAAGGGTGGTCTTCCCTCCTCCGCTGACGCCTACCAACCCAGTGGTGGTGTTTTTGGGAATTGCTATGGTGACGCCGTTCAGGGCTTGCCGTTTCGAACCGGGATACTGGAACGTCACGTCGCTGAGGCTGATGGCATCTTGGAAGCTGGCTATCTGTTGGGTCTCCGAGGATGTGCCGGTGGGGCTGTCGACCATGTCCACCATGTCCACCATGTCCTCAGTGAGGCTGTCTAGTGCGGCGCGTTGAAAACGAACTCCGGCTACTCCCGCGAAGAGTGTTTGAAGGGCTGGCATGAGGCGATAGCCAGCAAGAGCATAGAGGCTGATAACTGGGAGGACCTGTCCGATTCCCTGCCCATCTCGCAGGTAGTAGAGGACGATCAGGAGAATGCCGCCAAATGCGATGGTCTCGAGAAGGTAGCGAGGAATCTCAGACATGGCTGAACTTGTGGCGTTCGCCCGGGCAAAGCGGATGGAAGGAGAGCTGAAGCGCGAGACAAACGCTCCTTCGCGCTGCAGGATCTTGACGTCCTTGATTCCAACAAAAGCCTCAGAGGCGATCTTGTAGCGCTCTTGATGTGCCTCGAGGCGTTGCTGCCCTAAGCGAGTCTGGTGGCGCCGCACGACCATGTAGACCAGGCCATAGGTGCCACCTAGGACGCCGACCACGATCATGGCCAGGACCGGGTCGACCATCAGCAATAGACCGACCAGTGCGACAATAACCAGGCTCTGAGCGATGATGTTGAGGGTCGGCATGAGTACCGACAACACCGCGATCTGGATCTCGCTCAAAATGTTCTGATGCAGGCCTGCACTGTTCCGCTGGACGAAGAAGGCGTACGGTCGGTGCAGATAGTGGGCAAACATTCGGCACGAGAGGGTGTACTGGACATTCCACACGAACCGAAGCTGAGCCCACGACGTTGTAGCGGAAAGCAGATTGCTCAGGGTTAGGGCCAGAATCGATGCGATCCCAACGGCCGTAAGAAAGGCGTGATTGGACTCGAAGCCACCCAACTCGTAAGCGCGACGCAGCCAGTCGTTTCTTTGAATGATGCTGGGGTCGGCGACGATTCCCATGAAAGGGGCGATACTTGCGACACCGAGAAGCTGGACTGCCGCACGCCCAACCAGCGCGACCGCCAAGATCGCGGCCTGCCATCGCTGACGCCGATTGAGGAGGCTGAGGAGCTGTGAAAAGAGCTTTCGCACGGTCTTGGGGTGGTTCTACCGACTCCTCGGCTGACTGCCGAGTGGGATTGCCAATGGCCCTGGCTCTGGGTTTCGGGGCTCACCGGCCGAATCGCACCGGTTTCGATCGCAGCCGACGAGGAGTTCTTGGGAGTCGACCTCGAGGTGACCGCCTGGAGACCGATACTGAGCCGCGGCTGGGAATGCGGCGGCGAGGGGGACTATCGAGAGAACGAGAAGACGTAGTGAATGATGTCGCGACACGGGGCTCCTGGGCGATGGTTTGGGTTGTGGGCCGATCTTCGCACAGTGACGGGGATGGGTGAAGGTAAGGGGAAGGAGAGCTAGAGGCCGGAGCCGGCGTTTCTGTGGGAGAAGAAGGGAGCTTCACAGGGTGCCGCGGTGGCATCGGATGTGTCTATCGGGCGACGCGGTGGAGTTTCTAGTCAAGGGAATCTCGATGCTCACCAAGGAACTGCCTAGGGGTGAGAACGACCCTACCGACTGGAGCCACCTCGGGTAGGGGGAGCTCACCGGTGACGAGTACCGCGTCGGGATGGGTTCGGAGCAGGGACCACAGATGGAGATCGTTGGGGTCGCCGTGGGGTTGTGAGGAGAGATGGGGCGGCGGATCATGCCATGGCGCGGGCTGTCGAACCAGGCCATTCAGGGTGATCTCGATGAGGAGAGTCTGAAGGCTCTCGTCATCGAGGCCGTGACGTCGTCGGATTTTCGGACGCCGCAGAACCTCCAAGTACTCTTCGATGAGGACCTCGGAGAGGAGGAAGACCAGACGCCCTGAGAGCATGGCATCGAGGATGCGAGCGGTCGGTGAGTTCTCGTCGGAGGTGAGTAGACCCGAGACCAAGACGTTGGTATCGACAACAACGGGTCGAGGCTTCATTGGCACCTTGCGGTCTATTCTTGCCGTGTCGCCTGAACCTCACGAAGTGCGAGGCGGCTGGCTTCGTTCTCGCTCATGCGGCTCGCACTGCGGGCCCGAGCGACGATCTCTGCCGCGGACTCCGTCGACTTGATGCCGTAGAAGGTCAGGCTCTCGGCAATGATCTCGGCCATGGGTTGCTGGCGACGTGCAGCCGCCTGTTTGAGAGCCTGATGTAGCTGATCGGGCAGAGTAATGGTCATTCTTGCCATGGTGCTAGCATGACACACCAAGGCACTATGTCACCGGATCACCAGGCGGGACGCGATCAGGTTGCTGAAGGTGAGGACAACCAAGGGACATAGCCCACCGCCGCTAGGAAGCTATTGTGTTGAAACCACCCGCGGCGTAGGCACGACGCAGCCACTCATTGCTCTGGATGACGCCGGGGTTGGCGACGATTCCCATCAAGGGAGCGATTCTGGTGACACCGGGAAGTTGGATTGCGATTCCGGCCCGTTGGGCCATTACCAGTCGCCGGGACCGCTGCCGATGGAGAGGCCGAAGAGAATCTCCTCGACTTCGCGGTCGCGATCGAGGGCGACGCTGTCGTACTCGGTGAGTCGGTAGCCGAGGCGCAGGTTGAGGAGGCGACCGAGTCTTGTGCTCATGGTGGCGCCCCAGGCGTTGACGTCTTCATCTTCATTAAAGCCGCCGAGCCCGCCGAAGTAGTCGTTCTCACCGATCTCGTAGAAGGCACGTAGGTCGGATCGTCGGCTCAGGTCGAGTTCGGCAGCGACTCCGTAGGTATATGCCGTGTAGTAGCTGCTGGAGTTCAGGGCGGAATAGGAGAGGTCGCGACGTGTGTAGAACTGCAACTCGCTGGTGGAGCGGGGGTGGAAGGCGATCAGGAGGCCGCCGGTCGTGTCATCGAAGCCAGGGAATGAACCGTTGGGCGATGAGGCCTCGAGGTCGCGTTGGGCGATGTCGAAGGCGATGTCCAATTTGTTGCCCTGGAGGAGGGCCTCGATGTAGATGGAAGTGCCCTGGTTGTCGCGTTCCGGGGAGAGGTCGAAGGTGGTGTCCTCGTCCTGGACTCCGATGCCGAAGAATCCGGCTTCGCTGCGTAGGAGATAGCGAACGCCGGCACGTAGTTTGGTCTCCTCGCGGTCGAGGAAGATGCCGGGGTCGTCGGCGACGATGGTCTGAGTGCTGTCTTTGTATTCCTCGTAGTCGAGGGTGGACACGTTGCCGGAGACGGCGAGGGCGAGGGAGCCGGTGATTCGAAGCTGTGCCTTGGCGTCGAAGGTATCCTGGGTCTGTGGGAGTTGCCGCAGGACTTCGCCCGACACGAAGGTGACGTCCTCGATGCGGCGTCCGGTGACCTCCAGTTCGAGGCGGTTGAGGAAGGCGAAGACACCGAGTCCGTAGCGGCCGATGACCTGGTTACGGTCGTCGAGATCGATCCAGAAGTTGTACTCGGGGAGGGCGTGCGCTGCGATCACGACGTCTTCTCCCACCGGCAGGTAGAACTTCAAACCGGCTCCGGCGGAGCCATGGATGTCGTCGACCGGTCCGTCAGCGGTCGGGATGTTGTCCTGGTAGACGATGTCGCGAAAGCCGATCCACGGCTGGACTCGAACCGGTCCGAGATTCCAGCGCGCCTCCTCGATGGCGGTCTCGAGTTGGGTCCGGCGATTCTCGGAGATCGTGACGCCGGTACCGGGAGTTCGGTATTGCGC
>JAIOJS010000571.1 GCA_019911795.1 Thermoanaerobaculia bacterium | reverse complement strand
TCCGGCGACCGACTCCGGCAATCGGGGACTGATGATCGCCTTGGCGTATCTGTGGATTCTCGCCATCGTTCCGCTCATCGTGGAGAAGGACGACGCCGACATCCAATGGCACGCCAAACATGGTCTGGTCCTCTTCGGCGTCGAGATGCTGACCTACATCGTGCTCGGTGTTTTGGCGATGATCCCAGTCCTCGGCTGTCTATTGAGTCTAGGCTTCATCATCGTGCCGCTGCTCTTTCTCGTCGTGCGAGTCCTGTGCATCGTCAAGGGCCTCAACAACGAGCGCTTCATGGTTCCCGGAATCAGCGAGCTCACCGACAAGTTCTGATTGGGTTCACGAGCCTGATGACCACTCTCCGAACCGAGGGCTAGCCCGATGCGCCTTGCGCTCTGGCTCGCCGTCGGGTTCGGGGCTGGCCTCGGCCTCTGGTTCCTCGGCCAGGTGGCGCCGGCCTACTCAGGACCAGAGCAGAGTCTCTGTCTCCTGCGTCGCGCCGGCATCCCCTGCCCCAATTGCGGCATGACCCGGGCCCTAGGCGCCCTCGGACGCGGCGACCTCGACGCCGCGCAGGCATTGCACCCGCTCGCCGTCGTATTCCTTACGGAGGGCTTCATCCTCTGGGTCTTCTCTGGGGTACAACTCGCCCGCCGTCGGCACTGGCCCTCTCCTACTAGTCGCCAGTTCGCCGGTTGGCTGGCCGCGCACGCCGTAGCCCTCGTCGCGCTCTGGTTGGGGCGCTCCGCGACCGGTACCGTGCCGTGGTAGAGCCCATCGAACCTTCGACCCTCGATGCGTCGGCCGCCGATCCGGTCAAGGCCACGGGGCGCCGTCGGTGGATTCGTCGAATCCTCATACTCGCCGTGGTCCTCCTCGCGGCGGACCTGGTGAGGCCACCCGCCGATCAGCTGACGGCCCGATTCCTGGTCGGAGGCATCCACCTCTATCAGCGCACCCTGTCGCCGTTGATGCCCAGTGCTGGAGTCCGCTGCCGCTTCAAGCCCACCTGTAGCCGGTTCGGGGCCGAGGCGATCCGTCGCGACGGTGCCCTGGTCGGTGGCGCCCGCACGGTGTGGCGCATCGCCCGCTGCGGCCCGTGGACGCCGGTGGGGACCGTCGACGAGCCGTAGCGGACGGTACCGTCGTCTCCTCGCGTCTACTCGACGCGGCGAATGCTCTCGATGGTGACCGGCTCCACCGGTACATCGCGGAAGGGTCCCCGGGAACCGGTCTTCACCGCGGCGATGGCGTCGACGACGTCCATACCCTCCACCACATCACCGAAGACGGCGTAGCCCCACCCACGACTGTTCTTACCGGTATGGTCCAGGGGTCCGTTGTCAGCGTGGTTGATGAAGAACTGACTCGAAGCGCTGTGGGGATCCCCGGTGCGAGCCATGGCGACGGTGCCCCGGGTATTCTTCCGACCATTGTCCGCTTCGTTCTGGATCCCGGCGCGGACATCCTTCTTGGTCATGTCGGCGGTGAAACCACCCCCCTGGATCATGAAGCTGGGTATTACGCGGTGGAAGACCGTGCCGTCGTAGAAACCCGCGTCCACGTAGCCTAGGAAGTTCTCCACCGACAGCGGTGCCTTTTCGGAGTCGAGTTCGACCACGATGGCTCCCATCGACGTGACGATCTCCACCTTGGGCTTGGCTGACTTGGCTGGTGCGGCGTCGACTTCTGGCGTCTGGGCCGTCGCGACCGCGGCACCAAGGAGGGTGAAGAGGATGCTAGTGGTCAATCGCTTCGTCAATTTCACTTGCTTCGTCAATTTCATTTGGAGTCTCCGAGTTCTTCCTCCGGACAGCACTCTCGACAGGGGCACAATTCGCGCAGGAAGCCGAATCGATAGATACCCGTGGCGTGACCATCCGACCAGAGGAAGGAGATGGCGTAGTTACCCACCACTTCGATGTGCTGCAGTTGCACGTCGGCGGCGGGCGGTTTGAACTGGACCGGGCCACCCCCGTGGCCCTGGCATCCTGCACACGGGCAGAACCCGCGGAGGTAGGTGTAGTCGTAGGCGCCAACGTGCCCATCGCTCCACGTGAGCTGCAGGCGGGACTGCGCTGGAAGTCGTCGCGCCTCGGTGAGTTGCGGCTCTTCTGGTTGGATCCCTTGGGTCACAGCCGCTCTCCTTGGAGCAGACCGGATAGCAAGGGTCTCGTGGCGATTGGCGTCCGACCTGGGACTCGCGTTCGGATCCGAGTTCGCATCAGGGCTCCTGGCAACGACGGTCTCTCCTGCAGTAACGTCCTGTCTCGACGAGTCGGTAGGGACAGAAACCGAGTTGGTAGGACAGAAACCCAGTCGGTAAGGTCAGAAACTGAGTCTGTAGGTCGGGGGGGGAGGGATGGTGCCGAAGGCCGGACTCGAACCGGCACGGGCTTAACGCCCACACGGCCCTCAACCGTGCGCGTCTACCAATTTCGCCACTTCGGCAGCGCGGCGCAGTCTACCAGCTCACGTCACGGGAAGCTAGCCTAGATTTCTCTAGGCTAGAAACTCGCTGGCCCTTCTGCACCGAGAAAACTAGGGGTTTGGAGTGGATGCTTCCAGCGGAGTGTCGCCTCCGGCGCCCTCTCCGTTGTCAGCACCTTCGGCCGGCGGCCCTGCCGCGTCCACCGGAGCTGCGTCCACTGGCGTCTCGGTCGCTGTGTCGGACGGACTGTCAGCCGCAGTGTCAGCCGCAGTGTCAGCCGCCGTGTCAGCAGCTGTATCAGCAGGAAGCTGAGCGGCCGGAACTCCGGCGGCGGCATCCGTAGCCGGAGCCTCCGTTGCCGAGTCGACATCCGTCATCACCGACGAACTGCGATGGGATCCCTGGTAGAGGGCGATGCCGAAGGTCAGGACGATGAAGCCCACGAATCCCCAGACGGTCAATTTGTGGATCACCTGGGTGGCGCCGCGGGCGCCGAATGCGGTCTGGGTGCCGCCGCCGCCGAAGACGGAAAGGTCAGCGCCCGACCCCTGCTGCAGCAGGATGACCAGGATCAGAAAAGTGCAGATGATGACGTGTAGCGTGTAAAGCAAGAAGAGCAATGGAAATACCTCCGAAAATGCGGGTGCGGGGTAGACCCCCGCTAGGCTGCGGATTCGCCGCAGGCGTGGATGATAGCCAGGAATTTCTCTGCGTCAAGGCTAGCGCCGCCGACGAGGAAGCCATCGATGTCGATTTCACGGATCAGATCGGGGGCATTGTCGGGCTTGACCGACCCCCCGTAGAGGATGCGGAGCGCCTCGGCTCGGGCCTCGCCCCAGAGCTCCGCCGACCGTCGGCGGAGGAAGCGATGCACGACTTGAGCCTCCTCGGGGCTCGCCGTTTCGCCAGTGCCGATGGCCCACACCGGTTCGTAGGCGACCACCATTTCATCCGGCGCCACCGCAGCAACGGCCGTGAGTTGGCGGTCGATAACCTCGAGAGTCCGGTCTGACCTGCGCTCCTCGAGGGTCTCACCCAGGCAAAGAATCGGAACCAGTCCACCCCGCGCCGCGGCTACCACCTTGGACGCAACGAGGTCGTCGCCTTCCTGATGATCGTGTCGCCGCTCACTGTGGCCGACCAGGACCCAACCGCACCCGACGTCAGCGAGTTGCCCAGCCGAGACATCGCCGGTGTGGGCTCCGGATTCCTCAGGATGAAGATCCTGGCCGCCGAGACCGATGGGCGAGCTCACGAGCTCGGCCCCGACCTCGCCGAGGAGCGGAAAGGAGGGGAAGACGAGCACTTCGACCGCGCCCCGGGGAGCGAGCCCTTGACGTAACCCTCGGACCAGCTCGCTCGCACTGGCGCGGTCGAGATTCATCTTCCAGTTGCCGGCCGCAATCGGTAGTCGCAAACTCACGCCGGATCCTCCTCGTCGATCTCCAGGACGGTCACTCCGGGCAACTCGCGGCCGGCGAGCAGTTCGAGCGACGCGCCGCCGCCCGTCGAGACGTGGTCGATTGTGTCCACCGCCCCGGCTAACTTGGCCGCCGCTACCGTCTCGCCCCCGCCGATGGCGGTGAAACCGGGACACTTGCCGACGGCCGCGCCCACAGCCCGGGTTCCAGCATCGAAGGGAGGACGCTCGAAGACCCCCATCGGTCCGTTCCAGAAGAGGCTCCGAGCCCCGGCGATGACGGAGGCGAACTCCTCACCGGTCTCGGGGCCGATGTCGAGAGCCATCCAACCGGCCGGAACGCCCTCGCTCACCATCACTCGGCGGACCTCGGTGGGCGCGGCGAAATCGTCCGCCACCATCAGGTCCGAGGGTAGATGGAGCGCGACTCCCGTCGCGGCGGCACGCTCGATCAACTCCCGAGCGAGGTCGATGCGATCCTCCTCCACCAGGGAAGACCCCATCTCGACGCCCTGGGCGGCGAGGAAGGTGTTGGCCATGCCGCCGCCGATGACCAGTCCATCGACGTGGGAGAGAAGGTTCTGCAGCACATCGATCTTGCCGGATATCTTGGCTCCGCCGATGACGGCGATGAACGGAGACTCCGCTCCACCGAGGAATCGGCCCAGGGCTTGGACCTCGGCCACCATGAGACGTCCGGCGGCCCGATGTTCGAGCAACTCAGGGACTCCGACCACCGACGCGTGTGCCCGGTGGGCGGCGCCGAAGGCGTCGCCGACGAAGAGATCTCCCAGGGCGGCGAGCTGAGCGGCAAACTCAGGGTCGTTGGCCTTCTCACCCGGGTGAAAGCGCAGGTTCTCGAGAACGCAGAAGTCGCCGGGGCCCAGGGCCGAGATGACGCTCTGTGCCTCCGGTCCAACGCAGTCGGTGGCGAAGGATACCGGCGCCTCGAGCAGCTCCGCCAGGCGCTCCGCCGCCGGTCGCAGGCTGTAACGAGGATCGGGCTCCCCGCTGGGGCGTCCGCAGTGCGACATCAGGACTACCCTTAAGCCGGCAGCCGACAGCTCGCGCAGGGTCGGCAACGACTCGACGAGTCGGGTATCGTCGACCACCCGATCGCCGTCGAGGGGAACGTTAAAATCGACCCGGACCAGGACGCGCCGTCCGCCGAGGTTCTGTAGGTCGAGGTCTTCAAGAGTTGCCAGGCGTCGGGTCATCACTTTCCTCCGAGGGCCGACGGGGCCGTTGCGGACGAACCGGCGAAAGCAGCGGAGCTCCGGCCCGGCCGAATCCGCTCCCCCACCAACGCCGCGAGGTCCAGTAGGCGATTGGCGTAGCCCCATTCGTTGTCATACCAGGCTACGATTCGATAGAGACGGTCTCCTACTCTCTGCAGCAAGGGAAGGTCGACGATTGCCGAGTGTGAGTTGCCGACGAAGTCGCTGGAAACCCACTCCTCATCCGTGACCGCGAGGATCCCCGCGAGATCGCCCGCCGCGGAGCGCCGGAAGGCCAACGCAATCTCCTCGAGCGACGGCGCTGCCTCGAGATTGACGACGAACTGGACCATCGACCCGTCGGGTACGGGAACCCGGACCGCTTGAGCGTCCAGGCGTCCGGCCAACTCGGGAAGGACCCGATCGACGGCCCGGGCCGCTCCGGTGGTAGCCGGAATCAGATTGATCGCGGCCGCTCGCGCTCGGCGCGGATCCTCGTGGGGTCCGTCGAGGAGTTCCTGCCCGCGGGCGTAGCTGTGAACGGTGGTCAAAAGCCCCTGACGCAGACCGAATTCGCGGTCGAGGACGCGCGCCACCGGCGCCATGCAGTTGGTCGTACAGGATGCGTTGGAGATGACGCGATGCTTGCCGAGATCGAGGGCATCCTGGTTGACCCCGAGACAGACCGTGACGTCGGCGTCATCGAGGTTCGCGGAGACCACCACCCGAGGCGCTCCCACTTCGAGATGCTCGGCCGCTTGAGCCCGCGAAGAGCACTGGCCAGTCGCTTCGAGCACCAGATCGGGTTGGGACGAACTCCAATCGAGGCGACGCCGATCGGTCTCGTGGGTCACCGGCAGATCGCGACCGTCGATACACAGACCGTGAGGCCCCAGGGTGACGCTGCCCCCGAAGGCCCCATGAACGCTATCGCGGGCGATCAACGGCGCCAGCTGGCGCACCGGAGCCGCGTCGTTGGCCGCCACGACCACGACGTCGCGACGCGCCTCGGCGATGCGCAAGACGGCCCGACCGATGCGGCCGAGCCCGTTGATAGCCAATCGGGTCGTCATCAGAACTTCTAATTCTCTCGAGGTCGTATAGTCGCCGGAGGGCGATGGAGAGGGGATCGAAGTGCCTCCCCTCGACGCAGCGGTCGCCTATTGTAACACTGGAGGTCTCGCTGCCTGGTCCGAGACTCCTCGGGTCCGCTCCGCGGACGTAGACTACCCACGACATGCCCCCTACCAAAGCACCGCGTCGAACGACCCCACCGTTGATCCTGGGGATCGAAACCTCGTGCGACGACACCGCCTGTGCCGTTCTCGACGGCGAGGGCCGCGTGCTGTCGTCGGTGGTGGCGAGCCAGCTCGCCTCCCATCGCCCCTACGGCGGCGTGGTTCCAGAGATCGCATCGCGTGAGCATCTATCAAATTGGTCGCGAGTCTGCGCCGAGGCGCTCGAGCCCCTGGGGTTGAGCCTGGCCGATGTCGACCTGGTCGCCGCCACCCGGGGTCCCGGCCTGGTCGGCTCGTTGCTGGTAGGCCTCGCTACCGGCAAGGCGATCGCGTGGTCCCTCGGTAAGCCGTTCTTCGGTGTTCACCACATCCTCGGACACATCTTCTCTCCCTTTCTCGACGCCGAGGGCGGCCCCTCCGTCCCGATCCCCGAACACTTTGTCGCGCTGGTCGTCTCGGGCGGTCACACCAGTCTCTTCGACATCGAGGGCGGACGACCGACGGTGCTCGCCGAGACTCGGGACGACGCCATCGGTGAGGTCTTCGACAAGGTGGGCAAGCGGCTGGGACTCCCCTACCCACAGGGCCCGATCGTCGATCGCCTGGCGGAGGACTTCACTAGCTCTGGGATGGGTTCCGGGCGTGACTCCGGTGTCGAGCGGGAGGTCGGTTCCACCGTCGAGAAGGGACTCCCGGTCCCCCGCGTCGGCGATGGGAATCCCTACTTCTCCTACTCGGGGCTGAAGAGCGCTGCGATCCGCAAGCTCGAGGTCCTCGAACGGAGCGGACTCGTCTGGGACCCGGCCGAACCCGCGCCGGAGTTCCTCGCCCTCCTCGCGGATTTCAGGCGGGCGGCCGTGGCCCAGATCGTCGATCGACTCGAGCGACGCCATCGACTCCACCCGATCGCCACCTTGGCCGTGTCGGGCGGAGTGGCCGCCAACCGGCTGCTGCGGCGACGACTCACCTCCTGGGCGGACGAGCGTGGTGTCGACCTCCGGCTCGTTCCCCTGCGCTTCTGCGGCGACAATGCCGCCATGATCGCTCATCTGGCCGGCCTGCGTCACCGCCGCGACCCTGAGGGGGACTCGTGGTCCACGGAGGCGAGCGGGCGGCTACCCATCAGCGCACCGTAAACTGGATCCGGCTCGCCCCTCTAGAACCTCGAAATGGTCGCTTTTCGAGGCTGCCCAACGTAGAATGGCGGGTTGCGAGCAGGACGCCCCAAGCGTTCACCTTGCGCCCCCGGTATCCAACTTCCCTTCTGCGGGTTGGTTCGATCCCTAAAGTTCTTGTCTCGACCCTTGGTTTCTCGGTCGATTCGCTCGGCCGCCCGCCCCGCTCACTCTCTCATCTTCCAGTCCAGAAGTCCTCTATGACCCCCTCGAATCTCGACCACGATCTCTTCCTCCTTCGCTACGCCGGCGAGGTGACGACCAAAGGCAAAGGGACCCGACTGCAGTTCCAACGACGCCTGGGACGCAACATCCAGCGAGCACTCGACAGTACCGGGCTCGAAGGATCACGGGTCGAGCGCGAGTGGAGCCGGATCTTCGTGCGGGCTCCCAAAGCCGCCGCCATGGAGGTCCTTCCCAGGATCTTTGGACTCCAGTCGTTCTCCCCCGTGGTCAGCCGTCCCTGGAAGACCATGGAGGACATCGTCGACGCTGGTGAAGAGCTGTTTGGAGACCAGGTCGTCGGTAAGGTCTTCGCCGTTCGCACCCGCCGCGGCGGCGACAAGAAGTGGGTTCCGTTCCGGTCCGCCGAGGTAGACCGGGCTCTGGGCGACCGTTTGTACGAGCGATCCGCCGGCGTCGACCTCGAGAATCCGGATGTCTGGGTCCGTCTAGAGATTCGGCTGGGAGAGGTCTTTTTCTTCCAACAGAGCCTCGCCTCCCCCGGCGGCCTTCCGCTCGGCACCGAGGGGCGCGCCCTGGCCCTCGTCTCCGGCGGATTCGACTCGGGTGTCGCGGCCTGGAACCTGCTGAAGCGTGGGGTTCAGCTCGACTACCTGTTCTGCAACCTGGGCGGCACCGCCCACCTCGAAGGGGTGCTCCGGGTGATGAAACTGATGGCGGAGCGATGGAGCTACGGCTACAAGCCGCGCCTGTTCGCCGTCGATCTGCAGGATGCGGTCGCCGCCCTTCAAGAGTCCACCAACCCCCGCTACTGGCAGATCCTCCTCAAGCGATTGATGTTCCAGGCCGCCGACCGGGTGGCGCGCAGGTTGCGAGTCGAGGCGCTCGTCACTGGAGAAGCGGTGGGCCAGGTCTCTTCCCAGACCCTGCGCAATCTCAGGGTCATCGAGGACGCTACCGACTTCATCGTCCTGCGACCCCTGGTCGGCCTCAACAAGGACGAAATCATCGATCAGGCCCGTCGAATCGGTACCTATGAGCTCTCCGCGGTGGTCCCTGAGTACTGTGCGCTGGAGGCCAAACGGCCCGCCACCCACGCTCGCCTCGACGATGTCCTCGCCGAGGAGGCCAAGCTTCCCGAGGGGCTGATCCAGCAAGCGCTCGACCGCTCCGAGATCATCCATCTCACCCGCCTCGACACCGCAGACCTGTCGGATCCGGCCCTCGCCGTCGACGAGATTCCGGCCGACGCCGTGGTCATCGATCTCCGTTCAGCCATCGCCTACGAGGGCTGGCACTACCCCAAGGCACGACACCTCGACTACTTCGATACCCAGCGATCGATCCAGAACTTCGACGAGGGGACGACCTACGTGCTCTACTGCGAAGTCGGTCTGAAGAGCGCCCACGCCGCCGAGATCCTACGCCGGCACGGCCGCACCGCTCTGCACTTCCGTGGCGGACTACGGTCTATTCTCCGCTATACGGCCGAACAGGATGCCGCCCTGGCCGCTCTCGCCTCGCCCGTCTGGTTCGGAGACTGATTGCAGTCCGTGTCAGGAGGGTGGCGCGTGCGCTGAAGGCACGCGATGCGGCCTATACTCCGTACCCTTGAGTCCTAACCCCTTTTCCCGTTCCCGCCGTCCGGTACCACTCTCCGTCGATTCCGCGGAGCTCGAAGCCCTTTCTCCGGCCGCTCTACGCACCCTCGGTGAGGTCTCTGCCTACCTCCTACGGCTGACCGATTCCGAGCTGGGCTCCGGGATCCACTTCGCCCTGCGCAGCCTCGCCTCGCTCTACGGGGTCGACCGAGTGCAGCTCCTGGAGCTATCCAGCGAGAGCGCCGTCTGGGATGTGGCCCATCAGTGGCCCCGCCGCTCGACCGCTGAACCCGAGCAGACCGCCCCACCGATGCGTCACCTCCCTTGGCTCCTACCGCAATTGCGTCAAGGGCGTTCGGTCGCCATCGTTCGCACTGGCGACCTCACCTCCGAGGCCCTCGAAGAGCGGAAGTGGCTCGACGAACAGAGCGTTTGCTCCACCTTTATCGCACCCCTGCTCCGCGACTCAGAGCTCCTCGGGGCTCTGACCCTCGACACGCTGACCGACGAGCGAGACTGGGCGCTCGGCGTTCTCCCGGGTCTCTCGGCCCTGGCTGAAGTGCTGGCCAGCGCCGTCGAGCGGCAGAGGGCGGGCCAGGCGCTGCAGATGAGCCAGGATTGGCTGCAGCTCGCCCAACAGGCCGGTCGCGCCGTGGTGTGGGACTGGAATGTCACGACCGACGGGATCCACTTTTCGAAGTCCGCCGTCAACCTCTTCGGGGTCTCGGAGAGCCAGGTGCCGACCACGGGAGAAGCCCTGATGCGGATGATCCCCGAGACCGATCAGGAGCTGATCCACGACGCCCTTCGGGCGACCCTGCGTGGGAAGGGTTCCTACGTCACCGAGCACCGGGTCGTGCTGCCGACCGGAAACCTTTGGTTGGCCGTACGAGGACAGCTCTTTCACCGCGACACCGGAGCCCACATCCTCGGAGTCTCCACCGATATCACCGAGCATCGACGGGCCGAAGAGGAGCTGCAGCGGGAACAAGCCCGAGCCCAGGTCACCCTCGCGTCGATCGGCGATGGCGTCATCCGCACCGACCCAGAAGGTCGGGTGGACTATCTCAATCCCGTCGCCGAGACCCTGACCGGCTACCTGAGTCACGAAGCCCAGGGACGTCCCCTCGACGAGATCTACACCGTCATCGATGAGTCGACGCGCCAGCCCCGAGGAGACTCAATCTCCCACTGCCTCGACCAGGAGAAGGTGGTGTTGTTGGCCGGCCCCAGCCTACTACTGTCGCGCGACGGCACTGAGTACGCCGTGCGAGATTCGGTGGCCCCCATTCGAGACGCTCAGGGTCTGATCACGGGCGCGGTTCTGGTCACTCAGGATGTCAGCAAACTGAGAGCCCTGGAGCGCGAGATGACGTACCTGGCTCGCCATGACCCACTCACCGGCCTGATCAACCGCCGCGAGTTCGAAGCGGAACTGGTCAATGCCCTCGACGAGGCGCATCGCGGGGGCCGCCACCACGCCCTGTGCTATCTCGACCTCGACGAGTTCAAGGTGGTCAACGACACCTGCGGTCACGTCGCGGGCGATGAACTTCTGCGACAGCTCACCGCCGTGCTCGACGCCGCCGTCCGTGAGTCCGACGTCCTGGCCCGGCTTGGCGGCGATGAATTCGGCGTCCTGCTCAGGAACTGCACTTCGGCCTCAGCCGTCGACGTCGCCCAGAAGCTCTGCGCCACGGTGCGGCAGTTCCGCTTCACCTGGGAGCACCGCCTGTTCAACGTGGGTGCCTCGATCGGAATCGTCCCTCTTACCGCCACCAGCGGTTCCCTGGATCAGGTGCTCTCGGCCGCCGACGCCGCCTGCTACGTCGCCAAGGAACGCGGCCGCGGTCGGGTTCATCTCTACCAAGCAGACGACGAAGCCCTCGCCCGACGCCACGGCGAGATGCAGTGGGTCGAACGCATCCACAACGCCTTCGCCAACCATCGTTTCCGGCTCTACCGGCAACCAATCCAACGGATCAGCGCCCCTGACGGTCCGATATCAGGCTCCCAACCGAGCCCGACGACCCCGCCCATGGCCGAAGTCCTACTCCGCATGCTCGACGAGCAGGACGAGCCGATCGCCGCCGCCGCCTTTATCGCCGCAGCCGAGCGCTACCATCTGATCGGGCAGATCGATCGCTGGGTCGTCGAACGAGGGCTCACCGCCCTCGCCGCGGATCCCGACGACACCGTCTACACCCTGAACCTCTCGGGCCACTCCCTCGGCGACGCGCGGTTCCTCTCCTTCGTCGAGAGAGTTCTCACCGAGACCGCAGTCGATCCAGCTCGGCTCTGCTTCGAGATCACGGAAACCGCCGCCATCACCAACCTCAACGGCGCCCGACGCCTCATCTCCACCCTCAGGGCTCGGGGTTGCCGCTTCGTGCTCGACGATTTCGGCACCGGCCTCTCATCCTTCGCCTACCTTCGCACGCTGGCCGTCGACTTTCTCAAGATAGATGGTGAGTTCGTGCGCCACATGGTGAACGACCCGGTCGAACGCGCATTGGTCGGATCGATCGACCAGATCGGCCATCTCCTGGGACTCGAGACGATCGCCGAGTCGGTCGAGGACGAGAGCACCCTGAGGGCCCTCGCCGACCTCGGGGTCGACTACGGTCAGGGATATCACGTCGGACGCCCCGAGCCCTGGCCCGCCGCCGACCGGGACTGAGGCCGCGAGACTCACCCGCCTGAGCCAGGTCGGTCTGGACTTGTCCGCTCCTGTTCGACCCACGGTGGCCGACCAGACCCGTTCGACTAGTCGGGTGGACTGGCACCCGCCCGACTAGGACCGCTCGACTAACTCCTTCGGGGTCCGGCGGCCTTGACGTCCTCAGATACCTGGTCCGCGTAGGCCTCGAAGTTCGTGCAGAACATCCCGGCGAGCTTCTTCGCTTGGCGATCGAACGCCTCCACGTCG
>JAIOJS010000570.1 GCA_019911795.1 Thermoanaerobaculia bacterium | reverse complement strand
ACCCCCTCCGGCACCCGAACCGCATTCAGCGTCGTCAACGAACGCGACTGGATGAACTCCAACCCAAGCGCTTCGAGACCCCTACGCAGCCGCAAATGGTTCCGAGTATGCCTTTCAATCCTAGCCTCGAGCCCTTCCTCGAGGACAATGCAAAGCGCCTCATGAAGGGCATAGTTCATATTGATCGGCGCCGTGTGGTGGTACACCCGCTCACTCCCCCAGTACTGGGCCAGCATGGAGAGGTCTAAGTACCAACTCTGAACCTTGGTCTTGCGCGACAGTACGTGGTCGACAGCCGCCTTGGAGAAAGTCACGGGCGCGAGTCCTGGGGGGCAAGAGAGGCACTTCTGGGTGCCGCTATAGCAGGCATCGATACCCCAATCGTCGACCCTTAGCTCGATCCCACCCAAGGAGGTGACGGCGTCGACGAGGAAGAAGGCGCCGGCGCGGTGTACGAGATCCGAGATCTCCTCCAGGGGCTGGTGGGCGCCGGTTGACGTCTCGGCGTGCACGATGCCCACCGCGCGAACGTCGGGATGGTCCGTGAGGGCTTTGGCGATGGCCTCGGCCGGGATCACTTCACCCCAGGGCGCCTCGACCACGGTGACCCGGGCGCCGCAGCGTTCGGCGACGTCTTTCATGCGCGCACCGAAGACTCCGTTGACGCAGACGATCATGCCGTCGCCTGGTTCGATCAGGTTGGCGACGCACGCTTCCATGCCGGCGGAGCCGGTGCCGGAGATAGCGATGGTCATCTCGTTCTCGGTTCTAAACACCCTTCGCAGCATCTCGCGGCTCTCGTCCATGAGACGAAGGAACTCGGGATCGAGGTGACCGATCGTCGGGCGGCCCAGGGCTTCGAGGACGCGGGCCGGTACCGCCGAGGGGCCAGGACCGAGGAGGACGCGTTCCGGCGGATTGAAGGTCTTCATCGCGGTAGCTTTCGAGTATGGATCGAACCGCCGAGCAGGACGCCGAAAGCCCCGACCCAAGGGAGTCCGAGGAGGTACCAGGTGAGTTGTCGTCCCTCTCTTCCGGCCTCCATGAAGCTCATCTCGGAACCGGACTTCGACAGGGTGGTGGCGAGGTTGGGGTCGTCGGCGCTGCGCAGGGTCATCACACCGCTGACGATGCCCAGGATGAGCACGAGTCCGGCCAGGGCGCGGACCGCGTTGCGGGCCGAGCCGCCTGCCACCCTGGCGCAGATCCAGCCGCCGAAGATGGCGGCGAAGAAGCCCTCCACCAGGGTCAAGACGGACCACAGGGAGGTCACCTGATTGCTCCCTTCGACGAAGACCTGCTCCGACCCCAGAGCCAGCCAAACCAGAGTGAGACTCAACATCACCAGGATTGCCATGGTGATGTATCCCAAGACGACACCGAGAATCACTTTACCCATCGAAATCCCCTTTCGAAATCCAGCTCATCGCCGTGACGCTGAACTCATCGGAACCCTGTGGTCAGGAATCAACACTCGTCATCGAGACCAATGCTACCAGCGCCATTTGCGTTCGACGATCAGGGCCCGGAAGGGCTCCGAGGCGGGTGGCCAGGGCAGGACCATCCCCTCGGCGACTCCACGAGCCACCTCCTCACCAAACAGGTGGTCGACGAAGTAGAGGGCGACGTCAAAGCTCCGCGCCCCGCCCTGCGACGTGAGCACCGACTCGTCGTGGACGAAGGTGACGTCCCGCTCGAGGTCGAGCTTGGGAAACATGGTGGCGAACGCGTCCTGATCGCCGGGAAAGGTCGTGACCCGTTTGCGATCCAAGAGACCGGCCTTCGCCAGGACGAAGGCCCCGTCGCACAACGACATCACGTAGTGAGCCTTCTTGCCGGTCTGTTCCACCCAGGCGATCAGGGAATCGTTGCCGAGGTCCGAGTCCATGCTGTGCTCGGCGCTGGGAACGATCAGGATATCGATCGAGGGCGCATCGGCGAAGCTGTAGTCCGGCGTGATGTTCAGCCCCTCGAACGAACGAACCGGCTTGCCATCGGGAGAGACCAAGAAGACCTCGACTCCCGGCTTGGTGTGGAACACCACGTGGTGGAGGATATCCATCGGCGCCGTGAGTTCGGTGTTGTAGACCCCATCGACGACCAGGATCCCAGCCCGCAGGGGACGATCGGTCGGGAGATTCTTGACCGGGGGGACCCGGGGTAGAACCAGCGCATTGGCCGGACGCGCCGACGGAGCCTCGGCACTGGGCGCTACCGTCGAGTCTTGAACGGCGCTGATCGGTCCGCCAACCGTCAGAGCCAGCGCCAGGACCCAGGCCCCTCGCCGCCACGACGGACAATCCGGTGATGCCGACTCACTCTGGCCAAACCGCACGGGCTAGCTTGCCGCCGCGGTCACCGTGAACGAAACCTCGACTTCGGCCCACATCAGATGGACTGCGGTCTCGTCGACCGTGAAGGTCATAGCTTCGGTCATCTCGCCGGAACTGGCGGGGACCTCGACTCGCAAAACATCGGCGTCCTCTGCGTAGCCAAAAGCACCCCACTGATCCGCGGTGGCGTTGAAGATCACCGTCCACCGCTCCTCACCCGGGATGGTGAAGAGAGCGTAGGTACCAGCCGCAATGGCCTTCCCCTCGACCATCGCGTCGGCGGAGAAGGTGATGGTGGTCGCTTCGTCGGCGCCCGTGCGCCACACCTTGCCGAAGGGCACGAGTGCACCGAAGATGTCGCGCCCCCGCATCTCGGGACGTCCATAGTCGAGGGTCACGGTGACACCATCGAGGGTCGCCTCCACGTGTCCGTTCTTACTCTTGCGCTCGGCATCGTCGCCACGCTCCGCGGCGGCGGGCAGCGCGAGGCTCGTCAGCAAGAGGGCGACCAAGGCGGTGGTCAGGGTGGCCGTTCTGGAAAGTTGGTTCATCATCGTTCTCCTCGAGCCCGTAGGCTTTGGTTCATAAGGCTTCGGTTTTTTTCGATCCTGAAGATTTCGGAGGGTGCGCGGCGTCAGGAGTTCCCTCCCTATGCCTCTCTCGGAATATCGACCCTTCGGCTCGTCGACTCCCGGTACGGGACAGCGACTCGCATTCTAGCGGCTCTTTCGAGGACCCCAAATCTCAAACCGGAGCGTCAACCTCCGGCGCCGGATCCGCGAAGCTCTCGCAACGGGCCCGAGGCGTATCGTCGCCTTCTCCGTCGGCGAAACGCTCACAGGCGCTGCCGACCTCGGTCCGGATCTTGAGCACTGCCGCCTTCCGCTCCTCGGAGTCCGCCGCCCACTCGTCGTAGGCGCTATCGAGCCTCG
Source organism: Thermoanaerobaculia bacterium (assembly GCA_019911795.1). Classification (GTDB taxonomy): domain Bacteria; phylum Acidobacteriota; class Thermoanaerobaculia; order Multivoradales; family JAIOJS01; genus JAIOJS01. Next base: position 3,700 of record JAIOJS010000570.1, on the reverse strand, counting down.
AGACCCTCGACTGATTGCGATTGGCGAAGGCATCGTCATTCTGCAATAACTCCTCGAGAATCTCTGAGGAAGCCTTCTCGATCAGTTCGATGTCGTCGGGAACCAGTCGGATGGCATCCTGGATGTAGCTGGTTCCCCACTGAAACCGGGTGTAGGGTCCCTCGGACTCGTCGTAGGCTCGCCGCGACCAGGCCAGTGCCGCCTCTTTGTCACCGGCCGACTCCTCGAGGTCGGATAGCCAGGACATGTAGTAGTGAGGCGCCTCGGTGTCCTGGAGTCGCGCTTCGGCCAGGGTCTTGGCCTCGTCCTCGAGTCCAGCTGACTCGAGCACGCCCAGCATGACATTCATCACGCCCTGGAGTTCACCCTCGTCGGTGACGGTGTCATTGGCCCAGGCGATCCGGTGACGGACGGCGTCGAGCACTTCGGGTGGCATGGGAGCGGCCTCCTCGCCCTCGGCCGGCTTGCCGGCCCGCATCTCCGCGATGTCCATCGGCACGTACACCGCATAGACGCGGTCCATCGCCGAGAGAGAATCATCGTTCTCCAGTGCATTCCCGGCCGCCAGCCAGGCTGCGATCAGCGCTTCGCGACCCTCGCCCGCTTTCGGTTCGAGGAGATCGATGGTCTTCGAGGCACTGAGAGCGACGAAGAAGGGGTTGGCATTGCGCAATTCCCGGTCGCTAAGAAGGGTCTGCACCGCGGCGCGGTAGGCCGTCACCTGTTCCCCGGTGAGGACGGGCTCGCTACGCTCTTCGTCGGCCGCCAGGCCCGCGGCATCACTCAGCATGTTTGCCAAGAAGTGCGACTTGACTACCCGCAGCGACTGGGGAGTCCCCTCGTAGAGCTGATGAAAGGTCGCGAAACGCTCCTCGGCGGAGAGCTCAACCGTGCGATCCTGGCCCCACTCATAGTTCGCCAGGAGGTCGAGCGCGGTGGGGTCCGCCTTGGCGACTCCGACGGCGAGAACGTCGGCCAGGACGTCCTTGATCGGCCGCATGTGGGTGAGCGCCGCGTCCAACACGCCGTTGTACTCCTCGACCGGGATTCCCGAGGACATCCGCATCACCTCGTCACCTTCCGGGTTCAGGATCAACACCGTGGGGTAGCCAGAGATCTTGAGCTTCTCACCCCAGGCCTGGGCTCGGTCGGTGTCTCCGTCGAGGTAGACGGCGATGAACTTGCGACTCTGGGCGACGAACTCCGGCGTCTTGAAGATCTTGTCCTTCAAGTAGTGGCATGGCGGGCACCAAACCGCCCCCCAATAGAGAAAGAGCGGCTTGTTCTCTTCCTTGGCAGTGGCGAAGGCCTCCTCGACCGAACCCTCGAACCAAGCGATCTCCTGGCTCGACGAATCCGCCGGCGTCTCGACCGCGACCTCTTCAGCCGCCGGCTGGCAGGCGATGAACAAGGAGGAGGATCCCAGGAGTGTGGCGAGAAGGAAGAAGCGGAAACCGCGAGCGGGGGGAAGGGGTAACGACATGAACTGATCCTCGAGTTGATTCGGGGTTTCTGAGAGGGTGGCCAGCGCCAAGGGGTGTGAGGCCCCGATGCCTCGTCTACGAGGGCTGTGGTCAGAGGTTTCTGCCACGAGAGGCAGCGACGCGTGCAGCATCATTCTACAAGCCCGGCAGGACTCTTGAACGGTCAGGCCCGACGATCCCGGCCGCGACCTAGAAGCTTATTCAGAAGCCTCTATCTAGAAGCCGATCCCCACCGTCAGATCGAAGGGCACCTCGACGCGCCGCAGACCACCCCAGTATTCGATCTCGACGAGCACCGCGTCGATCTTCTCGGAGAAAGTGAACTGACGGGTCACCGTCATCGTTCCCATCATGCTCATGGAGCTGCTGGAGCCGCTCTCGAACTCGATCGGCTGCCCCTGCAAGTCGAGAAAGTGAATGCTCTTGACCTCGTCGATCTTCTGATCGGCGACCAGGGTCACCGACAGAGCGGCGTCACCCCACTCTGGAGGCCCTACTGCCGACACGGCAAAGGGTATCGGTCCTGCGTCGATCGCGGCGTCCTCGACGAGCGAGACCTTGCCGGATCGATAGGTCTCGGTGACCTCCGAGACCGCGACGACCACCTTGCCCTTGGCATGAAGCGACTTGGCGCCTGGACTCGCCTGACCCTCCGCCTCCAGTTCCAGCAGTAGGTGTCCACCGCCATCCTCGATGACGGGAAAGCTTCCGAAGCCGTTGTTGAAGGAGCTATCCCCGAGAAGAGATTTCCCCTTGTCGTCAGCGAAGAGCTCCAGGCTACTGGCGTCTTCGTCGAAGGAGATAATGCCCCCTCCATTTCGACTGAAGAGAAGGGCGACATCGGTCCCCGCGCTGGTTCCGAAGACGGCAGTACTGAGTCCCTCGACTTTCGCGACCGCCCGCACTCCCACCACTTTGACGTCGATCTCCGAAGGAGGAGCGGCCTGCGCAGTGGCAACAATCATCAGGGTACCCACTAAGAAAAAGGGGGCGATCCATCGCCGTGGAATGTTCCTGTCCTTCGTCATGGTCAACTCCTTCTTGGTTTCACAGAGTGATGTCGAGGCAGCCTCGCGACCGTGTCAGTATAGAACCGACCCGGTCCTGGAACTCGCCGGGCCGGGGACTTCGCGCTGGGCCGAGACCGAGCCGGGTTGTCGCGCCGTTGAGACGGCTCGACGACTTGGCCCCAACCTAGAACCTCTCGAGAAAGGCCTCGTAGAAAAGCTATGAAGACTCGTCGCCCCTCGCTTCTCCTACTGCAATCCCCAATCCTTCTTTTGGTCGGAGCGCTTGGCGTCCTCATGCCCGCGCTGGTGCAAGGGTACACGCCCTTCGACACCCGGATCGAGACAACCCATCGGCAACTCACTTGGGAGGACTTCCAAGGAGCGGGTAAGACTCAAGGGCGGTGGGGTAACGGATGGAACGCCCACATCGTGACCACCCTCCGACTCAACCACTTCGAGATCGTGACGTCGCAAACGGCGGAGGGTAGCTGGACGGCGAGGGCACCCTCGGCAGAAGCCTTCGCGGTCATGGACAAGACGCTGTCGGGTTCCGCCTCCGTCGCCAAGGAGGACAGAGTCCTCGCCCACGAGCAGCTGCACTTCGACCTCGCCGAAACATGGGCTCGTCGCCTCAGTGCCGAACTCCGCGAGGTCCAGGCGCAATCCGACCGCGAGTCACTGGCCCGACTGGACCTCAAAGCGCAATTCAGCCGCCTCCAGGCAGCCTACTGGGAGGAACTCCTCGCCATGCAAGAGGTCTACGACGACGAGACGGTGCACGGCACCCGGAAGAAGAATCAGAAGGAGTGGTCACGGAAGATCACGACCTGGTTCGACGAGGCGGGAAAAGCACTGGACGCGACGCCGCGATAGAGTCATCCCCTCAAACCTTGAACCCCGCCCCGCGATGGATCGAAGAACTATGACGCAGGACCTCAACATCGGCCTCCTCGGGCTCGGCGCCTACGCCCCGAGCCGAATCATGGAGAACGCGGAGTGGGCCGCACTCCTCGACACCAGCGACGAGTGGATCCGAACCCGCACCGGCATCGAGCGCCGACGCATCGCGGCGGACGACGAATCCACCGCCGACCTCGCTTGCAAGGCCGCCCGGGCCGCCCTCCTCGACGCCGGGATCAGCGCCACCGATCTCGACGAGATCATCGTCGCCACCGACACCCCCGAGGTCTACACCCCGGACACCGC
>JAIOJS010000569.1:0-10000 GCA_019911795.1 Thermoanaerobaculia bacterium | reverse complement strand
CGGTGCACATTTCTCCCGACGAGATCCACCCGATCATTCAGCCGCATCTGAATCGGCTCGTGAAGAATGAGCCCATGGACGTCGAAGGTGACGTCGCCGGCAAGATCAATATGGGTATCGGTGGAATCAACAGCTGCGTTGTGTGTCGCCGCTGGGAGGAGGCTGAGTCGGCGGATCCTAGGCCGGCGGGCGACTAGCGTCCGAGGGGCAACCTCGACACTACTGGTGGAAGTCCATAGTAGAGAGGAAGGGCTGGATGCTCGTAGTACCGTAACTGACGGCACCGAAACTCTCTGAGGGTACTCTCGAGTCGCTGATCCAGTCCATCGTCAAAACCCCTGAGGGCGTGCAACTCATCGGGGTCCTGAAGCAGGTCATAGCGGTGGATTCGACCCTCACCACGATCTGACCACAATTTCCATCGGCCTCCGACGATGAGACCATCGGCCCGGCTAATCGGATTCTCATTGTGAAAATACAAGACTCGCTCCGAGGCGGGAATATCTTCATCGAGGACGTTTAACCCCTGCCAGTCGCTCGACGCAGGTATGCCCAACAATCCCAACACGGTGGGTGGAAGGTCTACGAGGCTCGTCGGGTACGAGACCTCGCCCGGCCTGATCCCTGCTCCGGTGATCACAATTGGTACTCTCAGTCCCGCCTCGAACGGAGCCGACGCGTGCGTCACTTGACCATGTTCGTGAAAGGCCTCGCCGTTCTCGCCATAAACGACGATCATCGTGTCGTCGGCGATCCCCAGGTGGTCCAACTGTTCCAAGAGACGAGCGATCTGTAGGTCAACATAGGTGAGGGCGTTGAAATAGGCGTTTCGTGCCGTCTCGACAGAGGCCTCCGGATACCAAGTGAAGCTAGGTTCGAAATCGAACACCCAGGGCTCGTAGGGGCGGACGGCCTCAGGTCCAAGCTCGTATGGGAAATGAGACGACTGGAGGTTCATCGCCAGAAAGAACGGCTGCTGTTGACCAACCTGGGCTTTCATCCAAGAGATGGCACGATCAACCACAACGGAGTCGTCGACCTTGCCGGCCCGGAGACCGCCAAAGACAGCCCGCTCGAAGCCTTCGTCGCCGCTGGCTGTATGAGTAGGAAGTCCCTCCCGAACTGCGCTTCTCGAATCCCAGAAGTAATCTAGTCCGTCGGACTCGAGGAAGTTGGCCATTCCACCCCACCCCTCGTTCTGAGCCGACACCAATGCGTTCCGGTAGCCAGCTCGGGCGAGGGCATCCCAGATCACGGGTCGCGGCCACGGATCCTCCTTTCGGTAGTAATGATGGCGACCTGAACGCAGGGGGTAGGTCGAGGACAGGGCAGAGACATCCGAGTAGTCAGAGTGTGTGCTCGCGGCCCAAACCCTGGTGAACAACAAGCCCGAGTCGGCCAAGCCCTGAAGAGTGGGCATCACGGTTCTTCCCTGATGAACCATCGTTACCGCATCGGGCCGCAGGGACTCCACAGCGACAAGAAGTACTGAGGACGCTGGGGCGAGGGAAGACGCCCCGCTCCTTTCACCTTGACGTCGTTCATCCTGACGACGTCGAAGATCACTGCTATCGAGACAGGCTCCTAGCGTCTCTCTGGATCCCGCCAGATCCCAGAGGAAGGCTGAAAGTGGCTGCGGACTCCACAATCCACGAGCTGTTCCAGCTTCAGGTATCTTAGGAACAGGCACTAACGCCAGAAGTACACCGGCGGCGAACCATCCGATCAATACCGATCGACCAAGTCGTCCCAATCGAGCTCTTCCAAAGGAAGCGCTCTGTATCGCAACGGCCCAGAGCACCATCCCGCCGAGGATGCCGGCTATCGACATGAGGCTCCGACTAGGCTCCGTCTGGGCCGTATAGAGCGTCACCATCCGCGCGTTGTGAAGAAAGAATCTCCCCGCCTCTATCGAAAGAAAACTTCCGGTGGCCGAGTACACAGACCACGAAAGCATCAACAGGCCCACTGGGACACTACTGAGGACAAGACCCGGAACACGTAGAGCTCTCCTCGCCTGCCAGAAGCCAAGCAAGAAACGTCCCCAAAGGAAGATAAAGAACCAACTGAGGATTGATGAACCCAACGCCCCCCAGGGTACGAAAACCCCATAGGACGGGCCGGTCGCAAGAATGAGAGCCGATTCGCCCAACCCTCCGACTGAAGACTAGAGGAGCACCCTTCCGGAGTAAGACATCTCTTGATACCAAGAGAGAAGCAAGTCCTTACAACCTCTCATCGAGCCTCTCGGCGCAGCAACGGGACCGATCCGCCTTCGCATCATTCGTCAAAGAGAACGCGGCGCCCTTCGATCCTCCACCCTACCAAGAGTAGGCGGTGCAGCGACTCCGAATAGAGTTTGTGCTCCTCCTCGAGAATACGGGAGGAGAGACTCTCTTCCGTATCATCCTCTAGAACCCTGACGACCCTCTGCCCGACAATAGGACCACTATCCAGGCCCTCGTCCACAAGGTGAACCGTGCAACCCGACCAGAGAACGCCATAGGCGACGGCCTGTCGCTGTGCATGGAGCCCAGGAAATGACGGGAGCAAGCTCGGATGAATATTCAGGATCCGTGACGGAAAGGCACGAACAAAATCGGGCCCAAGAATTCTCATGAAGCCGGCTAAGCAGACCCATTCCACGCCAGCATCCTTCAATACCGCGATCATCGCCGCCTCGTGAGCCGCACGAGTTGGGTAGTCCTTGGGAGAGACTACACGACTGTCGATACCCATCTCGGTAGCTCGTTCTAGGCCGCCGGCCGTCGCCTCATCCGAGACAACCAGAACAACCTGGGCTGGAGTCCGAAGGCGCTCGAAACCTGCGACCAAAGCCGAGAAATTGCTACCTCGCCCCGAGAGAAGAACCCCTACCCGGACTGCAGTCAAGTTCTAAGCTCCATAGTCCACGCCGGAACCCTGCCGAACCCGCCCCAGTCGCCACGGCGAATGCCCGGACGCACCCAGTTCCGAGAGGATCGAGGGAGCGGCAGAACTCGAGACCACCAAGACCATACCGACTCCCATATTGAAGACCCGGAACATCTCCTCGGTCGACACTTCGCCTGCTTCCTGTATTAGGTCAAAGAGAGGGAGCGGTCGCCATCCTCCCTTCTCGACACTTGCGCCCAGCCCCGTCGGGAGCACCCGCGGCAGGTTGTCGGTAAGTCCCCCCCCAGTAATGTGAGCCATCGCATGAAGATCCGGGCTCTCGAGCAAGCTCCGGACGGCTGGTAGGTAGGTCCGATGGACGGAGAGCAGGGCTTCCCCGACGTTCCGATGGAGAGAGTCGCCACTCGCGACCGGCAGAGGGCTCGAAATATCGAGCCCCAGAACTTCGAAGAGGACATGACGAGCCAACGAATAGCCGTTGGTGTGAAGGCCGGACGAGGGTAGACCAATGAGCACATCGCCCTCGACTACTCGCTCCGGTCCGAGCAGCGCATCCGCCTCGACCACGCCCACGATGAAGCCCGCCAGTTCGTAGTCACCCACTTTGTAGAAACCCGGCATCTCTGCCGTTTCTCCGCCCAGCAGCGCACAGCCATTCTCACGGCACCCGGCGGCCACTCCCTGGACGAGTTGTACGACCTTCTCGGGAGCGAGGACTCCCGCGCCCACGTAGTCGAGGAAAAAAAGGGGTACCGCCCCTTGAACGAGAATGTCGTTCACGCAGTGATTGACCAAGTCGTGCCCCACCGTCGAGTAGTCATCGGCCAACTGAGCGACCCGCAACTTGGTGCCAACTCCATCCGCCGAGGCCACCAGAACCGGTTTCCGCATCCCCTCCGGGAACTGAAAGAGTCCCCCGAAGGATCCGAGTTCACTCAGTACACCAGGAGTCGCCGTCGATCGTACGAGCTCCTTGACCTGACCCAAGGCCTCATCCTGGGCGTCGATATCGACTCCGGCTGCCCGGTAGGCTCCACCGCTCATTCACTACCCTCCGTCCGAATGGGAAATAGCGTGTGTTGACGCTCGTCCTCTCGCGACATCGGCACCCGGTACTCACCCGAAAAACACGCGGTGCAGTAGCTTCCCGGCTCTCCGCTCACCGAGCCGAGCATTCCGTCCATCGAGAGGTAGGCCAAGCTGTCGGCCTCGATAAAGCCACAGATCTCCTCTACCGTCTGGTTGGCCGCGATCAACTCACTCCGGTTCGGTGTGTCGATGCCGTAGCGACAGGGCCAGGCGGTGGGAGGAGAGGAGATGCGAACGTGGACTTCGGTCGCTCCAGCATCACGCACCATCTTGACGATCTTCCGCGACGTCGTCCCCCGCACGATCGAGTCATCGACCAGAATCACCCGTCGACCCTCGATGAGTGGCCGCACCGGATTGAGCTTGACCTTGACGCCAAAGTGGCGAATCGCATTGCGCGGCTCGATGAAGGTTCGCCCCACGTAGTGGTTCCGGATGAGCCCGAACTCGAACGGAATCCCCGACGCACGGCTGTAGCCCAGCGCAGCAAAGACCCCACTGTCGGGAACCGGCGACACCAGATCTGCTTCCACCGCACTCTCCTTGGCGAGTTGACTCCCAAGGCGGAGGCGGACCTCCGACACGGCATCACCGAAGACCACGCTATCGGGCCGGGCAAAGTAGACATGTTCGAAGATACAACGCGTCGGTTGCGGTACTTGAGGTAAACGGTAGAACTCCAACTCTCCACCGCGCGAAACCACGATCTCTCCTGGTTTCAACTCCCGAACTGGCTTCGCATCGATCAGATCGAAGGCTCCAACCTCCGAAGCGAAGCAGGGGCTGCCATCGGCATCTCCGAGCATGAGCGGACGAAACCCGAACGGATCGCGAGCGGCAACGAGGCACCCCTCCGCCTGGAGCAGGAGGGAGTAGGCACCGCGGACTTCTCCCAGTGCAACCATGAGCGACTCCACAACGTCGGCCCGCGGGCTTCGAGCCATCAGGTGAAGAACGACCTCGGTATCGCTGGTGGTTTGAAAGATCGAACCATCCCGCTCGAGACGCTGTCGAATCTCGACCGCGTTGACCAGGTTGCCGTTGTGGACGATGCCGAGTGGTCCCATCGAAGTCATGACCACGATGGGTTGGGCATTCGCCAACATGCTGGTGCCGGCCGTCGAGTAGCGCGTATGGCCGATCGCAGAATCCCCTGCGAGCCGGCTCAACACCGCCTCGTCGAAGATGTCCGCAACCTCACCCATGCCCCGTTCGACGTGCATGCGCTGGCCGTCCCACGACACGATCCCAGCACTCTCCTGCCCTCTGTGCTGCAAGGCATAGAGTCCTAGATAGGCGAGATTCGCCGCATCAGCGTGAGACTCGATCCCGAAGATTCCGCACATCGATCGCTGGCCTCCGTGGGCGCTTGCCTACAGTTCCAAAGCTCTTGGCAGGGCCGTACTCCACACTGAGTGAAGTTCAGCGACCTGGATCTTCGACTTCGTCCCGTCGAGGTTCAGTTTGAGGCTGTCGCCCCCTACCGCGCCAACGACCAATGCAGGCACTCCTCGCCTCTCGGCTTCGGCGAGGACACCATCGACCGCCTTCGGCGTGACGGAAATCACGGCCCGCGCCTGGGTCTCCGAGAAGAAGCCAACCGGATCTACCGGCAACTTCAGATCTGCGCCCAGCCCGTGCTCGAAGCAGGCCTCGGCCAGGGCGACTCCGAGCCCCCCCGTCGAAACATCGTGAGCGCTGCGCAACGCTCCGTCAAAGGCCAGATAGCGCAGCAAGGCGGCCAGGCTCCCCTCGGCGGCCAGATCGACCGCAGGAGGGAGTCCCTGCTCGACTCCGTGCAACAGCCTCATATAGGCAGAGCCACCGTGCTCTCCGTGATCAACTCCGAGAAGGATCACTTGATCCTTGGCCTCGACGAAGCCCGTAGCCGGCAAATTGGTCAGATCGGGAAGAACTCCGGCCATCGAGATGGCGGGAGTGGGGTGAATCGATTCACCCTCAGTCTCGTTATAGAAGGAAACATTGCCTGAGATCACCGGAACATCGAGGGCTCGGCAGGCCTCGCTGATCCCCCGCACCGACTCGCGAAACTGCCACGAGACTTCGGGATTCTCCGGATTGCCGAAGTTGAGACAATCGGAAACCCCCAAAGGCTCGGCTCCCACGCAGGCGAGGTTGCGAACCGCCTCGGCCACGGCCTGCATGGCACCCGTCCTCGGGTCGAGGTAGCAGTAGACCGGATTGACGTCACAGGTCATGGCGATGCCGAGCGGCGTCCCCTTGAGGGCGACGACGGCGGCGTCGCCACCCGGCCCGCGCACGGTGTTGGTTCGAACCGTATGGTCGTACTGTTGCCAGATCCAGGACTTGCTGCCCAATTCCGGGGTGTCGAGCATCTTCGTCAAAGCCTTGGCGGGATCTCCCGGATCGGGGACCTTGGCCTTGGTCTGACGTTCGGCTAGACCCGCCGGTTCCAGCGCCGGTCGTCGATAGACCGGAGCCCCATCGGTGAGGGGTCGAATGGGTAGGTCAGCCACCACTTTGCCTTGGTCGCGAATCACCGCCCGCCCCGTCGCCGTGACTTCGCCGATGGTCTCGACCTCGAGTCCCCAGCGCTCGAAGACGTGACGGAGCACATCCTCCTTGCCGCGCTGCGCCACCAGGACCATACGTTCCTGCGACTCCGAGAGCATGATCTCCCACGGCGTCAGTCCCGGCTCGCGGCGGGGCACCTTGTCGAGATTCAACACCAAGCCGGTGCGCCCACGCGACGCCATCTCGAAAGATGAACTGGTGAGTCCGGCCGCCCCCATATCCTGCAGCGCGACCACCGCGCCACTCTTGAGCGCTTGCAAGCAGGCCTCGAGGAGAATCTTCTCGGTGAATGGATCGCCCACCTGAACCGTGGGTAGCTTCTCCTCACTGTCGGCGTCGAACGACTCCGACGCCATGGTGGCACCGTGAATACCATCGCGACCCGTTCGGCTACCGACGTAGAGGATGGGGTTTCCGGGTCCCGAAGCCCGGGCCCGAAGGATCGAGTCCCGACGAGCGACGCCCAGAGCGAAGGCGTTGACCAGGATGTTGCCGTTGAAGCTGGGGTGGAAATCTGTCTCTCCGCCGATGGTGGGAACGCCCATGCAGTTGCCGTAGTCGCCGATTCCACGCACCACGCCATCGACGAGATGGCGCATGCGAGGCGCATCGATACTGCCGAATCGCAACGCGTTCATCAGCGCGATCGGTCGCGCCCCCATGGTGAAGATATCGCGAAGAATGCCACCGACGCCGGTGGCAGCACCCTGATAGGGCTCGATGTAGCTCGGATGGTTGTGACTCTCCATCTTGAAGACCGCCACCCAGCCGTGTCCGAGCTCTACCACTCCCGCATTCTCGCCAGGCCCCTGCAGCACGTGAGCCCCCTGAGTGGGAAACTCACGCAGATACGCCTTCGATGACTTGTAGGAACAGTGTTCCGACCACAAAGCCGAAGCGATTCCAAGCTCAGTGTGGTTGGGGTCCCGGCCCAAGATGTGGCACAGGTTCTCGAACTCCTCTTGGGTCAGCCCCTGGGCCTCAGCCGCAGCGAGGTCGACGGTCGGCTCGGCAGCCCTACTCATGCTTCCACCTCCATCGCGGCGGCAGCGCTCTTCATCACGGAAGAGAAGAGGGCCAGACCATCGACGTTGCCCAAGAGTTCCTCGCTGCAACGCTCGGGGTGAGGCATCAGTCCAAAGACGTTGCCGTCGCGGTTGCAAATCCCTGCAATTCCACGCTCCGAGCCGTTGGGGTCATCAGGCCCCCCGCCGGGATCGCAGTAGCGGAAGACGACCTGGCGGTTCTTCTCGAGGGCATCGAGGTTCTTAGGCGTGTCGAAGTAGTTCCCTTCGGCGTGGGCGACCGGCATGCGCAGGATCTGGCCCACCGAATACTGCGACGTGAACGCGAGGTCGTCGCGCACCACCTCGAGATGAACGTCTCGGCAAAGAAACCGCTGCCCCAGGTTGCGACGCATGGCGCCGGGGAGCAGCCCCATCTCGAGCAGGATCTGGAAGCCGTTGCAGATACCGAGGACGAGGCCTCCCGCTTCGGCGTGGCGGCGAACCTCGTCGACGATCGGCGAAAGTCCAGCCATGGCACCGGCTCTCAGGTAGTCGCCGTAGGAGAATCCCCCGGGGAGGACTACGAGATCGCTGCCCTTGAGGTCCGCGTCGTCGTGCCAGAGAAATACGGTCTCCACATTCAGCAGGTGCTTGAGCACATGATAGACGTCGTGATCGCAATTGCTGCCTGGAAACACGACCACTCCGCACTTCATTTGCCGGCCTTCCCCAGGATCTCGATCTCGTAGACCTCCATCACCCGGTTGGCGAGCAACTTGTCGCACATCGCCTCGAGCTGCTTCATCGCTAGGGGCTGGCTCCTGGTCTTGAGTTCGATGTCGAAGCTCTTTCCGACGCGAACTGAATTGACGCCATCGAAACCGACTCGGGTCAGCGCCTGGTGAACGGCTTTGCCCTGCGGGTCCAAGACTTCGGGACGGGGATAGATGGTGACTCGTGCCTTCAAAATCAGATTACCTCGATCCACTCTGTGGGTTCGGATTGACCGCTCACCGTCAGTCGACTTCGACTCCCGAGGCGGTCCAACTCCTCGCCCGCTAGAGCGGCGGCGAGGGCTGGTCGATTATTAGTTTGCGATAGATGGTAGAGCACGACGGCCTGCAGGTCATCGTGCATGAGTTCTTCGAGTCCGGCCACGGCGTCGACGTTGGACAGATGTCCATGGCGAGACGCCACCCGCTGCTTGAGCGACCAAGGATACGGTCCATCGCGCAGCATGTCCAAGTCGTGATTGGTCTCGAGAATCAAGATATGTAGTCCCTGCAACCGGGTCCAAGCCAACCGAGAGCGACAACCGAGATCAGCCGCAAGCCCCAGCCGACAACCGCGCGAATCCTCGATCACCAAACCCACGGGTTCTCGCGCATCGTGAGGAATACCGAAGGGCTCGATCCTGAAACCACCGGCTTCGAACTCTCGATCCGATCGAAACTCCGAGATCAGCCCCCGGACCTTCTGTGGGAGCTTCATCCCCGCGAGGGTGCCTCGCGTGGCATGAAGACGAATTCCGTGCCGGCGGGCAAATGCCGCCGCCCCCCGTGAATGATCACCGTGCTCGTGCGTCAGCAGCAAAGCACTGAGGTCGCTTGGCTCCAGCCCAACTCGGGCCAAACGCCGCGCGATCTCGCGTCCGGAAAAGCCAGCATCGACGAGAAGTCGTCCATGCTCTGACTCGACCACCAGGGCATTCCCCTGACTCCCCGATCCTAGCACCACCACCCGCATCCCGCTGGCACTCGGGACCGGGGGCCGCAGGCCCCTCTCACTCCCCCCGACGACTTCCCTGAGTGTCTCGGAGGGAGGGTCCTGGAAGAGCTCGAGCTGAGTCATTGGATCACCTGGGGACTCGTTCCTGAAGTCGACCGAGAAGGGGTGGGCACTCGATTCGCGGCCACCCCTCGAATCCCAGCATTGCCGAGGATTGCGCTTGGGACCCCATCAGCCCGGATCAGAACTCGTAGACCTTGTCCTGCTCGAGATAGTCGATATCCGGATTGCCCAGGGCCGCGACTTCGGGTCGTATCCGTGCAATGCAAGGCGGCTTGAGATGGTGCAGCAGGATCGGCACCTTGCGATCTAGCTTTTCCAACTCCAGCTCCAGGGTCTGAGGGGTCAGATGGTAGGACACGTCGGCGATGTGCTGGAGCGCGTTGTCGAAGCTCGTCTCGATGCAAACAGCCTTGAGATTCCGCGTCTGATTGGCGATCTCCCAAAAGCGGCTCGTAGGGCCCGTGTCGCTCGACCAGAGAAATGCCGCGTCACCCTGTTCGATCAGGAAACCGTGGGTCGGAACGAGATGGTCGACCGGAATGGGGGTGAAACGAACCCCATCGAGCTCGAAGGGCGTTTCATGACTCAATTCGTGAAACTCGATCGCCGGCAGCAGATGGTTCGGCAACCGCGTGAAATCGGGCCACGTCGCGTTGTTGAAC
>JAIOJS010000568.1 GCA_019911795.1 Thermoanaerobaculia bacterium | reverse complement strand
ATATCGTTGAGCACCGCGTTGTTGGTCTCCCAGCGACCCGGTAGCGTCAACGTTTTCTGGTCCTTGATCTTGGCCAGTTCCTCGGCCGTCGCGGGGCGTGTTCCACCGGAACGGATACCGCGGATCTCAGACAGAATCTCGGCCATCGACTCGCTGGTCTTGTCGGTTTGGACCGGAGCGTAGGCGATGAACGGCCTCTGTCCGACCGCATCCTGGATGAAGCTCCTCGCACCGTACGACCAGTGTTTGTCTTCGCGAAGGTTGAGGTTGATGCGGCCGGTAAAACCACCGCCGAGGATCGAGTTCATGGCATCGATCTGGAGTGCGTGGTCGCTCCCCTTGGGGGGCGCGACGAAGCCGGCAAAGATGATCGACTGTTCGGAGTTGGGCCGATCTACCAGATAGACCGCAGATTCTGGCTGCTGTTCGACGGTGGCAAGGTTCTTGGTGGGAATATCACCAGCCTGCCAGGTTCCGAAGCGCTTCTCGAGCATGGGGAGGACGTCGGCCATCGCGACGTCGCCGACCACTACGAGGGTCGCGTTGTTCGGCCTAAACCACGTCGAATGAAACTTTGCGAGGGCCTCAGTTGTCATCGCTTCGACCGACTGGATCGTTCCCGAACCCGTCATCGGCAGCCCGTAGGCGTGCCCCTCACCGTAGAGGAGCTTAGGGAAGACCCGCAGTGCCATCGACAGCGGTTGCACCATCTCACTCTGGATGCCGGCGATCTGCTGCCGTCGCAGGCGCTCGAACTCAGACTGCGGAAACGATGGGTTTAACACCACGTCGGCCAGCAAGTCGAGGGAAGGTTCGAGGTTTTCGGTGAGAGCCGACATCGTCACCACCGAAGCGTCCAGGTCGGAGCCGGCGTTGAGATTGGCTCCGAGCTTCTCCAGAGTGTCTGAGATCTCCAGGGCCGATCGACTGGTGGTTCCCTCATCCAGCATCTTCAAAGCCAGATTGGCTGTACCTGGGAGCCCAAACTGATCGGAGGCGTAGCCGGCGTCGAGCAGGAGCTGCATGTTGACGATCGGCACCGAATTGCGCTCCGCAACGATCACCTTCATGCCGTTGGCGAGAGTGGCGGATTCCCGAGTGGGAAACTTCCCGGCCGGGAAGCTGTCGACGGCGGGCACACCGGTCGAGCGGTCGAGACTCGACTCCTGAGCCTTGAAATCCGGAAAGGGGTTCACTTCGAGAGCGAAGGAGCCATGGTTCAACCACCGGCGGCCGGCCTCGAGGATTGCAGCCGGCGTCGCCGAGAGGACATTGGCCTGGGAGTGGCGGTGTGCGTCGGCGTCACCGAAGTAGACCTGATACGTCGCGAGAATGTCGGACTTTCCGCCGAAGCCGCCGATACGCTCCAACCCGCGGACGAATCCGGACTGCAGACCGACCTGGGCTCGCTCGACTTCGGCGGCGGTGGGTCCCTCGTCGAGGAGACGGGCGAGCTCCTCGTCCATCGCCTTTTCGACGGCAGCGAGGTCGCCGCCCGGTTGGGCCGTGGCGAACATTACGAACAGGCCGCCGAGTTCCCGGGTCCAGTTGAAGGCGGTGACATCGGTGGCGATCTGATCGTCGTAGACCAGTCGCTTGTACAGACGGGAGCTCTTTCCGTTGGCCAGAATCTGCGCCAAGAGGTCGAGCGAGTCGACGTCGGGATTGCCCCATTCGGCGACATTCCAGGCCTTGTAGATGCGGGCCTGAGGTACACGGTCACTCATCGTGGATCGGGTGTCGACCCTCAACGGCTCGACGTTGATCGCCGGCTTGGTGAGGGGGGGGCCGGGTTCGATGTCACCGAAGTAGCGTTCGACCCGCTCCTTGACGTCAGCCGCCTCGACATCGCCGGCGACAACGAGCACCGCGTTGGCGGTACCGTAGTAGGCGCGAAACCAGTTCTTGACGTCATCCAGCGATGCCGCGTCGAGATCCTCGAGGGATCCGATGACGGAGTGGTCGTACGGGTGTCCGCTGGGTACCGTGTTTTCGAAGATCGTCAGGAACGCCTTGCCGTACGGTTGGTTCTCACCCTGTCGCTTCTCGTTCTGCACTACTCCGCGCTGTTCGTCGAGTCTGGCTTGGTCGATGGCTCCGAGTAGGTGTCCCATGCGATCGGACTCCATCCACAGCGCCATGTCGAGGGCGGTCTTAGGGACCTCCTGGAAGTAGTTGGTGCGATCGAAGTTGGTTGTGCCGTTCATGCCGGTGGCGCCCACTCGATCGAAAGGCTTGAAATAGTCGTCGTTGTAGTTCTCGCTGCCGTTGAACATCAGATGCTCGAAGAGGTGGGCGAAGCCGGTCTTTCCTGGTTTCTCGTCGGCGGATCCGACGTCGTACCAGACGTTGACGGCAACGATCGGCGCTTTGTGGTCCTCGTGGACGATCAGGGTCAAGCCGTTGTCGAGAACGAACTTGGTGTGCGGAATGTCGACGACGCCGGCAGGGTAGTCGTCAGCCCCGGCCAAGCCGGCGGCCAGGAGGCCGGTCAGCGTTAGGACGAGAGTGAAGGAACGAGTGAGTCTTTTCATCGAGACAGTCTCCCAAGTTAGAGGGGCGCAGGGGATTTCAGCCTGCGCGATAAAACGGGCACAGGAAACCAAAGGCTCCCAGGGATGCCCACAAAGGTGAACACGTTGAAGTACGTCGTCAGTCCCCGAGAGGTTGCAGCGCGATGGAGTGGCACCTCAGGTCGGGGGCCGCTAGCCCTACTGGGTAGAGCCGCTCGGCCAGATCGGGTTGTCGAGCTAGAAAGAACCCTGGGCGAAGGTGTCGCAACGATCGGAATCGCCAGTCTGAAGCCCTTCGCGAAACCAGTGCACTCTCTGCTCCGAGGTGCCGTGGGTAAAGGACTCGGGGCGGACCCTGGCGCCAGCTTGCTTCTGTAGACGATCGTCGCCGATGGCGGCAGCGGCGGCTAGCCCCTCTTCGACGTCCCCGGGTTCGAGGAGGTTGCGCTTCTTCGCGGCATGGTGCCCCCATACGCCCGCCAGGCAATCCGCTTGCAGCTCTAGGCGAACCGACAGCGCGTTGGCTTGGGCCCTGCCCACCCGTCGTTGCTCCTGGGTGACCTGCTGCGAGATGCCGAGCAAGTTCTGCACGTGGTGCCCCACTTCGTGGGCGACGACGTAGGCCTGAGCGAAGTCTCCGGGCGCCCCGAAGCGCGATCCGAGTTCGTTGTAGAAGCTCAGATCGATGTAAACCGTCTGGTCACCGGGGCAATAGAAGGGCCCAACTGCCGCTGAGGTCCTGCCGCAAGCGGATTGGACCGCGTCGGTGAACAGAACCAACTTCGGTAGCTGGTAGCGTTGGCCTTCCGCCGCGAAGACCTCGGTCCAGGTCGTCTCGGTATCGGCCAAGACGACACTGATCATCTGGGCCATCTGATCCTCTTGGGGATCTCTTTGGGCGGGAGCCTGCGAGCTGGAGGAGGGAAGGCTCGATTCGGCCTGGCCGATCACGGAAAGGAGCTCGAGCGGATTTGTGCCGGTGACGAAGGAGATGACGAGGACGATGAGAATTCCCCACCCGCCCAGTCGAACAC
>JAIOJS010000567.1 GCA_019911795.1 Thermoanaerobaculia bacterium | reverse complement strand
CTTCTTGGGTCGCGCTGGGGGCCTCGGATTCGCGGGCTTTTCACTCATTGTTGCTTTCCTGTAGTTGCGAAATCGACCCGTTGTGTCACCGCGGTCAGCTCGCCGGGATCGAGGATGAGGACGACGTTGCCGTCCCCCAGTACGGTGCAGCCAGTGACCCCGTACGGCTTCCCCACGACACCTCCGAGCGCCTTGACCACGATATCGCGAAGCCCCACGATCCGGTCGACGACGAGGCCACGATGCCGCCCTTCACTCTCCACGAAGACCACCTGGCCAGTTTCACGAACCTCTCGGCAAGTGGAAAAGGCGACGCCGAGATCGACCAGGGGCACGAGCTCCCCGCGCCATCTCAGGACCCCGGTTCCGTTCATCACGTGGCGCTCCCCCTCTCGCAGATCGACAACCTCTCGCACCGCTCCAGCCGGCATGGCGTAGACCTCTCCGTCGACGCCGAGGATGATGGCGCTAATGATGGCCGCCGAAAGGGGCAGTCGAATGCGAAAACTGGTCCCCCGTCCGACCAGGGAGTCGACCTCGAGCTGGCCTCCACCGCGCCGAATCGACTCCACCACCGCCGCCATTCCCATGCCCCGACCGGCCGATTCGTCGGCTGACTCCCGAGTCGACACCCCCGGGAGAGCCAACAGCGCAACGAGGTCGGTAGAATCGCCGATCTCGTGCCCTTGGGCGATGGCTCTCCGGCGCAGGATTTCCCCGTCGATGCCCCGACCATCGTCCTCGATGTCTAGCACTACCTCGTCGGAGAGAGCGTGGGCGCGAACCTCGAGATGTCCGGCGCGGCTCTTTCCCGCCGCCTCCCTCTCGTCGGGACTTTCGATGCCATGAACCACCGCGTTGCGCACCAGGTGTCCGAGGGCATCCGAGGCGACCTCGAGCAGGGCCTTGTCCAGCGGAGTCTCCCCTCCCTCCGTTCGGAACTCCACCAACTTGGCCTCGTGTTCCGCCTCGTCGAAGACGACCCGCCGCTGCTGCGACAGAAGGGACTCCATCGGCACCATCCGCAACCGCATGACGGAGTCCTGAACCACCTCCAGGGTCTTCTCGAGGATGTCGTGGGCCTCCTCGACCTCGCGCCACTGCGGTGACGAGCGTTCCTTGCGATCGAGGGCGGCCAGACCGCGGTCCAGGGCGAGGCTGAGGCGGTTGCGGAAGATCACCATCTCCGACAACACCTCGACCAGGGCATCCAGGGCCGCAAAGGCGACTCGCACGCTGCCGACACCGGAAATCGTCTCCCCCTGGACATCGTCTTCAATGGCAACCCGGCCACAGTCGACCTCCACTCGTCGCTTCAGGTGATCGAGTTCACCCAAGAGTGCCGGGATGGACCCCGAGTCCTTGACCTCGTCCAATCGATCTTCCATTCGATGGGCAAGCGCCTGCAAACCCTTCAATCCCATCATCCCGGCATTGCCCTTGATCGTATGCAGCTCGCGCCGGGTCTCGATCAAGAGAGGAGCCCAACTCTCTGGGCTTGCGGATGCCATTTCGACGAGGGCTTGCTCGAGTCGCTGAATACGTTCACGCGACTCGAGATAGAACTCATCGACCAAGGCCTCGAAAATCTGCTGGTCCATACCGGATCGTCGGGTCGACGCCTCGCCTGGTTGAAGTTATGGGTTGGGGCGGAAGATCGTGCGAGAATCTTACCCCGGCTCGACCTCGACACCGGCAAGGTCCGGCATTTGACCCGATCCTCCACCATATCCCTGAGGATCTGGTCGGCTTCCGACCAACGCCCGCTCGGCATTTGCTTCAACCTGTGGTAAATGTCAGGCTCCAGAACAATCGCTCAGAAACCCGCACCCGTGCGACCCTCCGGAGAGATGGCCATGACGACCACCACTGCCACCCGTCACCAACTTGGAATGAAGCAGCGCTTTGGCTTGGCCGCACTCGTCGTCCTGCTGGCGGTCAGCGCCTTTATCCTCTGGTTCACCACACGGCAACAGACCCACCGCCTGCAGGAGAATCTGAAGGAGAAGGCCCGGGTCATCGCCGGCATCACCGCCCAGAGCGCAAGCGTGGGGCTGGTCTTCAACGACGTGCAGTCGGTCGGCGAAGAGCTCAAGGTGGTCGAAGCATCCCCTGACGTCAAGTTTGCCGTGGTCTTCAATCGTGACGGAGAACAGTTCGCAGGCTTCCAGCCGGAAGCCGCGACCCCCTATCTCGACATCGCTACCGAACACCAGAGCGCCACCGAACTGGAGATGGTCGAGAGTCGGTCCATGCTCTTGGCCTTCGCCCCCATCCAACAGGACGATACTCGTCGCCTGGGTACCCTGATGCTGGGTATCAGCATGGCCGAGGTTCAGGCACAGGCCGAGACCAGCGTTTACGACGGACTCAAGGTGGGACTGCTCGCCGCTCTCATCGGTGCCGCTCTCTTCTATCTCCTCGCAGGGAGGATCGCCGGCTCCCTCAAACGGGCGGTGCTGGTTGCCAACCACCTGGCCGATGGAGATCTCACCCAGGACATTTCGGTCCGAGGCAGCGACGAGTCGGGACAACTTCTCGAAGCATTGCAGACCATGGTGGTGAGCTTGCGAAGGATCCTGTCGAAGATCCTCGAGACTACCCAGAGCGTCGCTAGTACCGCCGACGAGATCTCCGCTTCGGCCCAGCACATGGCCCAGGGCGCGGAGAGTCAGTCCAGCGCCACCGAGGAGACCTCCTCGACCATGGTCGAGATGGCGGCCCAGATCTCCAACCTCGCCCGCAACGCCGGAACCCTGGCCACCAGTGTCAACGAGACCGCTGCCTCGATCGAAGAGATGAACGCCTCACTGGAACTCACGGCCACCAACGGCCAGCACTTGATCCGCTCGGTCGACGAAACGGCCGGAACCCTCGAGGAGATGGTGGCCTCGATCACCAAGGTATCGACCACCGTCCAAGCGGTGGACGAGGTGTCTAAGCGATCGGTGGGCGATGTCAGGGTCTCCAGTCAGAAGCTGCGGACCTCGATCGATGCCATCGGCACCCACTCGGAAGAGATCGGCGCCATCGTCAAAGTCATCGAGAGCATTGCCGATCAGACCAACCTGCTGTCTCTCAACGCGGCCATCGAAGCGGCGAGGGCCGGCGAGGCGGGCAAGGGCTTCGCGGTGGTAGCCGAGGAGGTCAAGCGCCTCGCCGAGCGGTCTGCCAACTCCACCCAGGAGATCAGCGAACTCATCCAGACTGTGCAGGCGGATACCCGCACCGTGGTGGGACTCACCGATGAAGTGGTGTCAGGCATCGTCCACTCCATCGAGGAAACGGCGCGACTGGCGGGGGAGGCGGCCGAGGCTACCGAGGCTCAGGCGATCTATGCCGACCGCCTCATCTCGACCTCGGGTCGGATGTCGAACCTTGCCAACGAGATCGCCAATGCCGCCAAGGAGAACGCCCTGGGAGCCGGCGAGATCACGCGTGCGGCTGAGAAGATGAACCAACTGACCAAGCAGATGCTCGATGCAACCGTCGAACAGAAGCAAGGTGGTGATCTGGTCGTCAAAGCGATCGACTCGATTGCCCTCGTGGCTCGCCAGCACCTCGCTGCGGTAGAACAGACCTCGATCGCGGCCAAGAACCTCGCCCGCGAGTCGGAGTCGCTCAAGAAGGAGGTCGAGACCTTCCGCCTGTAGGGACTCCAAAGAGCGTCCAACGCGGCGACGGGCGCTTCCGTTGGTTCGTCTCCGCTCGCAGCGGATAAGATCGGTCCGTGAGTATCAGTCCAGAACGCGTGGCCGAGGTTCTCGTCCGACAGGAGGTGTTGACCCCCGGTCAGAAGGAGGAGGTCGACCGCGAGGCCCGCCAGGTCCCCCGCCGGGTTCGCACCACGCGGGCCTTCGAACAGCGCGCCCTCGGCTACGAAGTCGTACTCAAGCTGAACTTCCCCCTTGCCCGCGGTGCCGACGGCGCCAACGGCGACCGGGTGATCAACGAGTTCGACATCGCCGAAGCCATCGCCCGAGAGGCCAAACTCGACTTCGTCCGGGTCGATCCCCTCTCCCTCGACGCCGACTTGATCGAGTCACAGATCTCGCGGCCTTTCGCCCGTCGGCACCGGATGATTCCCCTGATCGTCGACAGCGGTCGACTCAGGGTGGCGGTTGCCGATCCCTTCGACATCGAGGCGCTCGATTCCTACCGACGGATCGCCGGACGTCCCATCGAGATCGTTGTCGCCTCCGAGCCGGAGATCCTCAAGGCCCTGACCGAGTTCTATGGCCTTCGTCATTCGGTCAAGCGAGCGGAGCGCGACCTATCCGCCGGCATCGACCTGGGCAACCTCGAACGTCTCGTCAGTATGAAGAGCGAGGCGGAGATCGAGTCGAGCGATCAGCACATCGTGAATGCGGTCGAGTTCATGCTGCAGCACGCCTACGACTCGCGTGCCAGCGATATCCACATCGAGCCCAAACGCAACAAGAGCATCATCCGTTTTCGCATCGATGGCGTCTTGCACGAAATTCAAGAGATGCCCAAGGTGGTCCACGCCGCCGTGACGAGTCGCATCAAGGCGATGGCTCGTCTCGACATCGCGGAGAAGCGACGTCCTCAGGACGGCCGGGTCAAGACCTCCCGGGGAGGCCGTGAGATCGAGTTGAGAATCTCCAGTCTGCCGGTTGCCTTCGGCGAGAAGATCGTCCTGAGGATCTTCGACCCCGATATCCTGCGCCAGGATCTCTCCAGTCTCGGCTTCTATGCCGAAGAACTCGAACTCTTCAACGACTTCATCAGTCGCCCTCACGGCATCGTCCTCGTCACCGGCCCGACCGGTTCGGGTAAGACCACCACCCTCTACTCTGCCCTCAAGAACCTTTCCGACAACGAGGTCAACATCACCACCATCGAGGACCCAATCGAGATGGTGCATGAGGAACTCAACCAGACGGCGATCCACGAGAAGATCGGTATCACCTTCGCCAGTGCGCTCCGCCACATCCTGCGACAAGATCCCGACATCATCATGGTCGGTGAGATCCGCGACAGCGAGACTGCGGACTACGCCATCCAGGCCGCCCTCACCGGGCACCTCGTCTTCTCTACCCTGCACACCAACGACGCCCCGTCGTCGATCTCCCGCCTCCTGGACCTCGGGGTCGAGAACTTCCTCATCAACTCGACCCTACTGGGGGTCATGGCCCAGCGCTTGGTGCGGCGAATCTGTACTCATTGCGTGATGGAGCGTCACCTCGAGGTGGACGAAGCCAAGCTCCTTCGGCTGACCATCCCTGAGGGGAAACGGGTCAAGGTGCACGAGGGCAAGGGTTGTCATGAGTGCCGCAGCACGGGATACATTGGACGAGCTGGGATCTTCGAGATCTTGACGATGTCCGACCCAATCAAGGAACTCGTGGCCAAGGGAGTCGAGGCGCCGATCCTCAAGCGGGAGGCGGTCCGTCTTGGCATGAAGACCCTGCGTCAATCGGCGCTGCGCAAGCTCGCCGAGGGCACTACCACGGTCGAAGAGGTTCTGCGCGTCACTGGATTGATGTAGACCAGTTTGATGTAGGCCAGCTTGATGTAGACCCAGCCTTTGTAGTCAGGTGGCAGCCCCCCCGAAGGTAGGACGGGCTTCCACGGCAAGCACTCGAACCATCAAGCACTCAAGTCGTCAGCGGCTCCGCGCGATTCCGCCAACGGACGATGGTCCGCACCGCCATGATCATCATGATCACTACCACGGTCAGGGCCAGAATGGGCATGAGGATCGCAAGCAGGGACATGCCGATCGCCCCCGTCGCCTCCACCGTCGAAACCACCGGGTTCCCAACCCCAAACGTTGTCGCCGCAGACACCTGACGGACGATTGCCGTCGCACTCTGGACCAGGGCCGCCGCTCCTCCGCCGGCGATGACGGCGAGGGTCCAGTGCATGACGGGGTCCATCCCAGTGATAGTAGATGCCGACACGAGAATTCCTGCGACGACGGCGGCGGGGGTGGTCACCAGATCGAGCAGGTTATCCACCCAGGGGATGTAGTAGGCGCCGATCTCGAGCAGGGTTGCGACACTGAGAACCACCAGAGCGGGCGTCGAGCCGACCCATTCGAAGCTCCCGCCAACCGTCATGAATCCCGCCCGGACGGCCAGGGACATGATGGTCATCGGTACGAAGACCCTGAAGCCACAGGCAGCAGCCAGGCCAATCCCAAGGGCGATGCTTAGTAGGGTTTCCATGTGCAATACTCCCCTCCTCGATAGTCTACGTACCGGAGGGTTCCGGTATTCCATCCTAGGACACTCCATCTCGCCAAGGAAATTCATCTCGCCTGGGAAAGCGGCCGCGGCTTCGAGCCGGGGCGAACCCAAGACTAACCTGCGGAGCCTCCCATGATTCGAGCCCTCGTTCTCGGCGCTGGTCGCGTCGGACACGCCATCGCCTGTGACCTCGCCGAGGACCCCGAGTGGAAGGTCACTTGCGCCGACCTGACCCCCAAGAACCTGGCCCGCCTGGCCAAGCGAGCGTCGATCGCCACCGTCGAGGCGGACCTCTCCGATCCCGAGGTCATCAGTCGCCTGGTGGAACCGGTCGATATCGTGGTCGGCGCCATGCCTAGCTTCCTCGGTTTTGCAGCCCTCGAGCAGGTGCTGACCGCGGGACGCAACTACGTCGACATCTCCTTCTTCGAGGAAGATGCCTTCCGCCTTAGCGACCTTGCCAAGCAATCAGGAGCAACTGCGGTCGTCGACTGCGGGATCGCTCCCGGCTTCGACAACATGATCCTCGGTCGCATGCTCGAGGAGATGGATCGGGTCGAGAAGTTCACCTGCTACGTCGGCGGTCTCCCCCGCGAGCGCTCCTTGCCGTGGGAGTACAAGGCCCCCTTCGCTCCCAACGACGTCCTCAATGAGTACCTCCGCCCCGCCCGCTGGGTGTCGGGGGGCAAGGTCATCACCAGCGAGCCCCTGATCGACGTCGAACCCATCGAGATTCCTGGAGTAGGTACTCTCGAGGCCTTCCTCACCGATGGTCTGCGTTCCCTCCTGACGACCGTCAGCGTTCCCGAGATGAAGGAGAAGACCCTCCGCTACCCTGGTCACGCGGCCAAGATCTCACTCCTCAAGTCGAGCGGTCTCCTCTCCGACCAGCCCCTGGAGAT
>JAIOJS010000566.1 GCA_019911795.1 Thermoanaerobaculia bacterium | reverse complement strand
GCCCAGGGGGGGAGGCTGGAATCGAGCTCGGAGGGAGTGACTCCCGGGGTGTAGGAAGGGATAACTTCGCCGAGTTGGGTCGAAGGTCGGCGTGCGACGAAGTCTTCCAGTCTCTGCGCCGGGGCTCGGTAGTCGCTACCGCCGAGGAGGAAGGCCGCCTCCTCGCAGCGCCGTTGCAGGGCGATCCCGGCCAACGGACCCTCGGGGTAGTCCTCCGGGGTGATGCCGACGACGATGCCGCTGTTGGCGTTCCTTTCACTGCGATCGTACTGGCTCATGCCGTTGGTCACCACCCGCCCCGGTTCCGACGCGGCCGCCACCACTGTTCCTCCCGGGCACATGCAGAAGCTATAGACGCTGCGGCCGTTGTTACAGTGATGGGCGAGACGATAGTCGGCCGCTCCCAGTTTTGGATGTCCAGCGGAGGGGCCGAAACGACTGCGATCGATCAAGCTCTGCGGATGCTCGATGCGAAAGCCGATCGAGAAGGATTTGGCATCGATTTGAACACCTGAGGCGAAGAGCATCTCGAAGGTATCCCGGGCACTGTGTCCGACCGCGAGAACCACTCGGTCGGTAGTGATCTCCTCGCCGTCTGCGAGGACTAGACCGCGGACCTCGCCGCCCTCTAGATGCAGCGCTTCCACCCGCGCCCCGAAGCGGATCTCACCGCCGAGGCTTTCGATCTTGGTCCGAAGGCTCTCCACCATCTTGACCAGGCGAAAGGTGCCGATGTGGGGACGACTGGACCATAGGATCTCGTCCGGGGCGCCGGCTTCGACGAACTCGGTCAACACCTTGCGGCCCAGGTAGCGGTTGTCCCGTACCT
Organism: Thermoanaerobaculia bacterium; assembly: GCA_019911795.1. Taxonomy (GTDB): domain Bacteria; phylum Acidobacteriota; class Thermoanaerobaculia; order Multivoradales; family JAIOJS01; genus JAIOJS01. Next base: position 6,379 of record JAIOJS010000566.1, on the reverse strand, counting down.
GGCTGTAGAGCTTGCCATCGGAGAAAGTGCCCGCTCCGCCCTCCCCGAACTGGACGTTCGATTCGGGATCGAGGGGGCCGCCTCGCCAGAATCCAAAGGTGTCGATGGTCCGTTCGCGAACTTTTTTACCGCGTTCCAGGACCAGGGGACGCAATCCCATTTCGGCCAGGATGAGGGCCGCGAAGAGCCCACACGGTCCCATCCCGATGACCACTGGACGTGGCACCTGCGCCTTGGTGAAGGTCTCGGTGACGAAGTGGTAGGTCATGTCGGGCGTCACCGCGATGTTGGGGTCGTTTTCAAGTCGGGCGGGGAGGACCTCGGACTCTGGACACCTCACGTCGACGATGTAGACGAGCAAGATCGCTCGCCGTCGCCGCGCGTCGTGACTGCGCTTGAAGACCGTGAACTCCATTGGGCTATCGGGGCCGAGCCCAAGTCGCTCTCGCACCGCGGACTCCAGGTCAGCGTCGGTGTGGTCGAGTGGCAGGGCGATTTGGGAAATTCTGATCACGTCGGTCTCCTCGGGGCGATCATAGTTCGCTCCGGGGGCGGGTTGGGTGTCCAGCCTGACTGGCGCTTTCGCCGTGCTACGCTTTCTCCATGAAGACTATCCAACACATCGTTCTTGGAACGTCCCTCCTTATCCTGCCCGCCGGATTGGGTGCGCTGGAGCGACCCGAGGTCGGCGACCCCGCACCTCCGTTGAGCCTGACCAGCACCGAGGGCGCTACGTACTCACTTGCTGAAGAATCGGAGGCACCGCGGATCGTCATCTTCTTCCGCGGGTCCTGGTGACCGCACTGCCGCAAGCAGCTAGTTGAGCTGCAAGCAGCGTTGCCGGAGATCGAGAAGCTCGGAGCGGAGTTGTGGACGGTGGCGCCCGACGAGATGTCGGCTCTCACCAAACTCAAGGAGAACGAGGGCTTGACCTTTCCCGTCCTTCGAGACCCTGAATGTGGAGCCATCAAGGAGTGGGGGATCCTCAACCAGGACAACTCCAAGATTCCGTATCCCACCGCGGTGGTACTCGATGCCGACGGCGTGATCCGCTATATCCGGGTCGATGTCGACTACAAGGTGCGTCCTGATCCCGAGGATCTGATCGCCGTCCTGCGATCTCTCCAGTAGGGGATTGAGTCGCTAGAGAATTCGGTCTGCCCGGTGGGATGGACCTCGATGGAGGATTGCAGGATGTTGAAGTCTCTCGCTACGAGGTCGGTCCTCTTGGCGCTGGTCGTGGCGGGTTTCGCGGCAAATGCCAGGGGAGCGGACGAGGCTCCCCTTTCACCGGCCGAGGTGCGTCGCAATACCCGAATCGACGAGTTTCTTCTCGAGTCGATGCGGACCGGGGATCTCGATGCATGGATCGTTCTGACCCGTGAGGGGAACTTCGATCCCCTGTCGTCGGATTTCGGCTTCTCGATCGGACGAGGTGCTTTGGTGTTTGTCGATCGGCAGATCGAGGGCAGCGAGGAGCGGGTCGAACGGAAGGCCGTGGTCTCATCGCTCGACATCGCACCGTTGAAGGCGAGCGGTATCTACGACGAGCTCATCGGCGTGGAACGCGACCAATCGTTCGAGGAAGTCCTAGCGGAGAATCTGGCTACCTGGCTCGGTGGGCTACCCAAGGATCTCCGTATCGGGATCAACAGTTCCGCCGGGAACGGTATCGCCGACGGACTCACCGCGAGCTTCCGCGACCTTCTCGAACGGGCCTTGGGCGAACGCTCCGACCGGATGGTTTCTTCGGAGGTCACGGTGCTCTCCTTCCGGTCCAAGAAGCTCCCCGCCGAGATCGAACTCTACCGAGACGCCACTCGCATCACTCGTGAGATTCTTCACGAAACCATGACCGACGGCTTTATCGTCGCGGGCACGACCACGCAGGCGGCACTCCGTGACCACGTTCAGGAGATCGCGCGGCGTCGAGGATTCCCCGAGACCGCGTGGGAGCCCGAGCACTGCCCCGGCGTCTACTCCGGTCCTTTCGAGGACCTGTCGCACGCCGAGCCCGGTAGTCGCATCATCCAGTCGGGCGACATCCTGTGGGTCGACTTCGGGATCCGCTCCGAGGCCTATGCCACGGACATGATCCGCGCCGCCTACATCCTGCGCCCAGGCGAGAGTGAAGCACCGCCCGAGATCGCGAAGATGTTCGCGACCGCCAAGGCGGCGAACCGAGCCGCGGTCGCGGCGATGAAACCGGGAGCTTTGGGCTATCAGGTCGATGCCGCAGCTCGATCCGTAGTGACCGCTGCGGGATATCCCGAGTTCTTTCACTCCACCGGACATCCGGTCGGCTTCGAAGTGCACGGAGCGGGTCCCGCCCTCGGCAAGCGAGGGGACCGTGGAGGCGGCGCCTCCGAGATGGCGCTCGAAGTGGGGCAGATCTTCGCGGTCGAACCCTCGGTGATGTTGCCGCGCGACGGAGGTCCGTGGATCGTCAACATCGAGGAGGAGGTGCTGATCACCGAGAGGGGTGCCGAGTACATGGCTCCGCCGCAGGAAGAGCTCTACTTCATCCCTCCGGTGGCGAATCCAGCGGTCGGCGTAGAGTGATGCCGGCCCAGCGGCTCTGATCGCAGGTCATCATGCAAAGGGCCATCGTCGGCTACCACCGAGACCTCGAGGACCACTGGGTGGCCGAACTGGAGTGCCAACACTTCCAGCACGTGCGCCACGATCCGCCCTGGATGCTACGCCCCTGGGTTACCAACCAGGAAGGACGCGACGCCATGCTCGGGCAACTCCTCGACTGTAAGAAGTGCGACCTCGGCGCGCCTCCCGACTGCCAGTGAGGCTGCTACGACATCCTGAATGCCACGAAGCGGCCCCAACAGGACGCCAGCTCCATGCCACGAGGTAGGAACGCTCCGATGTAGTAGCGGCCCGTCGCTGCCTCGGCGATCTGGTTGCCGAGGTTCTCGGCGTGGACGATCCCCTTGGGGAAGAGGTTGAGGTGCATGTCCTGATAGTAAGCGTCGAGCGGGTACATAGTGTCCCAATCCTTGCCGAACTGGTCGATCAGCTTCTGATTGGCTTCGGCGAAGGTCTTGGGGTGCATCCGCCGCTGGATCGTATTCATCGGATGCTCCATCGCCACGCAGTCGATCCCTAGCCACTTGATCTTGCGCTCGACGCACCAGGCCGCAAAGTCAGGGGACGGACCAGGGTGCTTGATCATGTAGCGGAACTCGTCGGAATCCGGACTGTTCCAGCCGTATTGGTGCCAGCCGGTCTTGATCAGCAGGATGTCACCGTCCTCGAGATCGACCCGGTCCTCGATCATCTGCGGGGTGTAGACCGAGCAGTCGCTGACCTCCTCCGAGATGTCGACGATCACACCTTGACCGTGCCAGTGGTCGAGCGGGACCTCGCCGATGGTGCGACCCGCGGCCCAGAAGTGCTTCTCGCCGTCCATGTGGGTGGCGAGATGGAAGCTGGCGCGGCAGTGGGCGTTGTTGCGGCCGAGACCGAAGTCGAGTCCCCCCACCCGTTTGGTGTACTTGAGACTGAGCGGCTCGTAGTTGGCCCACTGCGGCGTTTGCACGCTGAAGGGCAGGGTGAGGTCGAGCATGTCGAGGTCTTCGAGGTCGGTAAAGAGCTCGTCCTCGGCCTCAGGATCGGCCTGGTCGGGGGCGAGCGCCGCCACGCGACACCAGGCCGACTCCACCTCCATGAAGGGTATCGGTTGGACCATGACCCAAGCTCGGCGGTTGGAGAGCTTGGCCAGGTCGCCACCCAGGGACTCGGCGAGCAGGAGCCCCGCCTTGGGCAGGGTAATGTGGGTGAGCTGCTGGTACTCCTGTGGGGGAAAGAGCTCTTCCCAGCTCTTACCGGTCTCGGCACGGACCTTGGCCTCGGCCTTGTCGAACTCCCGCGGGTGGAGGAAGCGCAGGTTGGTGTTCATCGGATGCTCGGCGCAACCGCAGTCGACACCGATCAGCTTGAGTTTCAGGTCCAGAGCCCACTGAAAGAAGTCGGGGGAGGGGCCCGGGTGGCGTAGGTAGTAGCCGAATTCCTTGTTCTCGACGCCGCCCTGGGCCTTGGGGTTGGCCACATCTGGTTGATTCCAGGAGTAGCGGTGGTAGCCGGTGTTGATGAGCAGAATGTCGCCGGATTGCACGTTGACCCGTTCGCTGATCATCTCCGGCGTGTAGAACCCGTAGTCGGAGACGGCGTCGGAAACATCCGCGACGACGGCTCGGCCGCAGAGATCGGATAGGGGAATATCGGCAATGGCCCGAGACCCGGAGTGGAAGGCCCGGGGGCCCACCAGATGAGTGCCGGTGTTGTTGCTCCACTCGATGAGCTGACCGTTGGCGCCCTGGCCACCGCCCCAGGCCCCGGTCAGGCGCTTGAAGAAGTGCACTTGCAACGACATCTCGCCGGGAAAGGGAGGAGTGAAGAGGCTCAGTGGCTGTGTGAGGTCGAACCAGTGCGCACGATCAAGGGGGGAGGTGGTTTGGGACATGGTGATGGGCTCCTGCTGCGGCGTTCGTTGGGTACCGCCATTGTAGGACGACCGGACTCCCGTCACCTCACCTTTGGCGCAGAGCTGAGCATCTGGGCTCTGAAGTCTCCGGCCACCTTGTGGAAATTGCAGTTGGACCCGAAGCCTCGCGAGCGGACTGCGGGGCAAGAGCCCTAGGGACTAGAGGACGACCAAGCGAGTACGTCACCGGACTCGAAGCCGTCTTCGAAGAGGAGGCCCAGCTGACAGTCGCTGGCGCTTTCGAACCGGGCGACCGAGCTGCCCTGCAACAGGTAGAGCTCGCCGCTCTCGTCTTCACCAAACCCGAAGACACTGCCCTGGAGATCGTCCCACTCGCTGAAACTCCAGTTGCCGGGGGTGTCCTCGGTGCCAAAGTAGATCTTGGCCGAACAGTAGTCTGCAAAGACGTAGGTACCGACCAAGCCCTGGATGCAGCCGCGATAGCGGAAACCACCGGTGATCGAGCAGTTTCCTGAAGTGTGCGGGTAGTCCATGACCGGATCGACGAAGGTTCCCGAGCAGCCGCCTGGTCCGGCGATGCTTCCTTCGCGACAGTTCCAACCGTAGTTCAGCCCGCCGGGGCTCCCCGCGGCTTCGAAGTCCACCTCCTCGCGCGATCCCGAGCCGACGTCGGCGATCAAGAGATCCCCAGTCTGCCGGTCGAAACTCCAGCGGTATGGATTGCGGAAGCCGATCCCCCAGATCTCGTCCAACGTGGCACTCCCGACAAAGGGGTTGTCGTTCGGAATCGCGTAGGCGGGCGCCCCACAGACGGCGACGTCGCAAGGATCGATGCGGAGCATCTTACCGAGAAGAGTTGAGGTGTTCTGCGAGGTACTGCTGGACGCGCCACCGTCTCCCATCCCGATGTACAGATGCCCATCCGGACCGAAGTGGAGATCACCTCCATTGTGGTTCCCCGCCGGCTGTGCGATCGCCAGGATCTCTTCTGCGGAGAGCTCGTCAGCATCGTTGGGGTCACCCGCTGAAACCTCGTACCTCTCGATCACCGTCTCGAGGTCGTTGCCGCCGGTACCGGTGCGCGTGTAGTTGACGTAGAAGTAGCCGTTCTGCGAGTAGTCGGGATGAAAAGCCACACCTAGGAGGCCGCCTTCGAAGAAGGTGTCGACCTTTGTGGTGATGTTGAGGAAGGGAGCTCCAAGGAGTCCGACTCCGGGCTGGTAGATCAGGATCGTCCCGTCCCGCTCGACGATAAAGAGTCGGTTGGATCCGTCGCCGGCGTTTCTGACCGCCAGCGGTGTCGAAACCGAGACGCCAAGTGAAGTGAGCGTCAAGTCTCCTGGTGGTTGCCCCTGGGCCGGCCAAGAGGCGAGAAGCAGAAGGGAACAGGCGAAAGCCGCCCGTAGGGGTTGGATGATTCGGGACGTTTCGAGGACGGGGTAGAGCAGCGACATTGCGAGGATCTCCATGAGTTGAGGAAACCGCATCGTAGACGGGGTTGATGCTCGGCCGCAGTGGAGTGGGCCACAGCCGCTCTGGGCCATCGACGAGGCGCCTTACGAGCTTGATCTCGTCACCGGGATGGGACAGACTTCCCGCTGCGGGCGCTAGTAGCTCAACTGGATAGAGCACCAGACTTCGGATCTGGGGGTTAGGGGTTCGAATCCCTTCTGGCGCACCAAAGTTCCGAGCCATCACGCGGGTCGCTACTCCAGACAACGAACAGGAGTTCCTCGTCCTCGCCTAAGCCGGTACGACCTCGACCCCGGAACCCGCGCCGACCGCTACCAGGTCGTCGTCCACGTCGCCCCCTCTACCCTCAGCGGGTTTCCGCGGAAACGTCCCGCCGCCTCGCTTTGCGACGCGCCATCCTCGAGATGACCCACGACGCCCAAGACGGCATCCTCAGGAATATCCTCG
>JAIOJS010000565.1 GCA_019911795.1 Thermoanaerobaculia bacterium | reverse complement strand
ATCTCGCCAAGTCCGGTGGTGATCGGGGCCAGCGCTGGCTCCCCATAGCCATCCGGGAGCGACTCGCGGGCCTCGGCGAGTCGCTCCGAGACCTGCTGGCGCGCCCAATAGATATCCGTGCCCTCGTCGAAGACAACGGTCACCACAGAAAGACCGAACTTGGTCAGGGATCGCACCTCGTCTAGCCGGGGTAGACCGCTCATCGCGGTCTCTACCGGGAAGGTCACAAACTGCTCGATCTCTTCGGGAGCCAGCCCTGGACTGTCGGTCAGCACCTGGACCTGCACGGTCGTGATGTCGGGGACAGCGTCGATCGGCAGCCGCAGGGCCGAGTGGACACCCCAGACGACGAGGAGTGCCCAGACACTCACGACGACGAGGCGATGGTCGAGGGAAAAGTCGATGAGTCGACGGGTCATGATGCCTCCCTCAATGGTGATGCCCGCCCAGCTCGTCGGCCGAGGCTTGGGATCGCAGGAGGAATGAGCCGTCGGTCACGACATCCTCGCCGATTTCTAATCCGCCGAGGACCTCGACCAGGTCTTCTCCGACGCGTCCGAGATCGACCTCGCGTCGCTCGAAGCGCCCCGGCGCGGTGCGGACGAAGACGATCGACTCGTCGCCGTCGCGCTGTACTGCCTTGCGCGGGATGGCGAGCACCAGGGACGGCTCTTCACTCGATGCGAGACTCACCCGTGCGAACATGCCCGGCTTCAGGCGCCGATCCGGATTCTCCAGGTCGACCCGGGCTGGAACGGTCCGGCTGGAAGGATCGAGCTGGTCCGCGATGTAGGCCAGCTCGCCGCCGAAGGTCTCAGTCGGCCAGGCATCCAGCCGAACTTCGACCCGGGCGCCCACACGGACGTGGGACAGATCCCGCTCATAGAGATCGATCCAGAGCCAGATCTCCGACAGGTCCGCGACGGTGAAGAGTTTGTCCAGTGGAGAGACAAGCTCGCCGAGCGTAGCCTCTCGGGCGACGACTCTGCCCGCGAAGGGAGCTCGAACCGAGACCTGAGAAGATTCAGGGTCTTCCCAAGAAAGGCCCTCGATCTCATGGCTGGAGAGACCCAGAAGGCGAAGTTTCTGCCGAGAAGCGGCCCGGTCAGCAGCGGTTTCCCGAGCCGCCCCTTCTGCGTCCATAACGTCCTGCTCGGAGGAGATCCGATCCGCCGAAAGGGCCTGTTCTCGCTCAAAGCGGCGCTGCGCGACCTCGTGCCGGGCCCGGGCGCGGAGAAACGCCGCCCGTGCCTCCCCCAACTCCGTCGAGTCCAAAACGGCGAGCACCTCGCCGGCAGCGACGGTGCCCCCGAGGGATCCTGGAACGCGAACCAGGCGGCCCGCGACGCGGGGCGTGACGTGCGCCAAACGTTCCTCGTCGAACCCGAGTGTCCCGGTGGTGGTCCTCAGGCCGGCCACGTTGCGCCGAGCCACGGGCTCGCTAAGAAGCCCAATTCGCTCGATGGCTTCCGGCCGCAGCTCAACGACTCCCTCTTCGCCGTTCTCGTCATGGCCGTGCTCGTCCACTTCGCCTTCCCCGTGATCGGTGTGCTCTGAACCTTCGCTCTCTTGCTGGACCGTCTGGTCGGGGTCGGTCTCGACCCAGCAACCCGAGTTCAGAAGGGCGACGAGAACAACGAAGCTCCTCGTCCAGATTTTGGTCGTTTGGGTCATTCCTCGGTCTCCTAGCAGGGGCGTAACAATCAGTGCGAGTTCAGGCATGGGCCCGCCGTAGCGGTAGTAGGGTCCAGCGCCGCCATCCAGGCCTCCGGCGCGGCCAGGGACAGACCGGTCGTCGAGGCGCCTGGGCCCTTCCGGTGGGCGGGACTCCACCTCGAACTCCGGGTTGTAGGTACAGGTTCGGGCAGACAGGGAGGCGGGCACGGGGTCCCGGTGGTGCCGGTTGAGCCCTGCCCAGGCTTCAGCCGGCCGAATCCGTCAGTCGATGGTTCGGGGACTCAGGATACGGGTGCGGCTAGCGGGACGTGGAGTACGTCTCGGGAAAAAGGAGAGCGAGGCTTGCCGATCTCCTCGGGTCCCAGTCGACTGTACATCTCACCGCTGGCGCCACGACCGAGTTCGCTCAGGAGAGTCTGAGGCGCTTGCGAGCAGCAAGCGCAAACCGTGCAGTCGAGAACGCAGCAATCCAAGCCACCGTCCTCCTCGCAATCAGCCGACGCCGCCACGAGCGGCAAGGCGAGGCCGACCGTCGACACGACTAGGAGTACGAAAACGAGGGTAGAACGAAGCTTCACGGGAGGGAGTTTACAGCACGGTAGGGGGGAGCAGAGGCCTGCTCGATGGAGAGCACTTCGAAGCCGGATGACGCCGGGTGGGTGAGACGGGCGAAGGAGAAAGCGACTGTGAAGGCTCCGCTTGGCGGTCAATGTGAGGTATTGGGTCTGATGTGGCGTGGTCTGTTTCCCATTTCGATGCAGTTTCGAAATGTACCGGCCAGCCCTTTCAGATCACCCAGCTGAAATCTCGGCCGCCGCGACCTGGTCGGAAATCTCCCCCCTAGCCTCATCCCGCACGAGCGTCTCGGCGTCCTCGGCCGAAAGCACCCGACGCTCGCGCGTGGCGAGGGCGCGGTAGACCGGCGGGATGACGAAGAGGGTCAGGAGTGTGCCCAGGCCCATGCCGCCAATGATGGCGATACCCATCGGTACGCGGCTTTCGGAGCCGGCGCCCAGGGCCAGTGCAATCGGCAAGGTACCGAGGATGGTCGAGAGGCTGGTCATCAGAACCGGGCGGAAGCGGGCAGCTGCGGCCTCCCGGATCGCCTGATCGATCGAGCGCCCGGCGTCACGCCGTTGGTTGGCGAACTCGACGATGAGAATGCCGTTCTTGGTGATCAGACCGATCAGCATGATCATGCCGATCTCACTGAATATATTGAGGGTCTTGCCGAAGATCCACAGTCCGCCGAGGGCGCCGGCTAGCGCCAGCGGCACCGCCAGCATGATCACGAACGGATCGCGGAAGCTCTCGAACTGCGCTGACAAGACCAGGTAGACCAAAACCAGAGCCAGGGCAAAAATGTAGCCGAGACTGCTCGAACTCTCGGCGAAGTCCCGAGAGATGCCGGAGAGCGCCGTGGAGAACGTTTCATCCAGGGTTTCACCCGCGATCCGCTCCATCTCGGCGATCCCGTCCCCGAGGGCATAGCCTTGGGCGAGGTCGGCCGAGACCGTTGCCGAGAGGTAGCGACTGTAGCGATAGAGCTGAGGCGGGCTGCTCTCCTCTCGCAACTTCACGACCTTGTCGAGCAGCACCGGTTCGCCGGTGTTCGAGCGGACGAAGTAGTTGCGCAGATCGGCGGTTTCGTCGCGCTGTTCGCGTTCCACCTGGCCCACCACCTCGAACTGTTTGCCGTCCATCACGAAGTAGCCAAGGCGCTGCTCCGAGAGAGCCAGTTGGAGGGTTTGCGCCACGTCAAGCGCCGACACCCCAAGGTCGCGGGCCCGCGCCCGATCGATCTCGAGACGGAGTTCGGGTTTGTCGAAGCGCAGATCCGCGTCGACGAAGGAGAACACCGGGCTCTCTCCCGCCGCCTCCATGAAGCGCGGGAGGGCTTCCTTTAGCTTCTCCATATTCGGCGCCTGGACCACGAAAGAGATCGGCAACCCACCGCGGCGACCTACCGAAATAGTGGGTTCCTGCACCACTACCGTGCGCGCGCCAGTCAGGCCACTGAGCCTCGCGGTCAAATCTGCCGCGATCTCCGATTGTGAACGTTGGCGCTCGGAAGGATGGGACAGGATCAGTCGCATGAACGCCGAGTTGACCGAGCTGGAGGCGCCAAACCCGGGTGAGGTGACGGTCAAGATGACCTCGCGTTCAGTCTCTGGGACCGCTTCAGCCACCATCGCGGTCAACTGGTCGACGTACTCATCCATATAGGCGAAGGTCACGCCCTCCGGCGCCCGCACCTGGAAACGCAAACTGGAACGGTCCTCCAACGGCGCAAGTTCTTGTGGAATCAGCGGGAACAGCACCGCCACGGCCACCAGACAGCCGGCAATCACCGCCCAGGCGACCCAGCCCCGTCCGAGTACGAGATCAAGAGTGCGCCGGTAGCCAGCGGTCAGGGCCACGAACAGCGGCTCGGTGGCGCGGTAGAGAGCGGGCTGGCGCTCGCGCTTCTTGAGGATCCGACTGGCCAACATCGAGGTCAGGGTGAGGGCGACGAACGAGGAGATCGCCACCGCAACCGATAGCGTCACGCCAAACTCGCGAAACAGCCGTCCCGTCAGTCCACCGAGGAACAGAATCGGCAACAACACCGCAATCAAGGCGATGGTGGTCGACACCACCGCAAAGAAGATTTCGCGAGTCCCCAGCAGGCCGGCGGCGATCGGTGGCATGCCGGCTTCGATCTTGGCGTAGATGTTTTCGAGCACCACGATGGCGTCGTCCACCACGATCCCGATCGCCAGCACCAAACCCAACAAGGTGAGGACATTGATCGAGAACCCAAGGACCCACAACGCGAAAAACGTACCGATCAGCGAGACCGGAATAACCAGCAGCGGTACCAGAGTGGTACGCCAGTCGCGCAGGAAGGCGAAAATTACCAAGACCACCAACAACACCGCCAGCAAGATCGTCTGCTGGACCTCGAGGATGGACTCTTCGATGTACTCAGAGGTGTCGAAGAAGGTACCGACAGTGATGTCGGCGGGCACTTCCTTGGTGATCTGGGCGACCCGGCGTTTGACCTCGTCGGCAATTTCGACGAAGTTGGCGCCGGGCTGTGGCCGAGCCACCACCGCCACCATCGGGATTCCCTCTCGTTTGAGGACGGTGCGATCGTTGCGCGGGCCGAGTTCGGCTCTGCCGACATCCCGCAGGCGCACGATGCGACTGCCTTCCTGCTTGAGGATCAACTCGCTGAACGCTTCGGGGGTATCGAGACGGCCTTCGGCGCGAATCGTCAGTTCGACGTCGGCCCCTTCGATCCGCCCCGCCGGCAACTCGACACTCTCCCGTTGCAGCGCCGAGCGTATGTCGATGAGGGTCAAACCATAGGCTGCCAACCGCTGCGGATCGATCCATAGCCGCATCGAAAAGGTGCGCGAACCCCACACGTCGACCTGGGCCACATCGTCGATCGTCTGCAACCGCTCGACAAAGGTCTCATCCGCCAAGCGAGTGAGTTCGAGGAGATTGCGCTGGTTGCTCTGGACGGTGATCCCCAGCACCGGCGGCGAGTCCGAGTCCGCCTTCTGGATCCGCGGCGGCTCGACGTCCGGCGGCAGCCGACCCACTGCGGCGGAGACGCGGTCCCGCACGTCGTTGGCGGCCCGCTCGAGGTCGGCGCCGAGTTCGAATTCGACGGTGATCGTCGACCGACCCTCACGCGAGACCGAGGTCAAGGTGCGGATGCCCGCCACGGCGTTGACTGCGCGTTCGAGCGGCTCGGTGATCTGCGACTCGATAACATCCGCGCTCGCACCCAGATAGTTGGTCGAGACCGTGATTACCGGCGCGTCGATCGAGGGGAACTCACGCACGCCGAGTGATTTGAATCCCAACAGGCCAAACAGCACGATGGTGATCGAGAATACGATCGCCAACACTGGACGCCGGATCGAAACCGAAGCAAGACTCATGAGTCGTTCCCTTCTCGGGCCTCGACCTCCAGGCCCGATCGCAGCCGCTCGATCGCCGAGACGATCACCACGTCGCCGGCCTTCAGGCCGGAGGTGACCTCGATCACATCCGGCAGCCGGATGCCGGTTTCAATGGCTAGTGGCACCGCTTTGCCATCACGCACTACAAACACCTTCTTGCCGCCGAGTTCGGGAATCACCGCGACGTTCGGCACTAACAGCGCTGCCGGCACCGCACGAACGGCTACCTCGACATCAGCAAACGCACCGGGAACCAACCGGCCCGAGGGGTTGTTGGTGCGAGCGCGATAGAACACCGAACGGGTGGCCTGGTCGACCGCCGGTTCGATCGCGTAGATCTGCGCGGTCTGCTCGGCTTCGACACCACGGACGCGAAAGCTGACCACATCTCCCATCTTGACCGCCTCGGAGTAGGCCTCGGGAAGGGCAAAGTCCAACTTGATTGGATCGAGATCCTGCAACGTTGCGATGATGTCGCCGGCGGACAGGAACGCCCCGGGTGAGACCGATCGCAGCCCGATCGTCCCAGAGAACGGTGCCCGCACCTCGCTCTTCTCTAACTGGGCCTCGGCCAACAGCAGTTCGGCGCGGAGCACGTTGGCTTCGGAAAGGGCAGAGTCATAGTCCGACTGGCTGGTCAGCCCATCGTGCAGCAGCTCTTGTTGACGGCGCTCGATCAACTCGGCGAGACGAAGGCGGTGGACCGCGCGCTCACGCTCGGCCGCCACCCGGCGCCGGTCGATCTGTACCAAGACGCTGTCCTTGGCGACCGGCGTGCCCTCGCGAAAGAGCACCTCTTCGAGTTTTCCAGAGATCTCGGCGACCAGCTCGACCTGCTCGTTCGCACGCAAGGTTCCGGTGGTGGAAAGCCGCTCGGCTGCAGCTCGGGGCACCAGGCGGAGCACGTCGACCACCAACGGGGCGCTCGGGGCCGTCGAGCTTCCGTCCTGCGCTCCGTCCTGCGCTCCGTCCGGCGCGGGAGGGGACCCACACGCCACCAGGTTCACTGCAACCAATACCAATAACAGGGTCGAAATCCGCAACATGTCAAGCATCCTCACGAAAAGAAACCCAGCGCGCGCGCTGGGCAGAAACTCGACGGTACTCTAGCAGGGCCAGCCCCCCTGAGTGGACGTTTCAACGACCTCGCAGCGGGTATCCACTGGTCGACCATTGGTGTGACCGCACCGCTGAATGCTGTCTGGCTCGGTCACCATCTCGCGCCACGCAACCGTGAGGAAACGACCCCAAGCAGCAGGACCGATAGGAGAACGAGGCCTCCGAAGCCCAGGGTTGGAATCTCGGGAATCGCACCGATCAAGAGTACGGTCGGGTCACCGACCTCAGGGGTGGCCGGGTCGTCGCTCGTGGCTGAACTCTCGTTAGTGCCATCGCCGTTGGAATCCCAGAATAC
>JAIOJS010000564.1 GCA_019911795.1 Thermoanaerobaculia bacterium | reverse complement strand
CCTCCCAACTCCCGCCCCCTCGCAGACCCGAAGGATGGCACCGAGGTTCCGCGGATCCTGGACATCCTCGAGAAGTACCACGAGTTCCGGATCGCGGCCACGGTGGTTGGAGCTCGGGCTGGGGGACTCTGCACCGTCCCCCTCCGTCACCTCTGCGGCAAAGCCATTGTGAACGGGCACTCCGAGCGCGGCCAGGGCTCGCTCACTGATCACCTCGATCTCGACCGCATGTTCACGACAGAGTTCTTCGATCTCGCGACGCCGCGCGCCCCCCCGAGTCTTGGCGATCAACACCTTCGTGACCCGGCCACCGCCATGCCGCAAAGCCTCACGGACGGGGTGGAATCCGGCGACGAATCCTGGTCGTTCGGTGGACACTAGTGCGCTCCCTGCAGGAGCACACTGGCCATGGCGGCCATGCCCTCGCCGCGCCCAATCCAGCCCATACCTTCATTGGTCGTCGCCTTGAGACCGACGGCACTACGGTGGACCGAGAGGATCTTGGCGATTCGATAGCGGATCCGCTCCCGGTGTGGTGCCAAGCGCGGTGCCTCTGCGATCAGCGTGATATCGCAGTTGACAATCTCGAACCCCGCGTCGTGCGTCATGCTGACGATCTGTCGAAGGAGTTCGGCACTGTCCGCATCTCGCCAGCGTTCGTCGCCAGGGGGAAAGTGCGTGCCCAGGTCACCGAGACCCGCGGCGCCCAGGATCGCGTCGCCAAGAGCGTGAAGGATTACGTCCGCGTCGCTGAAGCCGTCCAGGCCGAGATCAAAGGGAATCTCCTCCCCACCGAGTACCAGACGCCGCCCCTCAACCAACCGGTGGGCGTCGTAACCGTTGCCTATTCGGAGCTTCAAGAGGTCACCCCGCGATCCTTGATTGGTTTGATGTCCACTGAACTCCCCGCAGAGGATTGAATAAGGTAGGCCACCCAGTCCCAGTCGGACGGATGGGTTAATTTGGGATTCTCGGCCTGCGCCTCGACTCTGAGGATTCGCAACCCTGCGTCACGCTCTACCAGACTGGCCTCGTCGGTTCCGACGAAACCGTCCCGTTTCGCCTTCGCGCAAGCGTGACGAAAAACGTCCAGCCGAAAGACTTGTGGTGTCTCGGCGCGAAAGAGCCCGGTTCGATCGACGGTTCCAACAATCCGATCGCCGTCTACTCGCTTGAGGGTGTCCGTGAGACTGCGTCCGAGGACCGCCCCATCCCCGGAGGACGCTGCGTCGATCGTGCGTTTCACATCATCGACCGCGACCGCGGGCCGAGCCGCATCATGGACCAGGACGAAATCGTCAGAGGCCGCTCCCGAGCCTTCGAGACAGGCCCCTACCGACCCCTGTCGATCGGCTCCGCCCAAGACCACATGCAGCGAGTCGATAATCAGGCCGGTGGAACCCGAGGACTCCACAAGAACTTCGACATCGTTCTCCACTTGGGCGCGTCGTTCGGCATCTACCGCAATCACAAAGCGCCGGACGCCGGCAGCCGCCAGTCGCGATACCGAGTGCTGTAGAAGCGTCCGCCCGTCGACACGAAGAAAGACCTTCGGGACATCCCCGCCAAAGCGCCGGCCACTTCCGGCAGCCGGAATCAGAGCGACGACATCGGGCACGAGCGACCAACAACCTCCAACCGCTAGACGGTGAGGATGTCCTTCTCTTTGTGCTCCAGCGATTCGTTGATCTGTCCGATGTAGTGATCGTGAAGCTTCTGGATCTCGTCGTGACCTCGCTTCTCGTCGTCTTCGGAGATCTCCTTCTCCTTCTCCATCTTCTTCAACGCGTCGTTGCCGTCGCGCCGACCCTGGCGTACTGAGTTGCGGGCGCTCTCGGCGAGGTCGTGAGCGCGCCGGACCATCTCCTTGCGACGGTCCTCGGTCAGAGGAGGAATCGGGATCCGCACCAGCTTGCCGTCGTTGGAGGGGTTGAGCCCGAGGTTACTCTTGCCGATGGCACGCTCGATGCCGCTGATCTGGCTCGCGTCCCAGGGCTGAGCGATGATCAAATTGGCGTCGGCCACCGATAGATTGGCCACTTGGTTGAGCGGCGTCTGGGTACCGTAGTAGTCCACCATGACCCCGTCGAGGAGGGTCAGCGAAGCACGGCCAGTTCGTAGCTTCTTCATCTCGCCGTGGAGGTGCTCCACCGCTTGCTTCATCTTCGATTCCGTGTCACGGAACAGCTCGTTCATCTCCGCTCCTCTTGCGATGTGGAAGGGCGCATGGCTCTCATAAGGAGCCTAAACATACCATGGGCGGTCGGACCAAGCACGGGGTCGGGGGAGGTCGAGTGGGCGTCGCAGAGGCCGCAAATCAATCGGGACGGACGCCCCGACCACGGCCCAACTCTGTACTGACCAGCGAACCCAGGGGCTCACCACAGACCACTCGACGAACGTTCCCCAGCCCAAGCAGGTCGAAGACGACGATTGGGATGTCATTTTCGCGGCAAAGGCTGATCGCCGCTGCGTCCATGACCTTGAGATTGCGCTCGAGCACCTGTTGGTAAGTGACCTCGGGCAGAAGCTCAGCCTCGGGGTTGGTCTTGGGATCGGAATCGTAGACCCCGGCGACGTTCGTGCCCTTGAGCAGCACGTCGGCGTGGATCTCATTGGCCCGCAGAGCCGCAGCACTGTCGGTCGTGAAGAACGGGTTGCCCGTTCCGGCCGCGAAGATAACCAAACGGCCCTTCTGGAGATGCCGTATTGCCCGGCGCCGAATAAAGGGTTCGGCGACCTCCCGAATATCGATAGCCGTCTGGACTCGGGTATTGACGCCCCGTTTCTCGAGGGCGTCCTGCAGGGCCAAGGCGTTGATCACCGTCGCCAACATTCCCATGTAGTCGCCGGTGACCCGCTCGATGCCCCGGTGGCTGGCCGCCAGACCTCGGATGATGTTGCCACCCCCAATGACTACGGCGATCTCCACCCCCAGCTGGTAGACCTCTTTCACCTCATCCGCAATACGGGCCACCACGGGCTCGTCGATGCCGAAGCTCTGAGTCCCCATCAGGGCCTCTCCCGAGAGTTTCAGGAGCACTCGGCGATACACAGGTGGCCGATCGTTCACGAGGCTAACCTTAGTTCGCCTTTCCGGCGGCGGTTTGCATGACCTCTTGGACGAAGTCCACTTCCTTCTTCTCGATACCCTCGCCAAGCTTGAAGCGAGCGAAGCGACGAACCTGGATGTTCTCTCCGATCTTGGCGATCTTCTCCGCCACCATCTGACCGACGATCACGTCCGGATTCTTGACGAAGGGCTGCTCGAGGAGCACCGACTCTCCGTAGAACTTGCCGATCTTCCCCTCGACGATGCGATCCACCACCGCAGCGGGCTTGCCTTCGGCCAGCGCCTGCTCACGGAAGATCGTGCGCTCACGCTCGAGAACATCGTCGGTGACCTCTTCCTTACGAATGAAGCGGGGGTCGACAGCGGCGATGTGCATGGCGATATCCCGAACGAGATCCTGGAAGTCATCGGTACGAGCCACGAAATCGGTCTCACAATTGACCTCGAGCAGAACGCCGATCTTGCCGCCAGCGTGGATGTAGGACGATACGATTCCCTCGGAGGCGATTCGACCGGCCTTTTTTGCGGCCTTGGCGAGTCCCTTGGTGCGCAGAAGATCGATCGCCTTCTCGATGTCACCATTGGTCTCGGTCAGGGTGTTCTTGCAATCGAGCATTCCGGCGCCGGTGCGCTCGCGAAGCTCTTTGATCAGTTTAGGAGTCACGCTCATCTTGTCTCTCCATGCCCCGCCTCAGCGGAGTCCAGTAAGGCCGGGTCCATGGGCACGTCGCCCCCGGCGCATTGACGTCTCTTATCGTGTTTGTTGTTTGACAATCCGTAGTTTGCAAGTTCGACCGGACACACCGAGCGACCTTACGTAGAAAAGGGCCAATCGACCCGCGGCGGCTCGACTGACCCCTCACCGCTCTCCTCGATCCGCGAGGGATCTCCAAAGAGCGTCGAAACCTCCGGCTACTGGACGGTAGTGACCGCCTCCGCCGTAACCACCTTGGCTTCTTTGCGAGGCGAAGACTTCTCACGCTCCGCGGCTCCCGCCATGTAGCAATCAGCGATGCTGCCCGCGAAGAGTCGAATGGAACGAATCGCGTCGTCGTTGCCGGGAATCACGTAGTCGATATTCTCTGGGTCGCAGTTGGTATCAACCAATCCGATCACTGGAATGCCGAGCTTGTTGGCTTCGGCGATCGCGATGTCCTCCCGCTTGGGGTCGACCACGAACAGCGCGTCGGGCAACTGTTGCATGCGTCGAATTCCCTGCAGGTTGCGCCGCATCTTCTGCCGCTCACGGTCGAGCCGAACTCGTTCCTTCTTGGTCAACGGCGACTCTGGATCGTCGAGACGTCGCTCAGCGTCGTCGAGACGTTCGATCGAGCCACGCAGAGTGACGAAGTTGGTCAGGGTTCCGCCGAGCCACCGGTGGGTGACATAGAACTGACCGCAGCGGAGGGATTCCTCCTCGATCGCGTCCTGAGCCTGCCGCTTGGTGCCGACGAAGAGGAGTCGACGGCCCGTTGCGCCGAGCCAGTGGGCGAACTCGGCGGCCTCCCGGAACATCTTCTCGGTGCGCTGCAGGTCGACGATATAGATACCGTTTCGCTTGCCGAAGATGAAAGGCTTCATCTTTGGGTTCCAACGCCGGGTCTGGTGTCCGAAGTGAACACCGGCCTCGAGCATTTGCTTCATGCTGACTTGAACCACGTATCTTCTCCCTAACGCTTACTGAACTGGAACCGCTTGCGGGCGCCTGGTTGACCGTACTTCTTCCGCTCTTTTTTCCGGGAATCCCGGGTCAAGAAACCGGCCGACTTGAGGCGCTCCCGGAGCTCGGTGTTGTACTCGAGCAACGCGCGGGAGATCCCGTGACGAATAGCGCCGGCCTGACCCGTGGGGCCACCTCCGGCGACGGAAACGAGAATATCGAACTTCTCGGTGGTCTCGGTAAGCTGCAGAGGCTGCTTCACCACCATCTTCAAGGTCTCGCGAGTGAAGTAGGTCTCGATGTCCTGCTTGTTGACCTCGATCGTACCCTTACCCGGTCGCAAAAAGACTCGCGCCGCCGCAGTCTTGCGCCGACCGGTCCCGTAATACTGAATCGTCTCGCTCAAAGTTCTCTCCTACCTCAAACCGCGCCGAGGTTAAGCGATTGCGGCTGTTGCGCGGCGTGCGGATGTTCCCCACCGGCGTACACCTTGAGTTTCGTAAACTGCTGCCGTCCCAGTCGGTTCTTCGGCAACATCCCCTTGACTGCCCGCTCGACGAGGAGTTCGGGCCTTCTATTGAGGAGTTCGTCAGCGGTCTCCGACTGCAGGCTACCCGGACGACCGGTGTGCTTGTAGTAGACCTTCTGTCCCTGCTTGCGGCCCGTCAGGATCACCTTCTCGGCGTTCAACACGACCACAAAGTCTCCGGAGTCCATATGCATCGCGTACTGCGGCTTGTGCTTTCCGGTGAGAACCCTCGCCACCTCGGTAGAGAGTCGCCCCAAAGCCAAGCCGGTCGCGTCGACGACGAACCAATTGCGCTCTACTTCGCCCAGCTTCGGGCTATACGTCCTGCTCATTCTTCGCTCTTTCCGTTCCTTGATTTTCGGCGTAACAGTGCCGCCCCTTGCGGCGCAAAGGGTCCCCGACTATACGGAGGTGCAAAGATGATGTCAAGAGTGTCGTGCGCCTCGGTTAACCGTCGAACCGGGCCTCGGCACGGGAGACAGACCCTGGTCATTGTATCTCCTCCCGAGACCGCCGTCTGAGGCCCACCGCTGTCGAGTAACATACGCTCCCCGATGGTTGACGCCCCTACACCCGAAGACAAGAGTGGACCCAAAGTCCAAGCGATGTTCGGCAGCGTCGCCCCGGTCTACGACCGCCTGAATCACCTACTGTCCCTGTCTCTGGATCGCTGGTGGAGACGCCGTTCTTCCCGGTCTCTGACGGAGGCCCAGGGGGGCATCCTCGCGATGAGGGTTCTCGCTCTCTGTTGCGGCACCGGCGACCAAGCGATCTCTCTACGACACCGTGGCCACAAGGTCGTCGCTGCCGACTTCTGTATCCCAATGCTCGCCCTGGCCAACCCGAAATTCGATCGAGTCGAGGCCCCACGTCCTGGTCCCCTCGCTGCGGATGCCATGCGGCTCCCCTTTGCCGACGAGACTTTCGATGCGTTGACGGTGTCCTTTGGTATCCGCAACGTCGCCGATCTCGGTGTCGCCCTCGACGAGATTCGTCGAGTCCTGGTCCCCGGCGGCCAGGTAAGAATCCTCGAGTTCACCATGCCGCGTAACCCGATCATCGGTGTCGGCTACCGTTTCTACTTCCGCCACATCCTGCCCCTCATCGGGCGGGCCCTGTCGCGACACGACTCGGCCTACAGCTACCTACCGGGCTCGGTCCTCGAGTTTCCCCAGCGAGGTGGCTTCACCGAGTACCTGGAGCGCTCTGGACTGGTCGGTTCCGGTTGGCAAGAGCTGTCGTTCGGCACCGTCTGTTTGTACTCTGCCACCCGTCCCTAAAGAGGAGATCCCCATGACCGAGATTCTCGACGGCAAGGCCGTCGC